>JAQBVM010000032.1 GCA_027623095.1 Verrucomicrobiota bacterium
GAAAATCCAGCCGAAGAAAACACACTTTCAAACCGCCACCTTTCCCATAATTTCATTTCGCCGCTCGCAGAAGGCGGTAGGCGCCGTCTTTGATATCAAACGAACGGGATCAAGGGTGACGTGGTGGGTTGGTTCATGGGTAGGAAAAACGTTCATGAGATGAATGCGAATCGGTGCCATGAACTCTATGGACAATTTTGTGTCGCATATACGACAGAAAACTGTCCATCTGGGAATCATGGTTCATGGAGAGCGATCACATCCGAGATTTGGACGCGAATCGGTACCATGAACCCACCCCCAGCCCCTCCAAGGAGGGGAGCCCGGCAATTCGCGCCGCTTTCAGATCCCATCTCGGGAGGGGTGCAGGGGTGGGTCGGTTACCCAGAAAATGGGAGGGTGAGGCTCCCGCCGAACCCTGGAATCCGCCGAAGAATGGGTTGAGAAGTCTAACCCTCCCAGGCAAAACGAGGAACGTGCCTGAATCGGTGTTTTCATCCGAAGCGGTGTCCTCAATGGACGGGGGATTCATGGAGAAAATGCGAACGTACCGCGATCAAAGAGGAGGCCTGAGCGTCAACGTGCAGGCCCGGCAGCGGGATGCTGATTTGGATGCGCGTGCCGGCCCCCGGGGCCGAGGAGAGCTCGACGTGGCCGCCAATCGTTCGAGGAGGTGGCCACTTCCATTCGATATTGGATGGGTGTGCGGGAGACATCCGCTGCGGTTCAGCACCAAGGAAACGTTGTCAGCGTAGCCGTCGTTGAAATCTCCGTACGCTCGCCGCGCCGTCATGGTGACATCAATCCGCCGGGTGTCCGGGGGCACCTTACGGTCGGCAGTCCGCGGCGGACAACATCAAACGGAGTTCCAAACGTCGCATTTGAAAAGCAGGCTCGCAACCCGGGCCTCGAGGAGACTTGATCCAATCTCAGAAGACAAAGCAATGCGATCGTCCGCTAGGAAACGGACCACTCCAAGATCGCTTTCTGAACGTGCAACCGATTTTCTGCCTGCCGAAAAATGGTGTCCGCATGGGCTTCGAATGTGGGTTCGTCAATTTCGTTGCCTCGATACGCGGGAAGACAGTGCATAACGGGAGCCTTCGGATGCGCGACCTGAATGATATCCGCGTTGATCTGGTACTTTTTCAACAGGGCAAGACGTTCCGCTGCTTCAACCTCTTTGCCCATCGAGACCCATACGTCGGTATAAAGCAGATCCGCACCGGCCGCAGCCTCCTTTAAATCCACAAAACAAACGACGTCTCCTTTCGCACGGTTGAGTAGTTCAGGTGAAGGTTGGAATTCAATCGGCGCGGCGATTCGCAGCCGAAAATCGAGTGCGGCTGCGGCGAATATCCACGAGACTGAAACATTGCATGCGCCATCGCCAATGAACGCCACGGTCTTTCCCTGAATGCTTCCTCGCAGTTCGCGGTAAGTGAAGAGGTCGGCTAAGATTTGACAAGGATGCTCGTCGTCGGTCAGGGCATTGATTGTCGGGATTCCGGAAAAGGCAGCGAACTCGTCCACGTCGTTTTGCGCGAAAGTTCGAATCACCGCGCCGTGGGCCATCCGGCCAAGAACTCGAGCCGTATCTTTGATCGGTTCACCCCGGCCTAATTGAATGTCATTCGCGTTGAGAAAAATAGCATTTCCACCTAATTCGCGAATGCCGATTTCAAACGAAACCCGCGTTCGTGTGGACGATTTGGCAAAAATCATGGCCCAAGTCTTGCCGGCAAGCTTTTGTTCCTGATGCCTCCCGCGCTCTGCCTTTAGTTTGGTGGAAGCGGAGAGAATGTCTTCGATGGCTGTCTGGGATAGACCTTCGATTTTGAGCAAGTGATTCATAGATTTTGGTTCCTTGGGCAACTGGGATCGGACGCAGATCTCGACTGTCTGATACTAGCCCACTTAATGGGCATTGTGAGAGGATTCCGGTCGATGGGTTCGTTCATTCGCCATGGGGGTTGCCTAACTGATGCGGCTCACGACCGATTTAATAACACCGATGGATTCTTCAGCTTCGGAGCGCTGAAGGTTCAACGGCGGCAGCAATCGCACGACATTTGTTCCAGCCGGTATAGCTAGCAGCCCGGCTTCGTGCAGGCGGTTTACAAACTGAAGTCCGGGCGATTTCTCCGAGTTTTTGAAACTGGCAATATTTGGCTGAAGCTCAAAGCCAATCATCAGTCCAAGTCCCCGGACCGATGATATGACGCCCGGATATGTTCGGCTCATGCGCAGAAGTTCCTGTTTCAGGAACTCACCGACGGTTCGAACATTCTCCGCCAGGCGATCGCGCTGAATGACCTCAAGGACCTTCAATGCGACCGCGCAACCGAGTGGGGTTCCGCCGAAGGTCGATGCATGTGTGCCCGGACCCAGAACGTCCGCGTAGGGTTCCCGGACCCAGAACGCACCGATCGGAAAACCTCCTCCAAGCGATTTCGCCATTGAGATCGCGTCTGGAAGAAACGCCCGGCCGTTCGCGGTATTCTCCAGAATCCTTTGAAAACTCTGAAATCGACCCGTGCGAAAATGGCCGCACTGCACCCCGTCCATTAAGAGCAACAAGTTCTTTTCATCACACAGTTTCCGAAGGCCCAGCAGGTACTCCGGCGTCGCTGGAAGAATGCCGCTTTCGCCCTGCACTCCTTCAATTAAGATCGCGACCGTCGCGGGCGACAACGATTTCTCGGCAGCGCCAAGGTCGTTAAAGGGAATGTGTCTGAAGCCAGGCGTTGTCGGCTCGAATCCTTTTCGAAACTTCTCCTGTCCGGTTGCCGCCAGACCGGCCAAGGTGCGCCCGTGAAACGAATTCAGGGCGGTTAATATTTCGAACCGGCCGTCAGAATTTCCGAATTTCCGAGCCAGTTTGAAGAGTCCTTCATTGGCTTCGGCGCCACTGTTGGAAAAGAAACATTTGCCCGGGGCGATTAGTTTGACCAGCTCTCCAGCGAGCCGACCTTGCGGTTCGGTATAGTAAAGGTTGGAAACGTGAAGCAGCTTTCGAGATTGTTCGATGAGTGTCTCCGTGATCTCCGGGTTCGCATGGCCCAAACAACAGACCGCTATTCCGCCGCCCAAGTCGAGGTAACGTTTTCCGTTAACATCCCAAACAAAGGAACCCAATCCGTGGCTCAAAACCAGATCGAACCGGCCATAGCTCGGGATGACATGCTTGTGGAACATCTCCTGGATGGCGGAGAAACGATTCTGCACGATGGCTGGAGGTGATGGGACAATATGTTTCATCGCGAATTGGAACTAGTCACGGATGGTTTCACTTTTATGAAGCACAAAGCATGAAGATTCCGACAACGAAGGATTGATGGTGCGGGGCTCATAATACCACTTCGGTGCCGACACCTTGATCGGTGAAGATTTCCAAAAGAACGGAGTGATCCAACCGTCCATCCACAAATGACACTTTGTCCACACCCACTCGAAGCGCCGCGACGGCACTATCCACTTTTGGAATCATCCCTTTGTCGATGATCCCGGCGGATTTCAGCGCGTCCACTTCGTCGATTCGAAGGTGAGAAATCACGGACTCTTGATTTTGAGGATCACGAAGCAAACCGGGAACGTCGCTCATAAAAACCAGTCGCTTCGCTTTCAGAGCGATAGCCGCTTGCGCGGCGGCCACATCGGCGTTGCAGTTATAAATATTCCCATTCTCGTCGCGCGCAGTCGGACTGATCACCGGAGTGATGCATCTGCGAATGCATTCACGCAGCGGTTCGGTATTCACAGAGATGACCTCTCCGACAAAACCCAAATCGGTGTCCGGTTCACCTGGACTGCCGCGCTCGAGTTTGCGGCACGTAAAAATATCTGTGCCTGAGAAACCGCGCGCTTTGCCTCCCAGAGCGTTGATTCTGCCCACAATTTCCGGATTGATTTCTTTGGACAGGACCTGTTCGACGACGTGGACGGCAGCGCGATCGGTCACACGCATGCCTCGAATAAACGACGCCTTCAATCCGGCCTTATCCATAGCACGTGTGATCGCTTTGCCTCCTCCATGAACCACCACGGGATTAATTCCAACCGCCTCGAGAAAAACAACATCTCGGGCAACTCCATTTCTGATGGCTGGGTCGGAAGAATCCATGAAACTGCCGCCGTACTTCACCACGAAAGTTTGGCTCCGAAACCGTTGGATGTAGGGCAATGCCTCTAGCAGCACGGCGGCTTTGGAGATCAGGTCTTGCATTTCTGTCGGTTGGGATGGAAGCGGTGCATGTGCAACGGCTGTAATTTCTGTTTGGGAGACCTCGCTCAATTTCTTTCTCAAGATCATCCGCCGAGTGAAGCCGGATCGCTGACGTCGCCTTTGTTGAATTCCACGTACTCTTCCGTCAAATCGGTGCTGTACATGACCGCGCCGGCGCTGCCAAGATTAAGGTTGATATGCAAAACAAATTCGGGTCCGGACACCAGAGCGCAAAGTTCTTTGAAAGACGTTTTTGTGGGCTGCCCCCGTTTGAGAGAGTATGCACGTTTTGTGGATCCCTGGGCGCTGTAACCGATATCGACCTTGTCCTCGACGATCACCGCCGGCGAGTAACCGAGGGCATCGATAATGCGCCCCCAATTCGGATCTCCTCCACACCAACTTGTCTTGACGAGCGCGCTGTTCGCGACCGCGCGAGCGGCAGCATCCGCGTCCGCAAGCGTTTTCGCTCCGGAAACACGGACCGTGACAAAACGGCTCGTTCCTTCTCCGTCGCGCACGATCATTTTGGCAAGCATAAGGCAAACGTGATTCAGAGCGGACTGAAAAACGATTGCATCCCGCCCTAGTGAGTTTTGACTCACTGCCCTGGAACCCTTCGCCAACGATTTGTTACCGCCTGCCGCCGCGAACGGTGCGTTTCCAGCCTGTCCGTTGGCGAGAATGAGCACCGTGTCGTTGGTGCTCATGTCGCCGTCCACTGTGATTCGATTAAAACTCTGAGCGACCGCGTCTCGCAGGGCTGAGCGCAGAACCCTCGCGCTGACTCGCGCGTCTGTCGTAAGAAAACAGAGCATCGTTGCATGGAGTCCTCCAGCAGGAAGTGACATCGGTCGTTTCGCGGTCGGGCTCATTCCTGGTTGGATCATCCCCGCGCCCTTGCAGATTCCTCCCATTCGCACCGTCTTGCCGCCCAGCTTGAATTCAATGGCAATTTGCTTCTTCCGCGTGTCGCTCGTCATGATCGCTTCCGCCACTTGGTCCGAATGGGCTGGAGTTGATCCAATCAGTGGAGCCGCCAGCGCGATTCCGTTTTCCACGTTTGTCATCGGGAGTGTGACACCGATGCGTCCCGTCGATCCGACGAGAACGTCCTCGGAGTGCAATCCGAGAATCTTTGCGGCAACCGCAGTCATTCGAACGGCGTCCCGCATGCCTTGTTTCCCGGTGCATGCGTTCGCGTTTCCGGAATTGATTACGACAGCCTGCGCTCGGCCCCGCGAGACTCGCTCCAGGCAGACTTTGACCGGAGCGGCACAGATTTGATTAGTTGTGAACATCCCCGCTACGTTCGCGGGTGAGCTGGAAACGATCAGCGCAAGATCGCGCTTTTTCCCCCGGTTTGAGCCTTTGCCGGTTCCGAGTCGCTTGATATCGCAAAACACGCCACTCGCGGAAAACCCAAGCGGGGCTGTGACGGAACCTTCGATCTCGTCCCAATTCTGTGTCTTCATTTTTCCTTCACGCGGAGTGAGGTTCATTCAAATCTGTTTCACTGGGTGAACCCGCTTCAGTTCTTTAAATGGTTTTATCGCCCGATAAATCGAAGCCGTCCCCGCTTAGCTTAGGCCGGTTGTTTCTGGAAATCCGCACAGAATATTCATGCACTGCACGGCTTGTCCGCTCGCACCCTTGACAAGGTTGTCTTCGGCGCTCATGACGATCAGCCGTCCAGTGCGGATGTCCAAGCGCCAGGCAATTTCGATGCAGTTTGTGCCGGCGACGTTCTTCGTGTCCGGCAGCGCGTTTCCGTCGAGAAGACGCACAAACGGTTCATTCGCGTAAGCGCATTCGTAGCAGCGACTAATTTGTTCACCAATCGCCGCCGCTTCGGCGTCGCTCTTGAAATGTTCTTTTGGCGAAAGATAAAGCGTCGTCAAAATCCCGCGATTCAAAGGAATCAAATGGGGTGTGAATTGAATTTGCACTGCCCCTCCAGCCGCGACCGAGAGCTCTTGCTCAATTTCGGAGAGGTGCCGGTGTTTCGGCACACTATAAGGACGCGCGCTTTCGTTGCACTCAACGAAAAGAAAACCGGCCTCGATTTTCCGGCCGGCGCCGCTAACGCCGCTCAGGGAATCCGCGATGATCCCCTCAGCCCGGATCAGGCCTTCTCTCAAAAGGGGAAGTGTTGGCAAAAGAATGCTGGTCGGATAACAACCGGGCGATGCAATCAAAGAGCTGGTTCTGATCTGTTCACGGTAAACCTCCGGCAATCCGTAAACGGACCTCTGCAAAAGACCGGGGGCGGGGTGATCGCATCCGTAAAACTCTTTGTAAACGGCAGCGTCACGAATTCTGAAATCTGCGCTCAGGTCGATGACTTTGCAGCCGCGCTCAACGAGGGGGACCGCAAACTCAGCGGCTACACCGTGCGGCAATGCGAGAAAAAAAATCTCAGCGAGATTCTCGATGTCGGAAGTGCTTGAATCAGTGAACCTCAGCGCCTTGGATTTTGCATGACTCGCGAACTTCGGGAAGACTTGGGCGACAGTCATGCCCGCGTGTTGACGCGACGTGACTGCAGCCAGTTGCACCCGTGGATGCTGGAGGAGCAGACGCACCAACTCTTCTCCAGAGTAGCCAGAGGCTCCCACAACACAGACTCGGACCTGCTTCATCGTGATGTTTGTCGTATTCCGAACCGCTAGATCTCTTTCTACCAGGGTTTCCCTCAACGGCTGTCATCCTGAAAATCCGCCTGGGCAAACCGCCGTTGGGAACAAAAGCAAAAAGCCCCGCCGATCTTTCAGCGGGGCCTTTTGGAAAAGAGCTTCCCAAATTAACGCTTGCTGTATTGAAAGCGCTTGCGAGCCCCGGGTTGCCCGTATTTCTTACGTTCTTTCTTCCGGGGATCGCGGGTCAAAAATCCTTCAGTCTTGAGTGTCGGTCTGAGATTTGCGTCGGCCTCCAGAAGAGCCCGCGCGATCCCGTGCCGAACAGCTCCCGCCTGTCCCGAAAGGCCCCCTCCGTGAACATTCACACGGACATCGAACTTGGACGCTGTCTCGGTGCGGACCAAGGGTTGCGTCACAGTTGTTCGCTGGGAATCAACGGGGAAGTAATTCTCCATCGGACGCCCGTTGACGGTGAATTTTCCAGATCCAGAAGCAAGGCGAACTCGAGCGACCGCTGTTCTTCGGCGGCCCGTTCCCAAAAATTCAGAGGTTTCTGCCATAATCAATCAAAGTTTAGTTCTGTGGGGTGAGCGGCGTCGGCTCCTGCGCGGAGTGTGGATGTTTGTCTCCTTTGTAAACCTTTAACTTGGTTAGGAGCACACGCCCCAGCCGATTCTTAGGAATCATTCCCTTCACAGCGTGAGTGATCAGGCGTTCTGGATGTCGGGCTCGAATCTTTTCTACCGAAGTGTATTTTTCCCCTCCCCGCCATCCGGAAAAGGTCATGTACTGCTTGTCGGTCTCTTTTTTCCCAGTGAGGCGAACCTTGTCAGCGTTGATCACGATTACAAAATCGCCGGCATCCAAGTGATGGGAAAAAATCGGTTTGTTCTTCCCGCGCAAGACGTTGGCGATCTGAACAGCGAGCCTCCCCAGGACGGCCCCATCTGCGTCGATCACGTGCCACTTTCTCTGGTCCAGATTTATTTTCGGCACTAGTGTTTTCATTCAAAACCCATCATCAAAGGCCGAGGAAACTATCAAAGGCCGACCTCAAGTCAATAGCCATTTAAGTCGAATTTCTCTCAACGTTCCCGTCCGCCTGTTCATTTGTTGTGGCTTCGCTCAAACGAGAAATGCGTTTTTCCAGCTCACTAACCCGCCGCAAGAGGCTGGGCAACTGCTGTGCCGCAATAAGTTGGCGCTTCATTTTCCGGTCCGGTTGAGCAGGACTGCCGAACCATTTCTCACCGTCCCCAACGTCATGCATTACCCCGGATTGGGCTGCAATTGTAACACGATTGCCGATTTTTAGGTGGCCGGCCAGCCCGACCTGGCCCGCGAGAGTCACGTAACTGCCGAGCTTTGTGCTGCCTGCGATTCCGGCCTGCGCAACCACTAGACAGTTCTCGCCGATCACAACGTTGTGGGCAATTTGCACCAGGTTGTCGATTTTCGTTCCTTTCCCTATAATCGTCGAACCGAGAGCTCCGCGATCAATTGTGACGTTCGCCCCAATCTCTACGTTATCTTGAATCTCCACATTACCGATCTGAGGAACTTTGTGGTGGATACCGCAATCGAAGACATAGCCAAAACCGTCCGAGCCGATCACACAACCGGCATGGATTCTCACGCAAGATCCGATCTGCGTTCGGGGATAAATCGTTACGTTCGGAAACAAGTGCGTGCCTTCTCCCAATTGACAATCAGCGCCGATCGAGTCTCCACCCTCCAGCACGACACGCGCTCCGATTTGTACGTTCGCGCCTATGTGGCAGTGCGGTCCGATGTGCGCCGTCGGATCGATCGATGCGGACGGATCGGTAACTACGGTTGGATGAATGCCTGCTTCGAAAACGGGTTCGGGAAAGAAGAGAGGCAAAACCTTTGCAAACGCGACTCGTGCATTCGCTACTCGTATGAGTACCTTTCGCGTGAATTCGAACTCCGTGTCAACCAAGATCGCCGTTGCAGCGCTCGCTTCGGCTAGGGCAAAATATTTCGGGTTTTCGGCGAAAGTCAGATCTCCGGGCTGCGCGGAATCGGCCATTGAGAAACCACTTAGGCGGACAGAGCCGTCTCCCCGCACCTTCCCTTCGACTGCCTTGGCGATTTCCGCGGCTAAATAAGACGTTTTCAAAAGCGTTTTCGAATCAGTTGCCTGCCCAACGTTGCGCCTTCACTCTAGCGCCTGGTTGGCGTTTGGGACATATGCTGTCGGTCGCTGATTAAACTGGGCTGAACCGCCGCGCGGAATGCTCAACGTCTTCCACGCCTCGCCGCGGGAGTGCTTCGCGACGTAAACAATCTGGCCAACGTGGTAGCTGTAGTGCGTGAGCTGCCGATTCGCAGCCTGCAGCAACGTCAGCGCCTCGCCTCGAATCCGGATCGAGCGAGTCATGTCCGCGTCGGTCAGCGAACTCAGCGACGCGAAAAGAGCGCTCCAGCCGCGCTCCCACAGATCAAGTAGTCGCGCTCTGCTATCCTCGGGCAAAATATCGAACTCGAAGTCACGATTCCGGTCGGGCTTCTCGCCATCACTCGTGAGCAGATCGGTCCACCGCGACACCAAATTCCCGGAGACGTGCTTGACGATGACTGCCGCGCTATTGTCCGTCGGCGCAGGCGCCGCAAAAAACTGCTCGTCCGAGCACTGTGAGATCGCGCCGTCGGCGAGCGACTTCAGGCGCTTGAACTCACGCAGGAGGAGTTCGACGTAGCTTTCGCGGCGCATGGATTTCAGCCAAGATTATGCAACACTAAATGCAAGTCATTCATTGACTTGATCCTCGTGGCAATCATAAATTCTTCCAAGTCTATTTCAACAAACAGTTTAAATTCAGATCCTATGAGTTCAAAACGGAGAACATTACGCGTGGCATTGATTGGTTGTGGCTTCATGGGCAAAGCGCACTCTAACGCTTGGCGCCAGGCTCCTCATTTCTTCCCGCTGAATGCTGATATCGACTTGCACACGATTTGTGGCTGCCGCGGTGAGGCGACGACAGTCGTACCCGCGGGAATCGCGAAATGGGGCTGGCGGAACGGCTCCACCCATTGGCGGGATGTCGTCCATAACCCCGAGATTGACGTCATCGACGTCGTTGCGCCAAATCATGTGCATGCGGAGATTGCCATCGCGGCAGCCAAAGCTGGGAAACACGTGCTCTGCGAGAAACCACTCGCTCTGAACGCGAAGCAGGGAAAGGCGATGGTCGCTGCGGTGAAGAAGGCTAAGATCGTGAACATGGTCTGTCAGAATTATCGCCGAATCCCAGCCATCGTCATGGCGAAGAAACTAATAACCGACGGCGATTTGGGTACGATTTATCATTACCGGGCTCGGTACGCCCAGGACTGGATCGCCGATCCTGAGTTCCCGCTTGTGTGGCGCCTGCGCAAACAGGTCAGCGGAAGCGGCGCGCACGGTGACATCAACGCTCACATCATTGATTTGGCTCGCTATCTGGTGGGTGAATTCAAAGAGGTGTGCGGGATGATGCATACGTTCATCAAACAACGGCCTATCGAAGACAAGGAAGCTCGAAAAGAGGGACTCTCCGCCCGCGCAACGAGAAAAATGGGAACCGTTACGGTGGACGACACGGCTCTATTCATCGGGCGTATTGGCAACGGAGCAATTGCCAGTTTGGAAGCGACACGCTTTGCGGTTGGCCGAAAAAATCAGATCACACTTGAGATCAACGGATCGAAGGGCAGTCTTGTCTTTGATTTGGAAGACATGAATCGGCTTCAATTTTACGACAATACGCTGCCGGCGGACCGCCACGGTTTTCGTGATATCCTCGTGACACAGCCGGGTGGCATCCATCCTTATGTGGGCAATTGGTGGCCTCCGGGGCACATTATTGGATACGAGCACACGTTCGTGCATGCCGTGGCGGATTTTATTAATGCGTGTGTCGCCGGAAAATCTGTTCAACCGACTTTCGAAGATGGACTCAGGAATCAGGAGGTTCTGGAAGCCGTCGAACGATCTTCCCGAACTCGGCGTTGGGTAAAAGTGTAAGCGCAGCACTCCGAAATCTTTTGGCGCTTGCATGCAAATCGGACTCCTTCTAAACGGGAAAGGGGTGCCAAAATTGAATGGCGCTTTTTTCCGTTCGAACCTTGCGCTCCTTGGCAGCATTTACCTGAGTGGACGCAAAAGCCTATGTGTTTTTGGGTGAAATGGTGATGGCATTGGACCTGCTGCGACATCCTGGCTGCAAACTGAAACGGCGAAAAGTGGCAGCGACTCGGGATTGAAGAGCTGATTTGTTTAGAGAAAGACCTTTTTGATATGATCATCCACACAAACTCGCAAGCTGCAGGGCACGGGAGTCTATTAAATCCGGCAGGTGGGTTTCTTGCCAAGCCACTTAATCAATTCACGCAGAACCGGGATGCGGCGGAAGCTTCTGAGGAATCTCAGGACGCCATTGCTCGCGGCCGAATTGGCGCCGATCACTCGAGAGTCGCTGAGATCACGGATACTCAAGAAGCGGAGGATGCCGTGTTGTACGCGCGGAATTACATTCTTTCAAATCCCCTGAGCTCACTCGGTGTGCAGGCCAACACCAATTCGTCCTCGGTTCTGAATCTCTTGAGTGATTTGATTTACTCGTAATTCGGCTTGCCGACTTTCTTGAAACAAGGTCGGGATCGAACAGCGAGCGAAAAGAGTCCACAGTTCCGCTAGGTTTTCCTGCGGGGAGTTCGTAGGTTTTCCCGGCAATGACGAAGTTCCTCGAACCACTCTTTCAACCGGTAGGGCTCCTTTGGGCGATCCATCTTTTTCTGGCAGTATGGTTCATCGTGAAGCGAAAACGGCTTAAGGCCAGTTTTTGCAGTGGTGTCGTGATCATCTTTTTCGTCTTCGGGAGCACATCCATTCCAAATCGTCTGTTGGCATCGCTTGAGCAACCGTACGCGAGACGCCAACAGAATAATGAGACCAGTGCCGACGCAGTCTTGGTACTAGGAGGAATGCTGAGTCGATCAGAATTGGATCCTCTTGGATTTGACTCGGGAGACGCTATCGATCGAATTCTGGCTGGAATGGAACTGATTCGGCGTCAAACGGCGCCAACACTGATTATCGGCGGCGGTGGCGGCTTCTCCAGCGGTCCCGATGCTTCGGAATGGACCGAGGCTGAATTGTTGGGAAAATGGTTCAAAGACTGGGATTTGCCTCCGAAAAACATTATTCGACTCGAGTTGGCCGCGAATACACGCGAGGAGGCGCTTCAGGTCCTGACTCTTTCGGAGAAGCACGGTTGGAAACGTTTGATTCTGGTTACTTCGGGTTATCATATGAAGCGCGCAGAGGCGCTGTTTCGAAAAGTGGGAATTCATGTGGAACCGGTCGCCTGCGATTTTGTCGGGCTGAGCAGCCTTGGGAATAGGCATCCATATAGTCCAATCCCGAAATCCGGGACTCTTCATCGACTGGATCTGTTCTTGCACGAATGGATCGGGTGGCATTACTACCGACTTCGCGGTTGGATCTAGAGCGAGCTCGCGAGCGGTTTTCTCTTGGTCTCGATCGGGAAGACTGAATATAGTCTGGCGCACACATTCGAAATGCCGCCGTTTTTCATGAACAGATGAATTCAGTTCGGTCACCTAAAGGAAATCGACTATGAAGCGCACTTATTCTTGGGCTCTCTCGAGCGCACTCGCCTGCGCGCTGTCTTTCTCTACATTCGGAGGGGCAACTATAATTGGAAAAGTGAACCTTCCGCCGGCTAAGTCGAAGAGACCGGTTAATGCCCGATATCAACTTGCGAGAGCACAGACGCCGGACAGCCCTTCCCCGCCTCTTGCCGTCGTCTATCTGACTGGAGTCTTTCCGGAGATCAGTCAGGACGAAGCTGCCAAGACGGTAGAAATGGGGCAAAAGAATCTCCAGTTCGAACCAGGGTTGGTTGTTGTGCAGATGGGTTCGTCGATTGCGTTTCCAAATTTCGACGATGAGTACCACAATGTGCTTTCCTATTCGAAGGCGAAAGTCCTCGACCTGGGTCGCTATCGGAAGAATGAAAAGGCTCCATCGGTCGTTTTCGATAAGGCGGGTGTCGTTGAATTGAGTTGCGAAATCCACGAGCATATGCAGGCGACGATTCTAGTGTTGGAGACACCGCACTTCACCTTATCCGACTCGGAGGGAAATTTTCGTCTCGATCAACTCCCTGCCGGGAATTACACCGTGAATGCCTGGCTGAATCGGAGGACTATGTGGGAGAAGCCGGTTAGCTTGAAAGAGGGGGAAACCGTGGAAGTGATTCTTGACGGCGGCCACTAGTGGGTTTCTAAAACCCCAGGCGTGCATCTGCTCCGAAAAACAAGCGATAACTCTTGAAATCCAGCGTATTCCTAAACTTCCGGTCCAAGCTGCTTCTGGCTATGGTGGGGGTTGTCGTTGGAGTCACCGGGGCAACTCTTTACGTGACTCAGCAACTATCCGAGGAGTCACTTGAAGATGCTCTTGAAAAGCTGACCAGGTTAAATGTCGCTCACTTCCGGGACGTGCAAACCGAGCGGCATCGCAATGCCCGAGCGAAATGCTATTCGTTTTCACGGTCGGTGCGGCTCCGGCAGATTATGCTGCGGTATTTGGAAGCCGTTGAAAATCAAGACAAGGAGGATCTACAGGCTGTAACGGAGATCCTTTACCTCACCGCGGAGGATGAACTGCGTGAATTGCTGCGCGCAGATGAGATGAATCCAGACGCATTGAAATCGGCGTTTTTCCGGTTCGTTGGAGCGAAGAATGAGGTGCTTAATCCGCCAGATGGAACCGGTGCGGGGTTTCTTCAAGGCGACGGCAACAAATACCTTCAGGAGACGCTTTCATCGGTTAGCGCGTCGATGCCGGGCAATCAGGAAGTTGGCTTTCTCGCACCGCCAAAAAGAGATGGGTTGCGGACACTTGTCTCCGTTGTCATCACGAAGATCGTCGATGTTCGATTCGATGAAACGCTTGGATCATTGGCGATCGCTTTTCCGGTGCCGGAATACGCGGAACCCCGGGCTGGGGACGGTCAAGATGCCGGTGCGGGAGCGACCGCGCTAACAAGCCGAGGCGATACAGTTCGAGCGGGGGTCTGGCTTGCGGACGAATTCTTCGTGAAGGAGATCGAACCCTCGATTCGAACGAATTTGGCGCGGATGCTAGGTCAGCATTTGAGTTCGACACCTCCTTCCGAACACGATTTCAGTGCCACGCTGAACGATGAGCCGTACCGGGTCTTTCATCAGGAGCTTCAGCCCGGTCCGAATTTTCCCGCCGCGTTTCAGGTACTTGTCTATTCGCTTAAAGAAAAGCTCGCGTTGCAACGTGCGAGCCGTCTGAAAGTTTTGTCGGTTGGCGGCGCCGGTCTCTTGTTCGCGTTCGGATTGAGTCTGTATCTTTCGCACGGATTGTCGGTTCCAATTCAAGAACTCGTGACGGGAACCGGTGAAATCCAGCGTGGAAACTACTCGGTCAAGGTCGCAGTCAGGAGTCGAGATGAAGTTGGCCGGCTCGCTGGCGCGTTCAACGAAATGGCGGATGGATTGGCGCTCAAAGAGAAGTACAGAAGCGTGCTCGATAAAGTTTCGGACAAGGCCGTTGCCGAGGAGCTCATGCAGGGCAATGTCAAGCTGGGTGGAGAAACACGTGAAGTGAGTGTTCTATTCTGTGATATACGCGGTTTTACAGCGCTGACCCAGGGAATGGATCCCGACGAGATCATTCGGATGTTGAACGAACACTTTACTCCGCTGACGCGCGTCGTTGCCGAGCATAGCGGAGTAGTGGACAAATTCGTCGGTGACTTGATAATGGCGATCTTCGGCGCGCCCAAGAGTTACGGCCACGATGCGTACAACGCGGCGCGTTGCGCATTTGAGATGATTCGCGAGCGAGAAAAGCTGAACAAATCTTCGCGTTACAAGATCGAGGTCGGCATTGGCGTCGCTTCGGGACCCGCGCTGGCAGGAAATATGGGTTCGAGTGATCGGCTCAATTACACCGTATTGGGCGAACGCGTGAACTTGGCCTCGCGCCTGTGCAGCAAAGCCGGACGCAACGAAGTCGTGATCGATGATACGACGAAGAAACAGGCCAATGAATGGATCGCGGTCGAGCCGCTCGACAAGCTTTCGCTAAAAGGGTTCTCTAATCCGGTTCAAGCGTATAAACTCCTGGACGTTCACCCCCGAAATGGATGCGTATGAAAGAGTACTTGAAAACAATTGGGCTCGCGGCACTTGTTCTCGAAGGTGCGTTTACTGCCGTGGCACAGACGGAGTGGCTTGAGAATCTGGATGATGCACTATTCATCGAAGCCCGCGACGGATGGTTTCGGAGCGATCTCAGCGGCTTGATCGATCTGGAGACTTATTACATTGATGAACGCCCGCCGGGATTGATTTTCAGCGATGACGAGGTTTTCTTCAATCCAAGGCTTTCGATGTTTCTCGACACGAAGCTGGGCGATCATTTCTACAGTTTTGCACAACTGCGCCTTGACCGTGGATTTGACCCGGGTTCGAGATCCGACGGAGATGTTCGGTTGGATGAGTATTTTCTTCGATACACGCCATTCGATGATCCCCGGGTGAATTTCCAGGTTGGGAAGTTTGCCACCGTGGTTGGAAATTGGGTATCGCGTCACTTGTCGTGGGAGAATCCGTTTATCAACGCTCCGCTTCCGTATGAAAATGTCGTGATTGTTACTGACCACGAAGCTCCAACGGGGCCTGGAAATTTTCTTGCGAGGCGCAATCGTGCGTTGGGTGATAATAGAGCAACCTGGATCCCGGTAATCTGGGGACCGTCTTACACGAGCGGTGGATCTGTATTTGGCCTTGTTGATAAGTTTGAGTATGCATTTGAGATAAAGAATGTTGCTTTGTCGTCTCGTCCTTATGCTTGGGACGCAACCCGTCATGGTTGGGATTATCCAGTTGTGAGCGGTCGGCTTGGGTATCGTCCGAACGCGGCCTGGAATATCGGAGCTTCGTTCAGCCACGGCGCGTATTTGTTGCCGCCTGAAGATCCACTATCTCCCGGAGGTCCTTCGAAGGGCAGCTTCAAGCAAACGACAATCGGGCATGACATTGGCTATTCATGGCGTCATTGGCAGTTCTGGGCCGAAGCATTTGCCTCGCGGTTCGAGGTTCCGAATGTGGGAGACGCCGACACATTGAGCTATTATCTGGAGGCGAGATACAAGATCCGACCCCAACTCTACGGAGCTCTGCGTTGGAATCAGCAGTTCTTCAACAAGGTGCCAAACGGTGTTGGGGGTGAAGAACGATGGGATCGCGATATCTGGAGAATTGAATCGGCCCTGGGCTACAGGTTCGACCGGCATCTCCAGGGAAAGCTTCAATATAGTCTCAGCCGCCAGAATGGACTGATCCAGCAGGGAGAACAGTTGGTGGCCGTCCAGCTTACGATCAAGTTTTGACGGCGAGACGGGGCGCGCTGGCCTCAGTCTGGCCGAATCAATACAGCAGAAACGAAGCGCGGCGTTTCATGAATCTCTCCAAATCCGGCACCCAACCGAGACGAATCTCGTCCAGATGTTTTCCGGCACGAATCGCCTCGACCGTGGCTCGATGAACCAGCAGCCGATTGAATCTTTCGATATCAAACTCCCGAGGAAACAACCTGCCAACGGTCTGGGCGATTGCGATCCCGGCATCGATAGGTCGAAAAATTTCACGGTCAATCACGATGATATTTACCCCCAAGCAGATCTCGCCTCGAAAGACACTCGATTTTGGAGAGAACCGAACCGGTATGAACCTAACCCCGGAGAGATTAAGTCTGTTCAATTCGGCAGCGAGTTGCACGTCGTTGATATATGGGGCTCCCACGACTTCAAAAGGAGTATCCGTGCCGCGTCCTACAGAGAGTGCCGTCGTTTCGAGAAGTCCGACACCCGGGTAGAGGGTGGCTTCATTTAAGCTTCGCATGTTGGGCGAGGGGTTTGTCCAAGGCAGGCCGGTCTCGTCAAACCATAATTCTCTCCTCCATCCGCGAACCGGAATCACATGGAGGTTAGCTCCAAACCCGCGCTCGTCATTGAACATTTTTGCCAGCTCCCCGACGGTCATTCCGTGCCGGATCGGAATAGGATGAAATCCCGTGAAGCTTGTGTCGCCATCCAAAACGGGTCCATCGACGTCAATCCCATTTACCGGGTTGACTCGGTCGAGCACGAAGACCTTGAGTCGCGCCTTTCCAGCGGCCTCGAGAGCATTACCCAAAGTCGAGATGTAAGTGTAGAATCGGCAGCCGACGTCCTGTATATCGAAGACCAGAGCGTCCAGATTCGCGAGTTGCTCAGGAGACGGGGTCCGCGCCTCACCATAGAGACTATAAATTGGCAGACCGGTCTTGGAATCAATGCTGTCTTCCACGCTTTCATCTTTCTCGCCGCGAATTCCGTGTTCAGGGCTAAAAAGCGCGACCAACTTAACTCCCGTGGCTTTCGATAAAAGGTCAATTGTTGAATTCCGATTGCGATCAGTACCTGTTTGATTGGTTATGAGACCGACCCGCAAACCTTGAAGAGCCGAAAATCCCTCTTGAATCAGTACATCAATCCCATTAAGCACGGGAACTATTGATGTCTGTATTGACGGAGTTTCGCGTTCCGTCGCTTCTTCCTTGGGCAGTGGAGCGAGAGCCCCTTCGACCCAAGCAAAATTGAAACCCGTAACCGCTTCCGCAACCATTGAAGCAAGCGCGGCTTGAAGAGGCAGGACGTTCCCTTTTCCATCAGGATGAACGCGATTTGATAAGAAGATCCAAAACGTTCGCGAGAACGGATCAATCCAAAGGCTCGTGCCCGTGAAACCGGTGTGGCCATAAGAGCCCAAGGGGAAAATCTTTCCTCGGGGACGGCTATAACCGGAGTCGATGTCCCAGCCGAGCCCTCGCCGACTCCGAATCTCCTTGGGTGATTGCACGCTCGTCATCAATTGAACTGTTTCTGGATTGAAGATGCGCATTCCATCCAGTTCTCCACCGTTGAGCATCATTCGGCAAAAACGGGCAATGTCGGTCGCGGTGGTGAAAAGACCAGCGTGTCCGGCCACACCTCCCATCCGGCGCGAAGTTGGGTCATGCACGGTGCCTCGAAGTACTCTGCCCTCGACTCTTTCTGTAGGCGCAATTATCGACGTTCTCGTCTCCGAAGGATTGAAACCGGTATCGCTCATTCCCAGCGGTTTAAAAATCTCGCGGGCGGAAAATTGATCCAAGGTCATCCCGCTGACGCGCCGTACGATTTCCCCTAAAACAATGAAGTTGATGTCGCTGTACCGGAAAGCAGTGCCGGGAAGAGACACAAGTTCTTCGGCACAAGCAAGTTCAATACCCGTCGAGTATCCAGACCACGGAGGTCTCCCCCCGATTCCGGGGCGAAGCCCTGAGGTATGCGTTAGCAGGTGTCGAACGGTAACCGCTCCTTTTCCATTTTTTTGGAATTCAGGTATGTAGTTTGTCACCGGAGCCTCTAATTGGATTTCTCCGCGTTCAATTAAGAGGCAAGCTGACGGTGCCGTGGCGAGCACTTTCGTGAGCGACGCGACATCAAAAATGGTGTCGATCGTCATCGGTTCTTTTTTCGGTTCGAGTGCTCGGTAACCGTAAGGCTTTTGGTACGCAGAACCATTCCGCTCCAGCCAAAGAACACCTCCGGGGATTTGATTGCTACTTATTACACCGCTTATAGTTGAATCAACTTCAGTGAGTTTCGACCGGGAGAATGTAGTCGGGGATTCAGGCTGTTGGGGAGCTGCCGTCTGGCATGCTGTCAGCAGCAATACTGCTAACGGAAGAATTGAAAGAGGGAAAACCGATTTTGACATTTTAAGAATTAAGAATGTAAGCCAAGGCGCTGCTTGGGAGGAAACGAAACTTGCACGATTTTCACACTCCGGACCACTTTTAGTGAACGGTCACACATCAGTTCTGGATGATCAAGTTTGTTTCCTACGCTATCTCGATTCGAGGCCTTGCCTAATCAGAAAATGCCGCATGCAATTATGACGTGGTCTTGTCCGTGAAACATTGAATGCCGATCTGGCGATTTTAAACGTCGTAATATGTTTATCATAAACATATAAGGACTTACTTGTTCGGAACATTCAAGATCCAGGCGATTAATTCTGACTTGTTTTTGAAGGATTATGGACCATTGAGAGTCAATGATTCAGGTCGATTGGGTTGATCGACACTTTGATCCAACGTGCGAATGTGAGTGGAAACGGTTTTTTGGAGTCTGTGGATCGCTTCAATCTGCGAATTCCAGTTGGCAAGCAACACCGCGAGGTGTTATTCATACTTGTTCACCTTTCTGCAGGACCAAACAACTATGGTTAAGTCGAAGAGAAAAAAGACCGTTGGCAGCCTGACTTTGAGAACTCGCACCAGACGCGGAGCGAAAGTGGCACAGGACCGAACCCAGCGAACGTTACGCTCGAGTGAGCCGGTTTCAGCGACACGAAAAACCCGCTCGCGCGACGGGAAGATAGTCAACGGTCATTACAAGGCTCGAGCGGCGAGTCGTTCTTCTAAGCCGTCGGAGTCCAAGGCGGAACTTCAACCTTCAACGGGTCGGCAGAATGGCTTTGATATCACTGCTGTCGTGAAGGAGCTCCTTCGGCTTGCCAGGGAGCAAGGTTACTTAACAACAGACGACATCAATGAGGTACTTCCGGAAGGGACAGTAACGCCGGAGGAAGTTGACAAGTTGCATGTGCGGCTTCGGAGCCTCGAAGTTGAAATCGTTGACGATACAGAGGTTGAGCAGGCGAAACCCGCCGAGCCTGAAGAAGAGGAGGAACCAAGCCGGTTGGACATCTTGGATGATCCAGTTCGGATGTACATGAAGCAGATGGGACGCGTTCCTCTGCTGACTCGCGAGCAAGAGGTTGAGATTTGCAAGCGAATTGAAGAGGCGGAAGGGGAACAGCAGCAGATCATCTACGGGATGGGCTTCTCCGGGAAGGAGCATATCGCGCTGGCTGAAAAGCTGATTTCCGAGCCCCCTAAGGAACGATTTGATCGAGTGATTATCGATCAAAAGATCGCAAGCCGCGAAAAGCATCTGAAACAGTTGCGTAAACTCCTGAAGAAAGTCAGGACGTGTGATCAATCCGTGGACCAAAAGTACGCGCAATGGCGCAAGTCCGCGCAACCGAAAAAGCGCGAAGCGTTTCTCAATGAATTCAAGCGGCTTGATCAGGGACTTCGGCGGTCATTTCCGCAGTTCTTTTTCAAGCAGAAGGTGATCGAAGAAATGACACTCGTCACCGAGAATATTCACGACAAGTTTCAAATCAGTCTCCGCGCAATCGGGGAATTGAAACGTCTCCGAAGATCGGCGCAGCAACGGGCCGGGATCGAGGCTGAAACGAGCAAGATCAGAGCATTAGAGAATTTCGTGCGCATGCCGGTGGACGACTATCTCAAGTCATACAACGAACTGCGCGGAGCGACTGCCCGAGCCCACCAGGCGAAGACGGAAATGGTGGAAGCGAATCTCCGATTGGTCATTTCCATCGCGAAGAAATACACAAACCGTGGACTCTCGTTCCTGGATTTAATTCAAGAGGGAAATACAGGACTCATGAAGGGCGTGGAGAAGTTTGAGTATCGCCGGGGGTACAAGTTTTCCACTTACGCAACCTGGTGGATTCGTCAGGCGATCACCCGTGCTTTGGCTGATCAAGCCCGCACGATTCGTATTCCGGTGCATATGATCGAAGTGATCAACCGTTTGATGCGCGTGCAGAAGCAGCTTATGCAGGAATTGGGGCATGAGCCATCTCCGGAGGAGATTGCAGATGAAATGCACATACCCGTCGAACGGGTCAATGCGCTGCTCAAAATGGCGCAGCAAACAATCTCGATGCAGTCACCGGTGGGCGATAGCGAGGAGGCAAATTTCGGAGACTTCATCGAGGACAAAGGTGCGGAGAATCCGACAGAAACTACAAGTTACAATTTATTGAGAGAAACCCTGCGTGACGTCCTGACGAGTTTGACTGAGCGAGAGCGCCGCGTTTTGGAACTGCGATTCGGTCTTGCAGATGGGTATCTCTACACGCTTGAAGAAGTCGGCAAGCAGTACAAGGTCACGCGAGAAAGAATCCGGCAGATCGAGGCGAAAGCTCTCCGAAAACTGAGGCATCCGACGCGATTCCGGAGATTGCAGGGATTTTTAGAGGGGGTGCAGCCGGCCTATTAGAAAATCATTGATCGAAAACGCGGCGATTTTGTTGTCCTCGCGTCTGCGGGTTTAATCGGCATTCGATTTCCCGGCCAAGTCAATCCAGAACGCTTCAGCCGAATTGTGGTATTCCACGACCTCCGAACGTTGCTGAGTATCTCCAAGTTGAATGCGGGCGCGACGTTCGCGCACCCAATCCAGAAAGAATTGCGCGGAAGACCTGCTGATCCGGCGTTTTCTCGTTCCAATCTCTACGTAGAACGGAGCGGTGGAGGCGAAACGAAACGTTTCTGAGTTGTTGGCGACAGCGCGAACCAGAAACCAGCCGCTCTCCGAGAACGCAAGCCTTCCGAGTCCCTTGCCTCCGTTCAGCTCTTCTGTGGAAATTGATCTGACAGTTAAACCGTTTTTGATGATCTCGATTGAAGCGATCGGATCCCGCGTCGACAGGGATACCTGAAGATCAATTTCAACTCCGCCATCGTTGCTCGTCGTGAACACATGCCCGGGAAGTTCATCGTTGGCCTTGCATCGCAGCATAGGGCCGTTTGTCACGAAGGATCTTCCGGCGCGCAACCCCTTCCACCATTGTGTGTAATCCATTTCCTTTCCGAGATACACATAGACGCGATTGTAGCCAACCGGGTTTGGCAGCACCCCTGAAGCACTGCCGGCCGACGGAGGAATGCGAAGGCCGCAATTGAGAATCTGGTAGTATATCTCTTGCGTCCAGAATCCATTGCCTCGAGGCGGCGGAAAACGCCCTGTGTCGCGGGGTTTGCCCCAAGCCTCACTTTCATACATTTGCGTTCTGCACATGTGATTATTCGCAAGTCCTATCGAATCCGCTTCACCGCTCGCCAACCAGACCGGAACGTCCCACCAGAATGGTTTCTCAATATCAATCCAAGCGCCTTCGTATCTCCGCGCCTCAGTCAGGAATTTCATCGGAGAAGGAAATTCACGATCCGCGCCTTCAATGGCGAGGGGCGCGTTCAAATTGAAGTACATTAAGGCCCCTCCCTCCCTCTCGTCCTCGCCACCCATTACTTGATAAACCCGATTCCCATCAAACCGCACGATTGGGTTCGCAGGTAACGGCTGATCCGCCCACAGGTTTCGGTTATTCCACCACGTAATTACCGGGGCGACATGGAGATCCTCGGCCTTCATCAGGATCGCGATATCTCCCACAGGCCGATGTACATGCAAGTCGCCCGGCCACCACCCTTCTTCACTCATGTCCGCGAGGCGTTTTAGACGCACTTCGAGTCTTTCGTGTCTCTCCGACGAAAGCTTGATCGTGCCGGAGTCTCGCCAATACTCGGGCCCGCGCTCAATCTCGTAATGGTAATCGCCGGGGGGCAATTCGAGTTCAGCGGTTCCATCGCAAACAAAGTGATCGCGAAAAAACGGAAACTGAGGGGGTCGGATAGGTTTTCCATCGCCTCCTTTTAAATGGATTCGAAAAGGGATTGGTGTTGCGTTGCTTTCCTCCGAAACTGAAATCGAAAGGCGAGCCGTGTTGTTTTGGGCCACGATGACCAACGAACTCCATGCAAGCAGTGAACCTGCGAGAATGCCTATCGGGAGATTCTTCATAATTACAATCTTGGGTCGAGAGTTGTTTGCCAGCATCGTGCATCACCTTGCGGATGAAAAGGCTCAATTCTACTCGCGATAATGTGTCCACTGTGCGCTTGAATTCCGTGCGACGAATTGCGAGCGTGGATGGGAGGCGAAGGATATGAGACGAATCGCCGTTTACGTGCCGTTTTCCAAGCGCTGGAAGAAGTCACTTCCTCCTTCTCATTTATTGCAGTCGGAAGGTCTTAGTACTTAGTAATATGAATTTGGCTTCACTGTTTCCTAATGAGCGCTACCGGTTCCACATGCTGTTCGACCGTGGGGAGATTGCCAGGTTTTTGGCTCCGTCTTCCGATTACTTCGATAACATCGCTGAACGCCGGTATTGGCTCGCATCGGCGGCGCACTCGTATGCCGCTATGTTGGACGAAGGAGTTCCGCTACTGAACGAAACGATCGAGCTTGTGCGAGCGCAACAGTCACTTCCTTCAAACCGATTTGATAGGTTCGTCGAGAACGATTCACCGTTGCGCCGATGTCTTGAGCTCGGGACCGTATTGGAACCGGATTTTTTGCTCCTCAAACCTGTCGCTGGCGGAGAATTCCGCCTTTGCGGAGGCTGTGTCTGTTTTCCCTCTTCGTGGAGTTTGTCTTCCCACATTGGCAGATCAGTATCCGAGATTCACGGAATTGTCCCCGGATTGAACCAAACGCTCGGAAAGCGGATAGAGCAGTTTCTGGCAAATCTAAAACCCGGCGTGTCCTGGGAACGTTTCAATTGGGGAATCAGCCGTTCACCTGAACTGAACCAACATCCAGATCGAAAGCTTCCGCTCCTCGACACGTCGGTGAACCTTGACGAAGCTTGGCTTAGGATTGAGCATCAATCGTTCGTAGCACTGCCGGATAGCGGTGGGGTTCTGTTCGCAATTCGAATCGTTGTCCGCACCTTAAGAGAGATCCGGGATGATCCGTCAGTTCTTCCGTCGTTTGAGCGGGCTCTGCGGACGATGCCGGAAGAAATGGCAACGTACAAGCGGATATCCGTCGCGCGCCCTAGGATTCTTGAACTTCTGCTTCCGCAGTCCAGAACTGGAATTGTTTCGAGCTAACCCGAATCGAGGCAATTCTGAACGGTTTGGATGAGGAGATCCGCTCGGTAGGGTTTCTGCAAATAGTTTAGTCCGTCCACTAGCTCAAACTCAGAGCCAAGAACGTTGACGCCATAGCCGCTCGTAAAGATTACTTTGAGACGCGGCTTTTCGCAGCGCAGCTTTTCTGCCAAATCTTTTCCCGACATGCCTCCAGGCATCACAACGTCGGTTAGAAGCAGATCGAAGTTTCCCTCAAAGCTGCTCCAGATCTGCAATGCATGAGCCGCATCCGGAGCCCCGTGAACCTGATACCCGCTTCGGAGAAGTACTCTCCTCGCCAAGTCCAGGATTCCTTTCTCGTCCTCAACGATTAGAATGCGCTCGCCTGCACTGGGTGGAGTCGCGGAGGAGGGTCGCGGAGCATCCGACTCGACAAGGTCTCCCTCCCCGGCAGGCAGGAAGATTCTGAACGTCGATCCTTCATTCAGTTTGCTCGTCACGTCGATCCAACCCTCGTGCTGCTTCACAATACCGTACACCATCGCCAAGCCCATTCCCGTCCCTTTTCCAAACTCCTTTGTTGTAAAGAACGGCTCAAAGACGCGGCTTTGAACAGCGGAATCCATTCCACACCCGCTATCCGTCACACTCAAACAAACGAACCGGCCCAACATGGCCTCAGGATTCCGTTTCGCATAGGATCCGTCCACATCGATCACTTCCGTTCCAATGATCAGCGTGCCTCCTTTGGGCATCGCATCGCGCGCGTTCAGAACAAGGTTCATTACCACTTGCTCGACATTTCCCGAGTCCGCGATGATAGGTGGCACGTTCGACTTGCGCTTTATTATCAGGTGAACATCTTCACCGATGACGCGGTTCAACATGCTCGTTAATTGCTCTATCAACTTGTTTAGATCCAGCGCCTTTGGCTGTATCATTTGTTTGCGGCTAAATGCGAGCAATTGCTGGGTCAGAGTTGCGGCTCTTTCAGCAGCGCTGAGGATTTCAGTGAAGGAACTCCTGGTCTCGGAATCGGGTAATTCGGAATTCAAGGCAAGGCTCGCGTATCCTTGGATGATAGTAAGAATGTTGTTGAAATCATGGGCAACTCCCGCTGCAAGCTTGCCGACAGCCTCCATCTTTTGCGCGTGGCGCAATTGGTTTTCAAGTCTCAGCCGGTCCGATATGTCTTGAGTAATCGTCAACAGATGCGGTTTGTCTCGCAGCGAAAAAAGTTCGAGCGATACAAGCGTTTCCCTGATTTCAAACGATTTTGTGCAGAGCTTGCACTCGAAGTTCGAGACCGATTTATCGTTTTGAAGCGCCTCGAAAAGACGAGCGCGTGCCTCGGGATCCACCCAGAGTTGAAGTTCCGTTGAAGTCCGGCCAATTACTTCGTCCCGCAAGAAGCCGCTCATATCCAGGAATCGGTCGTTCACATCCACATAACGATCCTCATCCAACGTCACGATCGCCATAGGAATTGGACTGGCGCGGAATGCTCTCGAGAAAAGCTCTTCCGAAACACGCAATGCTTCCTCGACCTGGCTCCGTTCTTCGACTTCTCGCTTGAGACTCTCATTGGAGTCTTGAAGTTCGTTGGTTCGAATCCCGACCATCTCTTCAAGATCGATTAGTTTGCAGTTGGCTTGCTGGGTGAGGTGCCATTTTTTTGTAAGCGCATGGGCCAGTTGGAGGACTTCGATGTTGTCAAACGGCTTCTTGAGGATCACGAGATTGTCAGATCTTCCGATTGTCCGGTCAATTTCGTCCCATGAATAATCCGAGTAAGCGGTGCAAATGACGACCTGGAGGTCCGGATCGATTTTCCAGATCCGCGCTACGGTCTCAACGCCATCCCATCCAGGAGGCATCCGCACATCCACGAACGCCATGGCGAACGGTTGGCCAGCTTTCACAGCCCGCTGAACTATCTCGAGACCCTCCTTTCCTTGGTATGCCGAATCGATCTGAAAGCTTAGGCGCTGTCCAAAATCTGCCGGTTCGTCAAATAGAATTGCTTCTGCGGTAGCCAACTCAGCCGTCCGCGCACGGATCGGGTTAAGAATCTTTCCGAAATCGTCGTGGATAGCCGGATTGTCATCGATGATAAGAATCCGATCATTTCTTTCCGAAAACAGATTCATGGCTTGTGTTTCACTGCCGTTTGAGCAAGTACAAATACAATTCGCTCCGACCGGTCTCAATACAAGCGCGAGACGAGGACGGATCTCCGGTTTCGATCCGCGCGGATGGAGAAGATTTCCTTGCGGCTACCAACGGTTTATCTGCAAAAAAGGCCATCGTCAGAGTTTTACGAAATTGAGGTTGGTTGGAGCTAGTTTGCGTTTTGTGAGATTCAAAAGCCGCGAGACACATTTAGCGCCGAGAGCGGAAGAATTGCTATCCCAATTTATTAAGGTAACCAGGTACGGACTGTTTATGTTTTTAAGTCCTTTGGCCTCAATTTGGCAACTGGATTCTGGCGGCGGAGATCTGCTGTGCTTAATCCGATTCTGCCGGCAACACTCACGGTCCCGAACATTTGCGCCAATACCGCATTTTTCGAAACTTTTTTCAGAGATTCGCTCGTCGTATCTGAGTCTGTTGAATCCCCCTTAGTTTGGGGACCAGCGAATCCGAATTCTGTAACGGTGACATTGTGTATTTCAGCGAGCCTCGAATGGATTCGTGCCGGAGCGAGCCAACAATGATTTCCTCTTGGAATACTGCCAGAGGGACCGCCCGTCGCGGATAAAAAAAACCGGGCTTCCGAGTCAGAGGGTGACCAGAAAGCCCGGGGAGTTTTCAGAATAAGTACAACTGAGGTTTAGGGGGAATATCCAAATGCGCCTGTACCAAGCAACATTCGAAATCATTTTAATTCAAAGAACAAATTCAGCACAGCTACTGACTTCCGCTGGTGCCTAAACCGAAACAACTAATACTACATATCGACGCGACGTCAAGCGCGGTTCTTCAGAATTCTTAGATTCCTATTTACAGCCGAATGTTGATTGCTAATATCCGCCAGAACACGCGCTCCGATATGAAAAAAATTGAGGCTATTATCAAACCTTTCAAACTCGAAGACGTAAAGGAGGCTTTGGCTGGTGTTGGGGTAGAAGGGATGACCGTTAGCGAAGTAAAGGGATTCGGCCGTCAGAAAGGACACACCGAGATCTATCGAGGCAGCGAATATGCGGTCGATTTTCTTCCTAAGACCAAGATTGAAATTGTTTTGGCCGAAAGTCAGGTTTCTGCCGCTGTCGAGGCGATTATTAAAGCGGCAAAAACGGGAAAAATTGGGGACGGCAAGGTCTTCGTGAGTGCGATCGATTCGGTCACTCGGATTCGTACGGGTGAAACAGGCGAAGAGGCCGTGTAGTTCAGGATCCCATTTCGGAGTTATTCGGCAAAGGAACTAAGGTGTCGTTGGGCCAACCATCAAAGTCAGCACACAAATCATGAGCACTGCGAAAAGCGTAATTGAGATGGCCCGAAAGCAGGGCGTGAAGATGGTGGACATTAAATTCGTGGACACGTTTGGGAGCTGGCAGCATTTCAGCGTCCCTGTGCGCGAGTTGACGGCAGAGTGCTTCGATGAGGGCATGGGATTCGACGGGTCCTCAATCCGTGGATGGAAGAGCATTGAGGCGAGCGACATGCTCGCGATGCCGGATCCTGCTACTGCGTTTGTTGATCCGTTCTGCAGCGTGCCGACATTGAGTTTGACCTGCACGATTGCTGAAACCGGAACGAAGGAGGCATATAATCGCGATCCGCGGGGAATCGCCCATAGGGCGGAGAAGTATTTGCAGAAGACCGGTGTGGCGGATGCGGCAGTCTTCGGTCCGGAGGCTGAGTTTTTTGTTTTCGACAATGTTCAATATGACAGCAAGGCAAACGGAACGTTTTACAGTGTGGACAGTGCGGAGGGGATATGGAACATGGGACGGGATGAGATGCCAAACTTGGGGCATAAAATTCGGCACAAGGAGGGATATTTTCCAGTTGCACCTTCGGATTCCTTCCAGGATTTGCGCACGGAGATGTGCCTGATAATGGAGGAGCTCGGCGTGAAAATCGAGAGGCATCATCACGAGGTTGCGACGGCCGGGCAAGCTGAAATCGACTACCGCTTTGACACGCTGGTCAAGAGTGCTGACGCGATGATGGTCTATCGATATGTCGTAAAAAACGTCGCCAGCAAACATGGGAAAACGGCGACGTTTATGCCAAAGCCACTGTATGGCGATAATGGCAGTGGAATGCATACTCACCAATCCCTCTGGAAAAAGAGCAAGCCGTTGTTCGCGGGCAACGAGTATGCGGGCTTGAGCCAAATGGCGTTATATTACATTGGTGGACTCCTAAAACACGCGCCTACGTTATGTGCATTCTGCAATCCGACCACGAATTCGTACAAGCGACTCGTGCCTGGTTACGAAGCGCCGGTTAATCTGGCCTATAGCTCTAGGAACCGGTCGGCTGCAATCCGAATACCGACCTACAGCGGGAGTCCAAAGGCCAGGCGCGTGGAGTATCGGCCACCGGATCCGGCGGCGAATCCCTATCTTGCGTTTGCGGCAATGCTCATGGCTGGATTGGACGGGATCCAAAACAAGATTGATCCAGGCGAGCCAATGGACAAAAACCTCTATGAATTGCCACCAGAGGAATTGGCGAAGGTGCCGCAAGTTCCAGGGAGTTTGGGGGAAGCGCTAAGCAAACTGGAAAAAGATCAGGAGTTTCTGCTAAAGGGAGACGTTTTCACAGCGGATTTTATCGAGATGTGGATCAGCGCCAAACGCAAGGAGGTGGATGCGCTTCGATTACGCCCGCATCCGTTTGAATTCTCCATGTACTACGACGTATAGGCTTAGTTTCTGCCGTTGAATTGGCACTTTCTTCGCATCCTGCCTTTTCTTATGCGCATCGAGAAAATGTCTTGGTCAGCACCAGGAAATCTGTTGTTAATAAGTAGCGCATAACTGTTAATATCTTGTCCTGGCAAAGCAGCGGGGAATTGGATAGAAACTTTTTCGCCAATTGAAACATATCGTTCACGGATTTTAATGTGAGTTTCTGGCAGAGCATCGTTGGGTCTTGGTTTCTTAAGATGTTGGTGGCCAATTGAATATAATGATCTTGCCTATGTATTTGATTCTGTCTTCGGGTGTGGTCGTTTCCACCTTTAGGTTTGTCACACAGACCGACGCAAGCAGCTCTCGAAAAGGACGTTACGAACTTGTAAACTGGCGCAGTGAATAACGCTGGAAGATTAAAGCGATCGATCCAAATTTCACAATGCAAACTCCGGCACAAAAAGTGTGGTCCGCTGCGCAGCAGAAACTTCGGACGCTGCTCAATCACGATATTTACAATCTTTGGTTTGCCCCATTGCAAGCGATCTCGCTCGATAGTGATTCGATCTGTTTGCGAGTGGCAAACGATTTCTGCGAGCTCTGGCTAAAGGACAACTATATCGGTTTAATACAGGACGTCGTCATGCAGTCATCGGGAAATCCGTTGCAGATCAATTTTCAAGTGGGTGAAGATCTGAATGCCGTCGGCGCATCAAATTCTCCCCCGGCTCGGAACGGATCGTTGGAGAGCCCGGCGGATCGCCCGACTCCTGGGCGGGAGAACATTTTCAACCCAAAGAATACGTTCGATACGTTCGTAGTTGGAAGCAACAACAACTTTGCTCACGCGGCCGCGCTGGCTGTCGCGCAAGCTCCGGGAAAATCCTACAACCCGCTATTTCTTTACGGTGGTGTTGGGCTTGGCAAAACTCACTTGCTGCACGCGATCGGGCAATATGTGGCGGCGCACAAGAAAGGCGCGCGCGTGGCCTATCTTTCTTCGGAGAAATTCACGAACGAATACATTGATGCGATTCAGAATAATCAGCTCGTGCGCTTCAGAAAGAAGTATCGGCAATCGGAAGTGCTCTTGATCGACGATATCCAGTTTATTTCCGGCAAGGAACGGATTCAGGAGGAGTTTTTCCATACATTCAACGCGCTTCACGAGGCGCATCACCAAATTGTCCTGACGTGCGACCGCCCCGCCGTAGAAATCCAAAATTTGGAACAGCGTTTGGTTTCGCGATTTGAATGGGGTCTCGTAACCGATCTCCAGCCGCCGGATGTTGAAACTCGAGTCGCAATCCTTCGAAAGAAGGAAAAATCGATGGGAATCAAGCTTCCCGACGAAATCATCGATTTTCTGGCGAATCGCATTCGTTTAAATATCCGCCGTTTGGAAGGCGCACTAATCAGGGTTGCTTCGTATGCTTCATTGACAGGTAAAGAACTAACCTTGGATAAGGTCGAAACCTTGTTGCATGACGTCCTCCATGAAGAGGGCCGGTTCTCGGTCAACATCGAAGCGATCCAAAAAAAGGTTGCGGAGCATTTCGATATTCGTATTGCCGACATGACCAGCAAACGCCGTCCGGAAAACATCGCTTTTCCCCGGCAAGTTGCGATGTTCCTCTCCCGCCAGTTGACCGACAGCTCGCTCAACACAATCGGGGAAGCGTTTGGCGGTCGTGATCACGGGACAGTGTTGCACGCGTGCCGGTTGGTACGGGACCGAATGGAAGTTGATCCCTCTGTCCGGCAAGCTGTGACTTATTTGGAAAAACATCTTCAGCGTTAGGGTTCTCTTCATTCAGGGCAGAATTCTGAGAACCACGAAGCCGGTCTCGCGTTGAACGTCAGGTTTGCGTCGCCCCACGGAAATTCAAGTCCCGCCGCGTGAAGAGCGTGGTTTGGCAGAATTAGAGTCTTGCGCTGAATATCGGTTAATCGATCCTCCACTAACGCGAGGTAAAGATCCTCGTCCCCGCCATAGATTTTGTCGCCGACTATCGAGTGACCGTAGTGGCTTAGGTGGATGCGAATTTGGTGTTTTCTTCCCGTGTGAGGGAACACCCGCATCAATGTGAAACATGCCGCGTCGCGCGCGAAGCGCTTTTCCACTCGGAACTCGGTTTGGGCTTTGGCGCCATCTGATCTGACGCAGTCCTTAATGACGACGCGGCTGTTCTCATCGTTGCCAAGCGGAGCTTCGATCAGACCCTCGTCAGCACTCACATGACCGTGAACGATTGCGATGTACTCTTTGCGAACGCTGCGTGTCTCCCAGATTCGTCTGAGCCTCACGGCTTGAATCCGGCTTTTCGCCACGACGACGAGGCCGCTGGTCTCGCGGTCAAGCCGGTTGATGAAATGCGGTTCGGATTGAGGTCCAAGATAGAGACGCAAGCGTCCGACCAAACTCGAAAACGGTCCTTGCTTGGTGGGATGGCAGACAAGGTCACTCGGTTTGTTGACAACCAGGAAATCTCCATCTTCGTAAACGAGGTCCAGCAGGGGCGTGGCGCTTAGTTCCATTTTCTGCGGTCTTGCATTCTAATAAGGATCAGCGCGTTCCCCCCGAAGGGAAGCGTTTGGCGGATCGATCTTAACGCTGTCCGCCGAGCGCCGGCGTGCAAGCGTTTCCTAGGCTCCCAATCAGTCCGCTTGTCTTTCATATTGATTCAAGTATCATTTCGGCTCGTGAAAGAGAAATTGAATCTGGGTTTTCCTATCCTTCTGATGGCAGTTTTTGCGTTGACTCGGTGGCCTCAATTAATGCCTCCGAACTTTAGCGCGGTTTACGGTTTGGTGTTCTGTGCCGGCGTTTATTTTCCCCGCAAACTCGCGTGGTGGCTACCGTTGGCCACGTTGGCGCTCACCGATGTGGCGATCAACTTGTATTACCTTCTGGCTCACGGAATCAATGCGTTTCAGGTGTTTCAATTGATGAACTACGCGGTTTACGTTGGTTTGATCTGGTTTGGCCAGCGTTTCAACCGCCGGTCCTCGTTTGCGAGTCTGCTCGGTGGTGGACTCGTGGGCGCAGTCGCGTTTTACCTGATCACAAACACCGCGTCGTGGTTGCTGAATCCGTTTAACAATCCCGAATACACAAAGACATTTGCGGGGTGGTTGATCGCGTTGACCAAAGGCACTGCCGGATGGCCGCACACCTGGGAATTGTTTAGGAATACGTTTCTAAGCGGCGGGCTTTTCACCGGCCTTTTTGTGGGAGCAATGAAACTGAGTGAAGCGGCGGAATCCGCTGACGAGGAAGACGAGGCGGAAGCGGACGCTGACGAAGTGGTGCCTGAAGAAGCGAACGCGTAGCAAAACCAGCCCACCGAACCGGACTCGGCCTCGAACGTACTATCCGCCAGATTCGAGAATCGATCTTCTGCGTTCGAGGCCAGGTGCCCGCTCTTCGAATTTGTATGTTTAGAATTGGCGTTCTTTCAGACACACACGGGCATTTCGATCCGGCTATTCCGAGGCTATTTAAAGGAGTCGATCATATTTTGCACGGAGGGGACATCGGCTTGCTCCGGCTGATTCTCGAATTGGAATCAATCGCGCCGGTAACGGCGGTAATCGGCAACACGGACTACGGTTTGAATTATCGGCCGACTGAGGTTGTGTCCCTGAGCGACCGAAAGTTCCTGGTTCACCATATCGTGGACGTTCGAATGCCGTCCCACGAGGTAAAGATTCGAATCCTTCGCGAACAACCGGATGTTGTGGTGTTCGGCCACACCCATCGGCGCTTTTGTGAACGAATGGAGGGAACCCTTTACCTGAACCCAGGTTACGCGGGAAGAGCTCGTTTGAATCAAACCAGAAGCGTGGCCATTCTCCGGTGCGGCAAAAGAGAAATCACCCCGGAATTCCGGGAGTTTTAGCGGTTAAGGATTCCACTCGCCGGATAGGCAGCGTCAAAGAACCCGTTTCGAAAATCCCTGCTTGACAGTCTTTCCGCAAAACGAACTTTCGCCACCACAGGAGCCCGAATGGTCGTGCTTTGCTCTGTCAATGGACATCGCATGGGCAGCGAGTGGCGCGGAAGCGAGACTCGGTATTATGGACCGGGCTGACTGACCTTGCCATAGGGTTTCCAAAGGCGGCTTGCGCTCTTTTGAAAGCCAAACTTAATGAATTTCGTTTTGCTCCAAGTTTCAACACGCGCGTCACCCATCAGAATATTTCCGAGGCCGGCGTTTTCGCCTCGCTCGCCCCCGCTAGTGACTCCCCAGCCGTTTCCTTTTCCCTTATGCCGCGTCGCCAAAACGTCCAATTGATTGGGCCATATATGCCCGTCGTTAAGTGGAGCATCCAGCGCTTCTTCCATGAAAGTCATCGATTTCTGCGGTTCCAGCCAAGATGTAATTTTTGCATTATAAACGCCCGGGTCTCTGTCGTCGGTCCCCGGACCACTGATGGCATAACTGAAGTCTCGGCGATCCGACCATTGGCCAGGCCTCTTCAATTTAATCCGGTCTGTCGGACAGAGGTAAACATTCGTGGTTGTCAGATATTGAAACAATTGTCCGGCTGTGAGGTTCCGATTGTTATTATTATCCAGCCAGTTCTGCATGTGCGGAAGCCGATCGTTGTTGTCATCCACAAAGTACATAACCGCGAATCCAAATTGCCTCAAATTATTCAAACAACCCGTCAAGCGCGCTTTTTCCTTCGCCTGCCCCAAAACAGGCAGGAGCATGCCTGCCAGAATTGCGATAATCGCGATAACCACCAATAATTCGATTAGGGTAAAACCAGATCTTGGTCTCTGAGATTTCATAGGATGAATTGGGTTGATGCCGATCATGTCAGAGCCAGAACCAACTGTCAAGCCCGGTAAATCCATTCTAAACCGTTTTCGGCATGGCCTTAGTCATCGCACCACGCGTCCCTTTTCCAGGGCGCTGAGTTCCGGGAACACCTTTAATCGGCACGTCGCTGCCAGAACCCGCGCGTTTGAATGTGGGTCGAAGGAAAGAAACCAAGTGCAACCCGAGAGAAGCGCTTGGGCTGTGTGCATGGTGTCCAATGTGCCCGCCTTCAGTTTCGAGCCGTAACGATCGATAAGTTGTCGTGCCTTTTCGGAAAGACTATTCCAGAGGAGGTGCTCGCGCTTCCAAGTCCCACTAGAAATGAACTCTTGCAAACGGTTCCAGTTCTCCGAATCCGACCTGCCCGTTCGGATAACAAACGCCCGATGACATTCGAGTTCCGCAAGCTCGCTCAAGACGTATGGCCGCGAGTTCCTTCGCACAAATTTTTCGGCCAACACGGTCTGCCCTTGAACATTGAAATGGAGTGCTGTCGCGAAATTGGCGTCGAGATAATTCATCGATTCTCATCCCGGCGGAGTTCATCGACCGGATTCTCGGCGGATTCCGGCAAGTTTTTGAGCCACGCGAAGTGCCTCTCCCAATCCGGTTCCGGTTCCGGTCTTGGCTGGCCACTCGTCAATGTCATCGGCGAACCCTCAGGGCTGATGATAACGACCGTATTACCCTGGCGGGCCTTCTGGAGCCAATGACCGGTTGCCCGCTGTGAAAGGGGTCGGCCCGATAATCTAAGAATAAGCCCGAAAAATTCCTCGAACGACGCGTCGGTTGTGCGCAGCCATCAAATGATTCTTAAATTATCGGACCGACCCCTTTCCGAGAATCCGTTGGTGTTTGGATCAATTCGGAGGCGAATCTCCTAACGCCCGGAACCTACAGATCTTCTGCAACGTTCAGGTCAACCCAAATCCTCGCCTAAGCGGCGGGGTGAAAAAAATTCCGAAGGAGGGTGCCTGGAGGGGGCATTT
>JAQBVM010000380.1 GCA_027623095.1 Verrucomicrobiota bacterium
TTCCCAACCAGCGATCAGTTGGGGAAGATGGATCGCGACCTGACGTTTCATCCGAGCGCCGTCCAGAATACCAAGGTGTTGAGGCCCGAGCAGATTGCCCACTACAACCGGGAAGGCTACATCACCCGGGTGCCCGTGCTGACGGCGGAGGAAGTGACCCGCACCCGCGCCTTTGTGGACAACCTTATTGCGAAGGTCATGGCCAAGGGGGCCAGCAGCTATTCGGTCAAGCATGCCCACATGAAATACGGGGCCGTTTGGGACCTGATCACGCATCCGCGCATCACGGCCGTCGTCAAGGATGTGCTCGGCGACGAGGTGGTCGGCTGGGGCGCGCACTTCTTCTGCAAGATGGCCGGCGACGGCAAGACCGTGGCGTGGCATCAGGATGCCTCGTACTGGCCGCTGACGCCTTCCAAGACACTGACCATCTGGCTGGCCGTGGATGACGCCGACCGGGCGAACGGCTGCATGAAGTTCGTGGCCGGTTCGCATCTAAAGGGTCACCTTACCTTCCGGCCCAGCACGGCCGGCGAGGATAACGTGCTCGATCAGACCGTCGAGAATGCCGAGCAGTATGGCCCGGTGATCTACAACGAGCTGGCGGCGGGACAAGCCTCCATTCACTCCGACCTGCTGTTACATGGCTCCGAGGTCAACGCGTCGCCCCGTCGCCGCTGTGGCCTGACCCTGCGCTATTGCACGCCCGATGTCCGCGGGATGATGGGCTGGAACAATGAAGGCATCCTGATCAGCGGCGCCGACCCCGAAGGTCATTGGGGCAGTCCGGCCCGGCCGGCGCAGGACTACGAAGGAACTTGAAATCAACAACAGAACAGGAGGAACGGCAACGTGTACAAAAAAAACGACGTAAAGATTGACCAGGCCGACCCCACGCAAGGGAGAATAATGGGCCATCGATTACAGGATAAGAAAGTGTTGGTCACGGCCGCCGGGCAGGGCATTGGCCGCGCGAGCGCCTTGTTGATGGCCGCGGAAGGCGCGCAGGTAATCGCCACCGACATCAATGCGAAAGCGTTGGCGGAGTTACAGCAGCCCAACATCCAGACGAGGGTGCTGGATGTCACCTCAGCGGAAGCCATTCGCGAATTGGCGAAGGACGTCGGCGATCTCAATGCGCTTTTCAATTGTGCGGGGTACGTGCATCACGGCTCGATCCTGGCTTGCGAAGAAGCCGACTGGCAGTTCAGCTTCGACCTGAATGTGCGCAGCATGTTCCGGCTCTGCAAAGCCTTCCTGCCAGCGATGCGGAAGCGTGGGGAGGGTTCGATTATCAACATGGCCTCGATGGCTTCTTCCATCAAGGGCTTTCCCAATCGGTTTGTCTATGGAACCACCAAGGCCGCCGTGATTGGGTTGACCAAATCCATTGCGGCGGATTTTATCCACGACGGCATTCGTTGCAATGCCATCTGCCCGGGCACGGTGGATACGCCTTCGCTGCGTCAACGCATCGCGACTGCGGCCGATCCGGTGCAGGCTGAAAAGGATTTCATCGCCCGCCAACCGATGCAGCGGCTGGGACGACCCGAGGAGATTGCGCCGCTCGTGGTGTATCTCGCCAGCGATGAATCGCGGTTCGTCACCGGAGTGGCCTATTCGATTGATGGCGGCGTCACCATGTAGCGCCATCCGCTCGAAAGGCAGCGGCTGGCAAAACACAAAGAATTCGATTTTGTCCAGGAGGCGACAAACAATGCCCGAGGAAACCTACGATTGTTTCACCGCGAATAACGAAGAAGTAACAGCGTGAAGCTCGACCGCACCAAAACAGGCCCGATCACCGAACCGTTCCGCACAGCCATCCATGTCGGTGTGGTGGTGCGCGACTTGGAACAGACGATGCTGATTGACGGCGGCATGTCAACCGGCGCCACCCGGGCGATGGTGAAGAAATGAGCACATCCAAGTCTGGTGCCGAAGGCATCATTGCCGACCCCGACGTCATTCTCGTGGGCAGCGGCATCATGTCCGCGACGCTGGGGGTCATGCTGAAGTGCCTGGATCCACGCCTGAAGCTCCAACTGTTCGAGGCGCACTCCGAATTCGCGCGGGAAAGTTCCGACGGCTGGAACAATGCGGGCACGGGGCACGCGGCGTTCTGCGAGATCACCTATACCCCCGGGTTCGAGCCGGATGGCAGCGTGAACATTGCCCGCGCCCTGGCGATACGCGAGCAGTTCGAGCGTTCGCTGCAGTTCTGGTGCCACGCGGTGGCCAGCGGACTGGCGGGTGACCCGGACGCGTTCATCCATGCCGTGCCGCACATGACCTTCGTGCGCCGGGAGGACGATATCCGGTTGTTGAAGGCCCGCCATACCGCGCTGGCAGGGCATCACTTCTTTCGATCCATGGCGCACACCACCGACCCGGACATCATCGCGGGCTGGGCGCCGCTGGTGATGGAGGGGCGACGGAAAGAGCCGGTGGCCGCGACGCGTGTCGACGGCGGAACGGATGTCGACTTCGGCACGCTGGCCCGGCGGTTTCTCGGCTGGCTCGCGCAACAGGAGGGTTGCGGGCTCGCGACCGGGCAACGCGTCACGGCCCTGCGCCGGACGGAAGGCAAATGGGAGGTTGCGGTCCGGGAGGTGACGTCCGGGGAACGGCGCCAGCACCGGGCGGGATTTGTTTTCGTGGGTGCGGGTGGGGGGAGCTTACCCTTGCTGCAATCGACCGGCTTCGGGGAGGTTGCCGGGCTGAGCGGTTTTCCGATCGGTGGCCAGTGGCTGGTCTGCGACGACCCGGATCGTGCCGCCCGGCATGGGGCAAAGGTCTACGGGGCGGTGCACGGTTCCGCGCCAAGCCTGGGCGCGCCGCATCTGGACGTCCGCGTGATCGATGGCCGACGCCACCTGCTGTTCGGCCCCTTTGTGTCGTGGACTACCCGCTTCCTCAAGGAGGCCGGGCACTGGACGGATCTGCCCGGCTCGCTGCGGGTCGGCAACCTCGCCACGCTGCTCAGGACCGGCGCGCGCAATCACCACCTGGTCCGCTACCTCGTGGCACAAGCCCTGCAGAGCATGGACGACCGCCTGGCGGCGCTGCGCGAGCTTTATCCGGCCGCGCGCGCGCCCGACTGGCGGTTGCGCGAAGCCGGTATCCGGGTGCAAACGCTCAAGAAACCCGATGGCGGAGCAATCACCTATGGCACGGAAATTTTCACCTTGGGGGGGAACACACTCGCCGCCCTCCTCGGCGCCTCGCCGGGCGCCTCGGTGTCGGTCAACATCGCCCTCGATGTGGTCAAGACCTGCTTGCCGCATCTGCTGGCGTCTTCGGCTGGTCGCGACCAGATGAAAGCGATGATCCCGGCGTTTGACAAGGACTTGAAGCAGCCCGGCAATGCCCGACTGTTCGAAACGCACAACGCCCGGGCCGAGGAGCTTTTGAAACTGCACCCATCCAAAAGGTAGCAACAAAACGCGCGATAAATACAAGAAGAAGGGAATTCGTATGAAGAAGGTCGTGATCACGGATTATACGTTTGATGAAATCGATGTCGAAAGGGACGTGCTGGCTCCGCTCGGATGCCGGCTGGAAGCACTCAAGGCCGGCAGGGACCAGGCGCTGATCGACCTGGTGAAGGACGCGGACGCGGTCATCACGCAGTTCGCGCCGATCAACGCCGCCGTCATCGGCGCGATGACCAAGGCGCGCGTGATTGTCCGCTATGGCATCGGCGTGGACAACGTGGACCTCAAGGCGGCGGCGGCGAAGGGCATCCCGGTCTGCAACGTGCCGGACTACTGCATTGACGAGGTGGCCGACCACACACTCGCGCTCATGCTGGCGGCGACGCGGCAGATCGTGCCGTGCGACAACGTCATCAAGTCGGGTCAGTGGAAACTGCCGGTGCCGGTGTCGGCCCTGCATGCGCTCAAGTACATGACCGTGGGCCTGGTGGCGTTCGGGCGGATCGGGCGGGAAGTGGCCGTCCGGTTGAAAGGTTTCAAGTGCCGGATCCTCGTGTTCGATCCGGTCGTGTCGCCGGCCGATGTGAAGGCCGCCGGCTGCGAGCTGGCGACGCTGGACGAGGTGCTGGCGCAAAGCGATCTGCTCAGCCTGCATTGTCCGAGCACCGAGAAAACCAAGTACATGATCAACGCGACCACCATCGCGAAGATGAAAAAGGGCGCGATCCTCGTGAACGCCTCGCGCGGCACGCTCGTGGACACACCCGCGCTGGTGGCGGCGTTGCAGAGCGGCCAGTTGAGCGCCGCGGCCCTCGACGTGACCGATCCCGAGCCGCCCGGCGCGGATCATCCGCTCTTGAAATTCAGCAACGTGGTCATCACGCCGCATGACGCCTCGGCCACGCCCCAATCCGTCAAGAAGCTGCGCACCGACGCCGCCGGCCTCGCCGCCATGGCCCTGCGCGGCGAGCCACTGCCGAACATCGTCAACGGCGTGCCCTCCCGGTAGGCCGCCATGGACGTGACCCGCATAGACTCTTTCGCGCGCATCCTGGCGCATCCGCCGTGGATCGCATCGGTCTGTTCGAGGTCTTCTGGCGGGAGACTGCCGTGAAGTGGGCTGCCGAGGGACACTTCGCGAAACCGGAGGAGATCAGCGACCATTTCGGGCTGGACGTGCGGCGCACCGGCGGCGAGATCACGCCGGAGAACGTGGTGGCCATGTGCGAGGCGGTGCGGGAGTTCGGGAAGTATCCGATCGAGAGATGAAGTGGAAGAAGAGTGATTTCACCGCAAGGAACACAAAGAGAGTCTGAGATGATAGCGAAACACGAAGTGATGGCTGCTCTTCGCGAGAGCGGCGTGGTGGCGGTGATCCGGACGGAGAACCCGGGCGATCTCGTGGCCGTGGCCAGAGCCCTGCACAAGGGCGGGACCAAGTTCGTGGAGATCACGATGACGATTCCCGGCGCGCTGGAGATCGTTCGCGAAGCCACGGCGCAACTGAAGGACACGGATATGCTGGTGGGGGTTGGCACCGTGCTCGACGGCGAAACCGCGCGGGCGGCGATCCTGGCGGGAGCGGCGTTTGTCGTGGGGCCCGCCTTCGACGCCGGCGTGGTCCGCGTCTGCAACACGTACGGCGTCGTGGTCATGCCCGGGGCGCTGACCCCGACGGAGGTGGTCACCGCGTGGAAGAGCGGCGCGGATGTGGTCAAGATCTTCCCAGGCGACATGGGCGGCCCCGATTACCTCAAGACACTCAAGGAACCGCTGCCCCAGATCGAGCTGATGCCGACCAAGGGGATTGATTTTGAAACCGCGCCGGCCTTCATCAAGGCCGGCGCGATCGCGGTGGGCACCGGCAGTTGCCTGGTCAACAAGGCGCTCATGGCGGCGAAAGACTACGCGAAGATCACCGAAAACGCCGAGCGGTTCATACGGATCGTGCGCGAGGCAAGGAAGGGGATCTCTTGATGTTGGCATGTTAACCACAAGGATCGCAAAGAAAGCAGAGAAGGAAGGCATGAAGAAGATCAGGACGGACAAGAAGGTGGTGTTGTTCGGCGAACTCATGATGCGCCTCTCCACCAAGCGCCATGAGCGCCTGATCCAGGCCCGCGAGTTCGACGTCCTTTACAGCGGCGCCGATGCCAATCTGGGGGTCGGGCTGATTGCGCTGGGGGTGGATAGCTTCATGGTGTCGAGCGTGCCGGACAATGACGTCGGCGAAGCCTGCCTGGCGTACATGCGTCAGTTCAGGCTCAACCTCGACCACGTCAAGCGCAACGGCTTCCGCCTGGGCATTTACTTCGTGGAGACCGGCGCGGCCCAGCGGTCCTCGACGTTCCTCTACAACCGCAAGGGCAGTTCGATCACCGAGCTCAAGCCGGGCGATTTCGACTGGGACGCCATCT
>JAQBVM010000381.1 GCA_027623095.1 Verrucomicrobiota bacterium
AACCGGAAACGTCAATGAAATCAGGCCTATCAGTGAATTCTTCCCTCATTTCCTTGTGGAAGATCCGTTATATGAGTATTACCATCGAACTGGACTTGCCCGATGACGTGGCTGCGCAGGCCGGCGCGAAGGGGTTGTTGGATCCCGAGAACGTGGCTCGCCTGATCCAGCGCGAGATGGTTTCCGACTCCGCGCTCAAAAGTTACCGCGAGATGGTCGAGTCCATGCGCGCCTATCCGGATGAGCCGATGACGATGGACGAGATCCAAGCGGAGGTGGACGCCGTTCGGGTTGAACGGCGTGCGCAACTTGAAAGCGGTTGCTGATTCCAACGTTTTTGTTTCCGGACTGATTTGGGGCGGACCGCCCGGATCGTTGCTCGACTGCTTCAACTCGATTTTGGCTGGTCTTCTTGGACAAAATCGGTAGCTTTTCATCTTAAATCCATTGTTTCCCGGCAATCTTGCCCTTTAAGAGATGATTTCAGAAGGGTTTCATATGCAAGAACGCTGGTTATCCGTGGACGAGATCGCGGCGCATCTCGGGGTCAATCCGGAGACGATCTACAAGTGGATCACCCGGAAACGCATGCCCGCGCACAAGCTCGGACGCCTTTGGAAGTTCTTGGCGACGGAGGTTGATCAATGGGTGAAAGATGGTTGCGCCGCGAACAAGTCAACGTCGTCGTCGCACTCCAACAAGAAACCCAGCCGCTTGCGAGAGAAAACGACAAAGTCCAATTCAGTCCGCCCGGCTAAACACCCTCTCACCGAATGAATATATTCGAACATTTCCTTGAGCAGCACGTACTGCAGGAATGTGCCGAAGCGCCGGTTTTGGGGCACTATCGGGCCGACATCACCGCAGGTTCGTTGAAAATCGCCGAGAGCAGGGTGATTGCTGACCTGCTCTTGCGCGGCGTGGACGAAGCCGGGTGGAGGCAGGCGATCACCAAGGACAATGCGCTGAAGGCGAAGAATCCGGCGACAGCCATCCGCCTGGCCAGGCTTATCCGGAAGCGTTTGGAGACGATGTCGCCGGAATTGTGGCGGATGGTTCGGGATGGCACGGCGGTGGTTGCCACGCACGCGGTACTGGCGGCGGCAATCAAGCACAGCTCGCTCCTGAGTGACTTCCTCGATCTGGCGGTCCGGGATCAGTATCGGCGCTTCGGCAAAGCTCTGACTAAAAAGCTCTGGTTCGACTTCCTCGATGACTGCCGGGGGCGTGATCCGCAAATGCCGCATTGGCACGAGTCAACCGTCAGGCGGATGGGGTCTTCCGTCTTCCAAATCCTGGCCCAAGCGGGATACATCAAGGACACGCGGTCGATGCTTCTGCAACGCCCCCACATCATCACCGAGGTCATCGGCTATCTCGAACGAAACAAAGATGACCAAGTCCTTCGCTGCATCACCGTGGGCACATGAGCGACCATCTCACAGAGCGATTGAACCGGATTCTGCCCAAGCTGATCTCCGATGAGATGCTCAGCGGCAGCGGCCTTGGCAACGAAATCGGGATCTACGTCTTCGACTATTTTGCCGAGGATGAGCTGCGCGTCCGCGAGCATATCCAGTTCCTGCTCGATCATCTGCCCAAGTCGAAACCCGGCCTCCGAGTCAAACATGTCAACCTATTCGATCTGGTTATCGACCACCTGAAGTCGCGGAATCTTTTGGATCGAGCCATCCAGAAGCAGCGAGCCGAAGGTAACGAGGCGGTGTTGAGCGCGTTGAGCGCCCCATTGCACGAAAGCCGGTTGGCTCAAGTCTTCGCCGAAGTTGCCCAACCGGCCCAGCACGACCTGGTGCTGGTTTCCGGCGTCGGCAGCGTTTGGCCACTCCTGCGATCACACGCACTGCTCAACAACCTTCATCCCCTGATGGGCAACACGCCGCTGGTCATGTTTTATCCGGGCAAATACGACCAGCTCACCCTCCAACTGTTCGGAATTCTTGCGAGCAAGAACTACTACCGGGCCTTCAAACTCGTGCCGTGATTTCCGGGAGCCGACAATGACGATCAAAGAACTATTCACTCGCGACATCAACCGCTCCATCAACGGGGTCGTCAAAGCCGAGCAACTCGACGACGCCGTGGTCTGGCAGGAGCTGGATGAGTTCGTCGTCACCAAGGAGCTGGATCAGCACCTGCGCCGGTTTTTCGGAGCATACACTGACGCCATTGACAACCAGCATGACCCCGCGACTTCCGGGAAGATCGGTGTTTGGATGAGCGGGTTTTTCGGAAGCGGTAAATCTCATTTTTTGAAGGTTCTGTCTTATGTCCTGGGTAACCGGCAACTCAAGGTCAACGGCCAGACGCGTCAGACGGTCGAGTTCTTTGAGACCAAGATTCACGACGCGATGCTCTACGGCGACATCAAACGTGCCGTCGCCTCCAATACCGACGTGATCCTGTTCAACATCGACAGCAAGGCGGACAACCGGTCTGGCCGGGACGCGATCCTCACGGTCTTTCTCCGCGTGTTCAACGAAATGCTCGGCTACAGCGGCGATCACCCGTGGATCGCGCACATGGAACGTTACCTGGATGGCAAGCACAAGCTCGACACATTTCACGCCGCCTACAAGCTCGCAGCCAGGCACGAATGGGTGGATGAACGCGATGCTTACGCCTTCAATCGAGACGCCGTGGTGAAGGCCCTGTCCCACGCACTGGGCCAGAGCGAGGAGGCCAGCCATAAGTGGTTTGACAACATGGAAAAGTCGTTTCCGCTGACCATCGAGAACTTCTGCGGCTGGGTGAAGGAATACCTCGATACCAGGGGGCCGAACCATCGCCTGATCTTCCTCGTGGACGAGATGGGCCAGTTTGTCGGTCAGGACACGCAGCGGATGCTAAACCTCCAGACTATCACCGAAGACCTCGGCACGGCCTGCGGCGGTCGGGCGTGGGTGGTCGTCACCAGCCAGGAAGATATCGACGCAGTCCTTGGCGAGATGAAGAAAGGCACGGCCAACGACTTCTCGAAAATCCAGGGCCGCTTCAAGACGCGGCTGTCGCTGTCCAGCGCCAACGTGGACGAGGTCATCCAGGAACGTCTGCTGGCGAAACGCGGCGAGGTCGTGGCCTTCCTGCGGGCGCTCCACGCGGCCAAGGGTGACATCCTCAAGAACCAGCTCAGCTTCACCAATGTCGGTCCCACGCTCAGAGCGTTCAAGGACGCCGACGACTTTGTTCGGAATTATCCCTTCGCCCCCTACCAGTTCCAACTGGTCCAAAAAGTCTTCGAGGCGATCCGTAAAGTCGGGGCCACGGGCCTGCACCTATCACGAGGGGAACGCTCCATCCTCGACGCTTTCCAATCCGCTGCGAAGCAAGTTGCGGGTGTAGCGGTGGGTGTGCTGGTGCCGTTCTGGCGGTTCTATCCGTCCATCGAAAGTTTTCTGGATACTTCGGTGAAGCGCACCATCGACCAGGCAGAGACCAACCCCAGTTTGGAGCCGTTCGACATCAGACTGCTCCAGGTGCTGTTCCTGATCCGCTACGTTGAGGAGATCAAGGGCAACGTCAATAACCTCGTGACCCTTTGCATCGACGAGATCGACGCCGACCGGCTGGCCTTGCGCCGAAAGATCGAGGAAAGCCTGCAACGTCTGGAAAAGGAAACCCTCATCAGCCGCAGCGGCGACAACTACTTTTTCCTGACCAACGAGGAGCGCGACATCAACCGGGAGATCAAGTCGGTCGATCTGAGCAGCGGCGAGGAAGCCAAACTCCTGGGCGAACTTATCTTCGACGAAGTGCTTAAAGGCAACCGCAAACATCGCTACGCGGTCAACGGAAAGGATTTCCCATTTAACTGCCTGTGCGACCTCCACCCGGTCGGTAGGCGCGTTGAGACCGGCCTGGTCGTCTCGGTCGTTAGCCCCTTGGCCGATGACTACAAGCTCTACGAAAACGCCCGGTGCATCCTGGCCAGCACCAACGAGGGCGGGCAAATCCTGCTCCGGCTGAACGACGATGAGAGCCTGGGGCGCGAGCTTCGCACCTATCTGAAGACCGAGAAATACATCTCCCGGAAGAACGATGGCTCACTGCCCAAGCCCACGCTTCGCATCTTGCACGACTGCGCGGAAGACAACCGCGACCGGCGTGAGAGCCTGGTCAACCTGCTATCCACCCTGCTTCTCGAAGCCACGTATTTCGCCGCTGGCAGCAAGCTGACTCTCAAAGCCCAGGACGCCGCCAGCGCCATGAACCAGGCGCTCGATTACCTGATCCAAAATACGTTCCCGAAGATGGGTCTGCTCAAGCGGCTCAACACCGACCCGCAACGGGAAATCCAGGCCGTGCTCCGCAGCAATGACATCGCCTTACAGACTCTTGCCGTGCAGACCGAGGAGGCGAATCCCCAGGCGCTCGATGAAATCCGGGGCTACGTCGATCTCTGCTCCAGGGGCAGCCGCACCATCGTCCTGCACGAGATGATCGAAACCCGCTACGGCATCCGGCCCCACGGTTGGCCGGACTGGGAAATCGTCCTGCTAGTCGCCCGTCTGGTTGTCCTCGGTGAAATGCAGATTGTGATGAATGGCGCGGTGGTTCCCACGGAGAAAGTCTATGCCGAGATCAGTGCCCCGGCTAAATGGCGCAAGATCACCATCGTCCAACGCCGGAACGTGGACACCAAGCTCCTCCAGGCCACCCGCGCCTTGGGCAAAGATGTGTTCTCGGAGATGGGGCCGGAGAGCGAGGAGGGTTTGTTTACATTTTTGAGCGGGAAGCTGAAGCACTGGGAGAGCGACCTCCTGGGCTACAAGCCGCTGGCCGAAACCGGCAGCTACCCCGGCCAGGAGGAAATCACGGATGGCCTGCGGACCATCGCCAAGATCACGGGCGAGGACGACAGCTTTAAGTTCATCGAGCGGTTCAACGCGCTCAAGGCCGAGTTGCTGGAACTGGCGGAGGACTACCACGACCTGAAAAACTTCTACGATCACCAGAAGCCAGCCTGGGAAAAACTCCGCAAGGCATCCGAGCGATTTCAACTCAACCGGCTGGAACTTGAGCGCGACCCCAAAGCCGCGCCTGCCCTGAAGCGCATCCACGAAATCCTGCATGCTCCGTGCCCCTACAATCTCATCAAAGATGGGGACGGCCTGATCCAGACCGTCAGCGGGGTGAACGACGCCCTGGTGTCCGCCCGCCGCGCCGAGGCCCTGGCGACCATTGACACGCAGACCGCCGAGATCGGCAGGGAGCTGGTGGCCGTCAAAGCCGACGCCAGTTTGAAAACCGCGTGCCTCCAGCCTGTGCAAGACATGCGGAAGCAGGTCGAGCGCGAGCAGAGCCTGGCGCACATCGCCCAGGCGCAGGCCGAAGCCGTGAACGCCTTGGACACCGCCATCAGCCGCATCGAGACCGCATTGAAGGCCAAGACGCCGCCGATTCAGCCCGGCAAGGCCGAGCCGCCAGCACCTGTCGTCAAGTCGCGTTGCGTCATCAAGCCAGCGGACTTCGTAAACAAAACCTATCTGGAGACTCCGGAGGACGTGGAAGCGTTCATCAAAGACCTGCGCCTGCGCCTCGAAACCGCTCTCAAGAACAATGAACGGATTCAAATTCGATGAAACAGCTTTAAACCACTAATGAACACTAATCTTCACTAATGGAAAACTTCTTATTAGCGTTTATTAGCGAAGATTAGCGGTTAAAAAACTTCCATGACCGAGGCCGAACTCAAAACCAAACTCGCCGACCTGTTAAGGCTCCCCGCCGAAACCGAGTGGGTGGAGTTCAAGGAAGCGAAGTCGAATTTTGACTTCGACGACCTCGGCAAATACTTCGTGGCGCTTTGCAACGAGGCGAACCTGAAGAATG
>JAQBVM010000382.1 GCA_027623095.1 Verrucomicrobiota bacterium
CAATAACGACGGGCATTTCGAGCTTTCTTTTATTATTTCGCACTTATATCACGCTTGAATCAGGCCTAGACTTCACCGTCACGGTAAATGTTGACCCGCTCCCCATCACCAAAGAAATCAACAAGGAGGAAAAGGAGCACGACCGCATCGCGGGCGACTACGCCAGTGAAAAGAAAACCTCGCTGCTGACCGTGATGGAGAAGAAGCAGAAGAAAATCCACGCGCTGATGCAGGGGCAGACGATTCCATTTCACGCGATGTTCACCATCCGCGTTTGGGACAAAACCCGTGACGGCCTCAACGCCAAGGCCGGAGCAATCAAGAACGCCATCAACTCGATGAACGCGGCGCAGTATTTCGAGAGCAACCTGCCCAGCACGTCGAAGAACATTTTCTTCCAGACCTGGCCGGGCTGGACGTGGGGTCGCTACGAACATCGGAAGCTTTACGCGGAGCATCGTTTCCTCGCCGACATGCTGCCGGTCACAAGCACGTTCACCGGACATCTGGCGGGTGCGGAGGCGATCTACGACGGCCCGCAAAACAACCTGGTCGGCATCGAAACATTCTCCGGCTCGTTGGACAACAAATCGCCGCAGCACGCCGTGTTGCTCGGCATGTCCGGCGCGGGAAAATCCGTCACGGTTTGCGATCTCCTCACGCAGACGGAGGGCTACTTCGGTTACACGGTCATCATTGAGGAAGGTTTGAGCTACGGCATTTACACCGCGACCGTCGAGGAGGGCGCACGGCCAATCATCATTCACCCGGACGGCGACCTGACCATCAATTACCTCGACACGAAGGGACTGCCGCTGACGCCGGATCATTTGTCCGCCGCGACCGCGCTCGTCGCGCGGATGATTGGAACTTCGTCGCAGGAGGACAAGCAAATGCTCCGTCAGGCACAGATCGCCAAATACCTCAACCTGCTTTACGAGGATGCGTTTCAGGATTGGTGCAAGAAGCGTCACGACCAGCTTCTCGACATCGCCAGGCACGCGCTGGCGTTGCAGAAATTCCGCGCGGAGAAGATGCCGCCGGGCGCGACCACCCTCGAAACTTTTGCGGACTTCCGCGACTGGAAGGCGAGCCACCCCGACGAGGCCGAGAGCTATCAGCGCCAGTTCGACGAAGCCGCCACGCTGAAGTTTCTCAAAGAACCCAAGACCAGCAAGGAAGTCCGCAACCTCGCCTTCGCTCATTTCACGCCGGACGAGTTCCCGACGCATCGGATGCTGCAAGAACTGATGATGCTCGACCCGATGGGCGGGGAACGCGATCAAATCATGGAGATTGCGACGCTCATCCTGCCGTGGTGTCGCGACGGCAACTACGGCTGCCTTTTCGACGGCACAAGCAACCTCTCGCTCACCGGCAAAATCGCGCACTTCGAGCTTGGCTACATCCCGGAGTCAGCGAAGGAACTAAAAGCAGCGGCGGGCTTCCTCATTACGAATCACGCTCGCAAGCACATCATGACGTTGCCGCGCGCGATTCGGAAGCGGAACGTCTATGAGGAAGTCGCCCGCTTTCTCGACATCCCAGGCGGACAAGAAATTGTTCAGGAAAGTTACGCCCAGCTTCGGAAGTTCAACTGCTGGAACATTTCCATCGTTCAGCAATATGCGCGCTTCAAGCAGTCGCGCATCCGCTCCGCCGTGTTCGGCAACTCGCGCCAGTTTTTCATCATGCGCCAGAACGACCGTGCGGATTTGGAGGACATGGGCAAGGACATCGCGCTGCCAGAAGTGACGCAGCACGCGATTATGAATTATCCGTTGCCCGACCATCAGAGCGGACAGAAGTATTCGCCTTTCACTTATCTCCACACCGACGCCACGCGGAATATGTGCGGCACGGTCCACAACGTCTCATCGCCCGAGATGCTCTATTGTTCCAGTTCGAGCGGTGAACACTTTGACCGCCGCGCCCGCGAGCTTCGCCAGAGCAAGAGCATCGTCGAGGGCATAATTCATCACTCCAATCGCCGGGAGGACGAACAACACGAATCCACCAAGAAACAAAAGTTATGAAAAACACCATCGCCTTATTCACATTCAAAACGCTCTTTTGCGTTCTCGTCGTCGGGTTGTTCGCGGGTTGCGCTGCAACCCGCCCCATAAGCGACACCGTGCTCGGCGCGGGCGGCGCGTATCTCGGCCACGAACTGTCTAACGGCGATCCTCTTGCCACCGCCGCTGGCGCGGCGGGTGGAGTCATCTTGAGCGAAGGACTCCACTTCGTCGCAAAGAAGCAATCTGACAAGGCTTACGCTGCCGGTTACGAGAAGGGCAAGAGCGACGCCGTGAAGCAGCAGTATTGGCTTTACGTCTCCATGCAGAAACAGCGCAACCAGGTCAGCAGTGTCCGCCTTTACCCCGTGAAGTTGCCAGAACAGCGAATTGACGGGGTAACATTCCAACCATCAACAAAACTCCTCCGCATCGAGGAGTAACGAAAGGAAACAACACCATGAAAAGACTCATCGCACTCACACTCGCCACACTCGGCGTCGCGGTCTCCGCACGCGCGCAGTGGATCGTCTATGACCCCGCAAGCAACATTCAGGGGATTCTCAATACAGCGCAGGAAATCGCCAAGTTCGTCGAGGTGATCAACAACCAGGTGCAGCAAATCCAAACGCTCACCGACCAACTCAACGAGTTCAAACATTACGAAAGTCTGTTCGGCGATCCGAAGACGGTCCTGCTCTCGACGGTTCAACCGCTCGTCAACGATCTGCGGAAAACGGAGCTTGGCCAGACGCTGAGGACGCTCGAAACAACCGTCAACGCAGGTGAAGCCATGCTCTATAACGCGAGCGGTTTGTTTCACAGCGTCGGCACGACATTCACCACGCCGAACGGACAGTCGGTGACGCGACAGCAAGCGACGTATCTGCCGGTCGCCGCTGTGCAGAAGACGACGGACAATTATCTGTCCGTCTCCACCGACGCGACGGCTCGCCGCGTCGCGTTGAAGAATCAAATCGCAGCAACCACCGACGCACTCAAGGCCGCGACGACGGACGCGGAAGTTCAGAAGCTGACGGGCGTGCTCATCGGCCTGTCGTCCGCGCTCAACAACACGGATTACGAAATCAATCAGGCTACCGCGTCCGCCGTCGTGCAGGACATCGCCAACCGCAATGACGCGCAGCGCCAGGTTGAAGCAAAGAAGGAACAGCAGCACGCCGAGTTCACCGAGGCTGTGCAGAAATATGGGCAGAAGTTCCGCCTGATGAACGCGCCCACGGCGTTCCCGACTCCATAGCAACACTTGGCGAAAACTCAAATCGTCCCGACGTATGGCCTCCTTTGAAAGCCTCTTTCCGACGTTCCTGCAAAAGTGCGCGGAACTGAACGAGTTGCTGCGCATCGTGGCTTTCATGCTGTTCATCGTCGGGACGATCATGCTCGTCGTCCACGGATTCTCCGGCAAGACGCTCATGCTCCACCTCGTCCGGCTGTTCGTGCTGACCGCGTTGCTCGTGATGCTGCCGCAGTGGGGCAACCAGGTTCAGCAGCTTGTGCAAACCTCGATTCTCGACGGCCTCGGCGTTGACCCGTCCAATGTTCAAGACCAATACAACCAACTCCTCGTCGTCAAACGCGACGCTGGCAGCGACCATTCGTGGTGGGACATCCTTGGCGACTTGAACGGCTTCACGGTGGAAATTCTCATCTCCGGCGTTCTCTGGCTGGTCGGTGAGTTCGCGTCGTTGCTCATGTTTTGGGCGTATATTATTCAGAAGTTCATTCTGTTCACCAGCTACGCCCTCTCGCCGTTGCTCATCGGCTTCATGGCGATCCGTGCGTTCCGCTCCGTGGGCAGTCGCTACCTGATGAACATCGTTGGGGTGCTGCTTTGGCCGTTGGGCTGGGCCGTGGCCGCGCTCATTACGCAGGGGATTCTGGATTTCATGACCGACCCTTCGTTCAGATTCATTGACCCCACCGCAACCATTTACTCCCTGCAAGCGACGGTTGGGGTCGTGGTGGTCGCCTTCTGGATTGTATTCAGCACGATTGCCGCGCCGCTCGTCATCCAGAAAGTTCTTACGAGCGGCGCGCTTGCCGGCGGTCAGCTTTTAGCCGGGGCAGCCAGCAGTTTTCTCCAAACCGCCGCCACCGCCGCAGGCGCAGCCGCCGTCGCGTCCACCACCGGCGTTCCGTTCGCCGCGGTGGGCGCGGCTGGCATGGCCGCAGTCTTGAGCACGCTCTCAACCGCAGGCGGACACGGCAGCGCCGGCGCAATCATCATCGCTGGTTCAGGGCTTCCGCCGCGCTCCGCTCGCGGTCGGCCCGGCGACGACATTACGGGCGACAAATCCGTCCGCGAACTCATCTCCAAAGGCAAAGGCAACTACTACTGACATCTATGGAAACCACCGAACTTCAACCTCGTGAAACACCAACAGGCGGCTCTGCGACGCCGCGCCTTGCGCGCAAGCGTTTTGATCCCACACAACTTTTCGCGCAGCGCGACCGCCTACCGTGGTTCTGGTTTTTTGTGGCCGTCGCCGTGACGGTGTTGGCCGCGCTGGACCGTTACCAAATCATCGGCCAGTTCAAGCAACGCGAGCGTGTCGTCATCATTGACCCGGCTCAGACTTACTACATCAGTCCCTTGCTTCAATTTGAGGAGGCGAAAGATTTGCACGTCCAGCAAGCGGAACTGGCGGCCGTCACATTCCTTCAACGCAATCCGAAGGACTTCGACCACCCAGATTTGTTGCGACAGATGTTTCTCAAATCCGCCTTGCAGAAAGCGCAAGACCAACGCACGCGCGAGTCGGTTGAGTTTCGCGCGAAGCAACTTCACCAGAAGTCGGAGATTGCCAAGATAGACATTCTCGCCACGCGCGAGAACGAAATCCTCGCCACCGTTTCCGGCCAGGTCATTCGCACCGGCATTTTTCAAGAGAAGGCGTTCAACGAAGCCTTCAACTTCAAATTGAGTCTCCGTTTGATCCGCAACCCCAATATGGCTGCCAACGGTCGTTTCCCCACCGCTGTCGGCGACTTCAAATATGAAATCACCAATTAGTCTCCTTATTTTGCTCGCTGCAACCGTCGCGTTCGCTGAACCGCCCGAAGCCATTCAGCGTGTCACCCTCGACGAGCGCGCCGTCGTCACCGTGCCCGTCGCAACGAACCGCGTTACCACCATCAGCTTCCCCGGCCCAATCACAGCGATTGATGCCGTGGGCGTGACTGCCGATGGCAAGACGCCAGGACAGTTCCAACTCGCGCACACGAAAGGCTCATCTTTCGTGTCCGTCCGCGCGCTGGCGCGCAAGGCGGCGACGAATCTCAACATTCGATGGAACAAGCGCACTTACGTATTTGAAGTGATCGAAAGCGACACGCCGGTTCTGGCGCTCAATCTCGAAGATCAAGCGGCAGCGGCGACCGTCCAGCCCGCGCCGCTCGTCACACCGACGCGGTTGCTCGCGTTGCTGGACAAAGCGAAAGCTTTTCAACTGCTGAAGAAGCAGCACTCGGAAGCGGTCGCCGATGCCGAAGTCAGGACGTTTGGCGACAAGCCGCAAGTGACGGACCTCAACGACTACGAAATTCGCGTTGAGGAAGTGTTTCGTTTCAGCTCGGATGACACGCTCGTTTTCCACGTCACGCTGCGGAACAAATCAGACAAGGAGATTCGCTATGCGCCGGGGAGCTTCGCCGTGCGCGTTGGCAACCGGCTTTACCACCAGTCCTGATTCAAGCGTGATATAAGTGCGAAATAATAAAAGAAAGCTCGAAATGCCCGTCGTTATTGGGTGAAATGAAGTTGCAAAAAATCAGCACA
>JAQBVM010000383.1 GCA_027623095.1 Verrucomicrobiota bacterium
GGCGTCCTTCTCGGCGGACGTGCGGAGGGTGGTCTGCCCTCATTCGGAGATGCGCCCAAACTCCCGCGCTTGCGTCCGGAATGGAAGATCGCAAAGCGTCCAGCGCTCGAAATGGTTTTCAAAAGGAAGATGTAGGGCATGATAAAGTTCATTACCCTGCCCGCCCGCGGTGGTTGCTGTTTCCTTCTCCGCGCGCATCTCCGGCGCGACGAGTGATGCGAAGGCGAGACAAAGCAGAGCGCTTGTGATTCTGGTCGCGAGTTCACGGTTTCAAGGGGCCTTGTTCGAGTAGATGCCCAAATTGCCGAAATGTTAACAAAGAATTCCACGTCGTTGCCCCCTCGAATATTTGGGTTCATTCGCCCGCAGGCTTTCGATACCATGTGATCCAGTTATGCCACTGCGAATTGATCATCATCTCAGGCCACAACGGCTGGTTCCACATATCCATCGACTTTTTGACAAATCCGCGGAGAAGATCCTCAGCATCGAGAAGCACTGGAATCCCTCGAAAGGAACTCCGGTTTTCACGGTGAAAGGGAAATACACAACACGCGGTTGGACGGAGTGGACACAAGGGTTTCAATTCGGTTCCGCTGTTCTTCAATTCGAAGTCTCCGGCGAAAACAGGTTTCGTGAGCTGGCTCGAAGCAAAACGGTCGAGTGGATGGCGACTCACGTGTCGCACATTGGCGTGCACGACCACGGTTTCAATAACGTTTCCACGTACGGGAATTTGCTCAGGTTAATGGGCGAAGGCCGAATTCCGTTTAACCCTTCGGAACAACATTTTTATGAACTCGCGCTCAAGGTGTCTGGCGCGGTTCAGGCGGCTCGATGGACACAAATTGAGGGTGATGGCGGGTTTGTCTATTCTTTCAATGGGCCGCATTCGCTCTTTATCGACACAATGCGCTCGATGCGTTCGCTGGCGATCGCCCACCGGCTTGGACACGTCTTGATGGGGGAGCGTGACGAGCGCATCTCGCTGCTTTCCCGATTGATCAAACATGCGGAGGCGACCGCAAAGCATGGCGTTTATTACGGAAACGGACGTGATATCTACGATGTTCGCGGTCGCACCGCCCACGAAAGTCTATTCAACGTGAACGATGGCAGCTACCGGTGCCCGAATTCTCAGCAAGGGTATTCGCCCTTCAGCACCTGGACACGCGGGCTCGCGTGGGCAGTTCTCGGATTCTCGGAGCAATTGGAGTTTCTCGACACCGTTTCGGATGGGGAATTGAACGGAATCTGTGAATCCAGGTCCACGGCGAGCCTTGCCAAGAATGGCGGAAAGAAAGCGCGCGAAATCGTGAGCATTCCCGCGAACGCCGATGCCGTCCGCAACGGGTTCCTCAAGGCCGCCACTGCAACGGCTGATTTCTACATCGAAAACAGTTGCGCCGACGGTGTGCCGATGTGGGACACGGGGGCCGCGAATCTGAACCGTTTGGGCGATTACCTGAAGAAACCCTCGGATCCTTACAACGCTTGGGAGCCAGTGGACAGTTCGGCGGCTGCGATTGCCGCGCAGGGATTGATTCGGTTAGGCCACTATCTGGCTTCCAGGCGCGACACAAAAAACGGCGATCGGTACCGCCAGGCGGGCCTCACGGTCGCGAACACGCTCTTAAATGAACCTTACGTGTCCGCTAATCCAAAACATCAAGGGCTCATTCTTCATTCCGTGTATCATCGCCCGAATGGATGGGATTGGATTGCACCCGGACAAAAAGTACCAAATGGCGAAAGCTCAATGTGGGGGGACTATCACGCGCGGGAACTTAGCCTTATGATCTTGCGGGAAGCAAAGGGAGAACCGTATCTGACGTTCTTCTCCGGGATTGGGGGTCGTTAACCGAGGGCTTACGCAGATCCGCGAGCGAGTTCTACGGCCCCGAGAGGAACCGCGTCCTCACCCAGAGAGGCCAATACGATCCGGGGTCCGGGACGAAACGCCTCCATGACCTGCGGGCGCAACGCATCCGCCACAGCGGCTCCTAATGGTTCACCCACAAGCGACAAGCCACCGCCAAGCACGATAACTTCAGGATGGAACAGATGAACCACATGAGATAGCGCTAACGCCAAATCGTTCGCAATTTCGCCAAGAATCTGTTCCGCAATCAGATCCGACTGCGCAAGCGCGGAGCTCAGATGTTTTGATTCACAGCCTCGCGTTTCCCCGATCAGCATCCCTAAAATCCCTTTCGGATCGTCGGCGATGAGAGAATGAATTCGAGCGTCCACCGCCCACCCGGAACACCGCGATTGCACATCTGTACCATTCCGATCCAATCGAATATGCCCGAACTCAGATTCACCGGGAGCTGCACCATGGAAGATATGGTCGTCCACAACCAAACCTCCACCCACGCCGCTTCCCAATGTCACATAGAAGACGGGATTACACCCGATGCCGGCACCGAGGCGCGCCTCCGCGAGCGCGGCTGTATTCGCGTCGTTTTCAACGTGAACAGGCACCTCGGTAAACGCATGAAGCCACCTGTCTAGATTAAAACCAGCCCAACCTTCAATTTGAAACGATCGCGCCACCTGCCCGGTTTTCCAGCACACGGGACCGCCGAAACCAACGCCCACTCCATGAACGGAATGCCTGCCGAGAATGTCTGGGAGTTTTGATTCGAACTGTTGCCGAATGCCCTCGCCTCCTTGGTCGCGGTTCACGTCTCCGCGCCATCGCTCCAACACTTTTCCCATTTCATCCCCCAAAACCATTTGGAGTTTTGTGCCGCCAATCTCGATTCCCAGATAACTTCTTTGCATATTGAATAGTTCGAACGTTTCCCGTAACTCCGAAAACGAGAAGCGCAGCGGCGTTTCGGCTCCACCCGTTAGGCCGTTTCATCGCGTTTCTCCCACCTCCATACCAATCCGTCTTCAGGGTCGATGACCTCGCCGACGTGTCGGAAACCACTTTTGGTCAAGACCCGCGTGGAGGCATTGGGTTCCGGGCGAGTGTGCGCTCGGACAACGCGAACCCGGCCGCTGCTGAATGCGTATGCGACCAACGCCTGGGCTGCTTCTGTCGCGTATCCTTTACCCTGATACTCTGGTGACACACCGTAGGCAATCTCGACTACGCCGTCCGCTGCCGGAGGCCCCTTGAAGCCGGCACTGCCGACGACGATCTCGCTGTCTCGATGTACCACAGAGAAACCATGCGTCCATGGATCTGTAGAAGTCGAGGAATGAAGCAGCGCCAGCCAATCGGCTGACAACTCCACCTTCACGGAGGAGTCCAACGCCTCGACCCACGCGCGGACTTCCTCAAGTGTCTTTTGAACCAGATTCAGGCTTCTTGTTTGCATGTGCGTTGCACTCTTCGGTAAGGGGTCGAGCGGCCCGACGAATAAGTCCTCCGACGGTGAATTCGCTATTGCTTCTTCAATCGCCTGAATGCTGCTCACAACACAATCATACCGTGGCCAAGCTAATTCTCAAGTACGTTGAAAACACACCGGGTAGGCGCGGCCGGTTCTGCTCAGGCTGCCGTCGGAGAGGTTGACCCAGCGGTGGGTCTCGTTGAGTCGCGTGGTCATTTCGCGCAGAAGGCTTGAGGCACACGAAATCAACACTTCCAAGATTCCACCACTATTCAAACGGGCACGCTGTGACTCCCGGTAGTTTGCGCCCACAGAGGTGCCTGACGAAGAACCTGTTTTCCCAGCACTCGGGCTTCCTCCGTCTTGGGCAAGGATGAGAACATTTTAATCGCCCTCAGGGTGAACACCTTCGTGCGATCACGCAAATCTCGAACTTCATCCTTCATAATTCATCCTTCATCCTTTCTGTTTCACGCCGCGTTGAGATACAAAGCCGTTTCAAGCTCCCGGATGGCCGCGAGGTAGGCGGGTTTGCCGCCAAAGAGTGTTACGATTTCGACCGGCGTGCCAAAAGAGGTGAGCGGATCGACCTTGAGAATTTCCAACGACTCGACGCTTGCGTGACGGTTCCGCTGGTGACGGTCCGTTCGTGTTCGAGGAAAGCGTCGCCGTTTGAACTGTATGCGAACGGAACATCCAAGATTTCGGCGTATTCGAGAGCCTGCTGCAATCCGTCGCCCAGCGTGTGGTTGTTATCCTTCGCTTCAATTACAGCCAGGGGGAGATTCGGTTTGTACGACAAGATGTAATCCGCCTTCTTGGCTTCACCTCGTTTAACCGTCTTGCCCCGAACGATGACGCGGCCCCTTGTGAAAAAGGCTTCCTCCCGAATCTGCGTCATCAGGTTCCATTTGTCGCCATTCGTGCCGACCAGCGCGGGCGTGATAAACTTGGTGCGAATGTCCGCCTCAGTCAGTGTTTTTTTGTTCATGCGGCGGGTGATCCGTTTTTTTTAACCCGTGGCTTCGTGCAACCTTGTTACGCTGCGCATCATCCCTTTAAGGATCGGCATGGTAATGGATACACGACGGATGAAAAGTTGAAAACCCATGCTGCCGCTGTCGAAGGTCCGAAAAACAATCAGCGCCACGCTACGTTTCATTCAGTATCCTAAACGAGATCTTATTGGTATGCTTGAAGCCAATATGACTCGATTGCGTATTGATTTGGGAACTCCGCGTTCGCGGCGGTTCGGGAACCCGCTGAACAGACTCGGTGTGGGATTGTTGTTATCACTGGGTGTGATGTGCGGTTGCGGTGAGAAGGGCAGGAAACAGGAGGCGCCCGTTGCCATATCCCTGTCCGAGCCGCCGGTCGAGAAGGCGCTGGCTCCAGTGCCACCGGCATCCGACCGAGTGGCCATGTCCGAAACGGTGCCGGAGCCAGCGCCGGTTCAAACGGCGGACTTGGAAGAGTTGAATGAGGGTCTCAAGAAGGTTTTATCCTACCCGCCGGAGGAGTCTTTCGAGCTTTATGATCAGGGTGTTCGCCTGCTGAAGGGAGAAGGCGTCGAGAAGAATACGAAGGAAGCAGAACGACTTTTCAGAGAGTCTGCTCAGCTCGGGAATCCTCTGGCGGAACACAATCTGGGGGTGATGTATCTCACGGGTATCGGCATGGAGAAAAATACGGCAACCGCGGTCGAGTGGATACGCAAAGCGGGCGACCGCGGCCTGGCGGAGGCGCAGTTTAAATTGGCTGGTTTTTACGCCACCGGGCTTGGAGTGGAGGAGAACGTGAAAGAGTCGGCCGCCTGGTTGAAGAAAGCCGCCGCACAGGGGCACGTCGAGGCCGCCTACAATTTGGCGACGTTTTACGCCGGTGAAAAGAATGAGGAATCGAATTACGTGGAGGCTGCCAAGTGGTATCGAATAGCCGCGGAACACGGAAAGGTGTCGGCGCAATCGAATCTGGGTGTTTTGTATGGGAGGGGGCTCGGAGTCGCACAGGATTTTGTGGAGGCAGTAAAGTGGTTTCGCAAAGCTGCGGAGCGAGGGCATCGTTCGGCCCAATTCAATCTGGCTCGTTCGTATATCGAAGGAAAAGCGTTGGAGCCGGATAAAGTCGAGGCCTACAAATGGTATTCGCTGTCCGCGGCTCAAGGGGATCCGGATGCCGAGAGAGAGCGGTTGGAACTTTCAATCGAAATGTCCCCCGCGGAAATGGGGGAGGCAATTCGACGTGCAACCGAATTCACGGCGCGAATCGAGTCGGAGCGGCCAAACGTAGGAGGGCTCATCCCGGGAGCACTGCGATAGTGAATCGCGGACCCGGCCGGATCGGAAGGTGCGCATCTCCGAATGAGGATCGTTCAATCTTGGGAAAGATCGATGAGATTGGTTTTTCTGTATCCTG
>JAQBVM010000384.1 GCA_027623095.1 Verrucomicrobiota bacterium
GCGCACGATCACGATCTTGAAGGGGTTCTTGGCGTCCTTGAATTGGTTCGCCAAATCCCGCCGCTGCTTCTTGTTGCCGATGTGCTTCTGCCACTCGGGGCCGTCGGGCAAAGTGCGAATGATGAAGTGCGAATTACGAAGTTCAGACCATTCGACATTCCGAATTCGTCATTCGACATTCGCCCGGCCACGAGCGCGATGCGTTTCGGATCGCCCACCAGCGCCTCCAGCGCGGCCCACTTGGTCTTGAGCTTCTCCTTCTTCGTCAGCTCCTCGCCTTCGGTGATTTCCTCAAACTCCGCGTCGAGCTTCGGCAGCTCGGCGGCGTTCAGGCTGAGCTTGGAAATGCGGCTCTCGTAATAGATCGGCACCGTGGCCTTGTCGGCGACGGCGCGCTGGATGTCGTAGATGCTGATGTAATCGCCAAAGACCGCCCGCGTGTTCGCGTCCGTCTTCTCGATGGGCGTGCCAGTGAAGCCGATGAACGACGCATTCGGCAAGGCATCGCGCAGGTTGCTGGCGAAGCCGTAGGACATCTCGCCGGTCTTCTGATGCACGAGCGATGCTCAGAGCAGCCGTTCAACCTTGTTGGCTGTGCGGTAGCGCACCGGTTTTGGTTTTGTGACTTTCTCCAGCACCGATTCCCCGACCAAGCGAACAAGCCAAGTCTTCGCCTGCGGTTTCGTGACAGCCAGCAAAGTCGCCACTTCTTCCTCCGTGCGAGCTTCGACGAGTTCACGGCGCAGAATCTCCCGAACCGTATTCAATAACTCCACTTCGGGCAACGGCTTCACGTCTTCCACGGTTTGCTCGATCTTCTCCGCGGCCGCCTCAGCCAGCCTTGCCAATGCTGCAGCAGCATAAGCGGACGGTTCATCCCGCAGGGTCAGGGGCAACGTGTCTTGTTTGGGTTCAATAGCGACGGCCTCAGCCGCAGCGACGAGCGCCATCCCCAGTTCGTTTCCGCTTTGTGGATTCGGCCAGGGTTTGCCGCCGTGATGCAAAAGGGCGGCGTTGCCTTTCCCCGCCTTGACACCGTTCCGCACAAAGACCGGCACGAATCGCAGACGCTCCAACTGCTCAATGGCTCCGGCCCACGTTCCACCTTTCTCGAAATCCGAAGTCACGACCAAGGCCGCGTCAGCGCAAGCGTAGATCAATTTGTTGCGTTGCATGGCGTGCCCCACGTTGAAACCCGCAGCCGGATCATAAGGCGAAATGAGAACCAGTCTGCCCTCCATCAGAGGTTCCCGATTGTCCCGCGCCAAGGCTGCCCGCTCCAGACTGTCTGCCATCACACCTGCCACATCGCCGCCTGCCAGAAGTGCCCCGTGCATCGCCGCCCTGTCGATTCCCTTGGCCCCGCCGGACACGATGGTGCGGTGAGCCTCGGCGGTGAGTCGCCCTACGGTTTCCGTGAAGCTGATGAGTTCGTCATCCACATGCCGTGAGCCGACGACCGCCAGCCCGCCTTTCTCCAGCAATGCAATGTCGCCGCATCCATAAAGTAGAGGCGGAGCATCTTCCTTGAGCCGCGCTTTCAAGCGCTTCGGGTAACGGGAATCTGCGCGACTGATGACCCAGATCGCTCGCGCGTTCCACCGCTCCACTGCTTGACTGAGCAAAAACCCGCGCCCGAGCAGTGCATCCAAACGCGCGCGCCCGAAAGGCTCCGCGCAGAGTTCAATCAACTCTTCCGCATCAGCGCCAATCAAATCAGCGGGCTGCTTCTGCTTCTCGCGCAGGATGCGGGTGAGCCGGTTGTATTCGCCCAGGCTGAGCAGATCGCGCGAGGTCTCACCGCGTCCGGCAATCAGCGGAGCGGTCAGCAGCAGGATGGCCTGCGTGTTCGATGTCAGAGGCTCAATCATTCGTCAGAGTTCGCAGTTGAGGCCAGCGCCAGAGGATACACCGGACCGCTGCCATTCGAAGTCAAAAGGTAGGCGGCGACTGTCAGCGTCCATCTTGAATCCACCATATCATCCACCAGCAGCACAGGGCCGGACGGCACATTTCCCGCAACTCTCAACGAGCCGTCCACGTTCCGGGCTTGTTGGCTGCTGTTCTCCATGTCTTTCTGAGCTGGAGGATCGTCCGTTTTTTCGAGCACCGGATGAAATGGCAGATTCAGCGCAACAGCCAGGCGGCGGGCAAATTCAGGCACGAGGTTCGGGTGGCGGCGCGAGGGAATGCAGGTGAGCCAGACCGGTGCCGGTTGTGGCGCCCAAGTTCGCGCCATCGCCGCACAGGCTTCGACCAGTTGATCCGCGAATCGCCCGTCTCGTGACTTTCCTTGGCGAACCAGCGCACCCCAGCCCGCGTCGTTCCATACGCACAACACACGCCCGTGCTGCGCTCGAAAGGCTTCGGCAATGTTTCCGCGCACATCCATTTGTGGAAGTCCTCCGGTCGGCCATTGGCGACGCGGCTCCAACGGAAGACTCGTCCGTCGAAGATATGCCACCGCTTCCTGAGCCATTCCCGCATCAACTGTTTCCGGCAACGGAGCAATGCGCGGAAACTGATGATTACCCGGATTCCCATCCAGCGCGCGGATGAGATACTCCATGTGCCCCGAGGCGAGGCCCACGTATTCCTGCATCTGCTGTTGTTCATCGCGGCGCAAGGCCGTGAGGCGTTCCGCCCGTTCCCAGAAAGCTTCCGTCAGATTTGCGGCCGTGAGTCTCCACTTGCTGCCATCTTTCACGATCGGAGGCGGTGTCTCCAGCGCCATCAGTTGAACCGCCTTGTCTATCCGGCCACGGCGCACATTCACCCGGGGCATCAGTTCGTTGATGGACAGCCCTTCGGGTGCGCCTTGCAAAGCCGCCAGCACGCCTGCGACTTCTTCACGCGACGGAAAAGCGCTCTCAATGAAGAAATCAGTGATGTCCGTTTCCTCTGCTCCGCTCAACAGCACTCCGTGTGCGGCATCGAGCGCACGGCCCGCGCGTCCCACCTGTTGGTAATAGGCCACAACCGAACCCGGCGTCTGGTAGTGAATCACGAACGCGAGGTCCGGCTTGTCGAAGCCCATTCCCAGCGCCGTGGTCGCCACCAAGGCCTTCACGCAATTCCTCAATAGTGCGTTCTCCAATTCCACCCGACGGTCGCCCGTCTCCCCGCTATACGACTCCGCCTGGATGCCGCGCGCCTGCAACCATCCCGCGATCTGCACAGCATCGCGAACCGTCAGCGTGTAGATGATCCCGCTGCCTTGGATGTTTGGCACATGCGTCGCCAGCCAGGCCATGCGTGCGACCTGACTCGGGAGGCGCATCGTCTGGAGCAGCAGCGAGGGCCGGCCCAATTCACCGCGCGACACGGTGAGATTCGGTCCCAGCACTGTCTCCAAATCGGCGAGCACCCGGTTGTTGGCTGTCGCCGTGGTCGCGAGCACGCGGAGATTCGGCGGCATCGTGCGGAGGATGCGTTCGATGAAGCGGTAGTGCGGCCGAAAGTCGTGGCCCCAATCCGAGATGCAATGCGCCTCATCCACCACCAGCAGCGAGACACGCCCGGCGATGGGTGCCAGCACTTCCGTGCGGAAATACTCATTGGCCAGTCGTTCCGGCGAGATGAGCAAAATATCTACCTCGTTCCTCGCTAGCGCCCCTTCGACGACCTGCCAGTTATCCTTGTTCTCCGAGTTGATGGTCACAGCACGAACGCCCATGCGCTCTGCCGCTGCGATCTGATTCCGCATCAGCGCCAGCAGGGGCGAAATCAAGATGGCCGGCCCCATGCCTTCCTCGCGCAGCAGCTTGGTGGCGATGAAATAAACCGAACTCTTGCCCCAGCCCGTCCTCTGCACCACCAGCAATCGCCCGACACCATCGACCACATGCTGAATCGCCGCCTCCTGTCCGTCGCGAAAAGCGGCGGCGGGGTTCTGCGTGCCGAGGCGCAAAAGTTCGAGAGCGCGTGTTGGGTTGTAAGGCATGGCGAATTCGGTGGCGCTAAATTCAAAATTCAACCACGACATCTTTGCCGAACTTCAGCCCGGCGACCTCCGCGGCGAGGCGGGTGATGGTTTTCTTCAGGACGTTGTTGAGGTTGGTAGCAACCAGCCAGCCGCCCGGCAAGCTGTCGCGCATGTCGCGAAGGTCTTCACGGTCGGGGTAAAGTTCTTCCGATGTTCGAGCAATGTAGCGGCGCTTGCGGCCTTGGGCGTCTGGGTGTTGGGAACAGCGTTCGAGGAACGCGGGATCGGTCTTGGCGAGTTCTCGAAGGACGATGACCATGGCATCCTTGGCGTTGTGGTATGCGTGCGCCTTTCCGAGCAGCACCAGTTTACCGCTCCGGGTTGTTTCATTCGTGGTGCGAATGGGCATCGGACGAGGAATGACACCGCTGCTTGGCTGGGTTTGATTACTGCGTGCGGCTTCCACGATGATTGTCTTGCCGAGGCCCGCGAGAAACTCTGCGACATCGTCTGCATCTGGCCGAACTCCCGCTCGCGATTCCACGGCGTTGGTCAACATCTCCACGAGGAGTTCGTCACCCTTTTCCACCAATTCACGCCACGCCTCAGGAATGGCGGCTTTGGCCTGCGATTGTCGATTGCGGCTGCGGTATTCCTTTCGTGCTGTCTCGAGCGCTTCGCCGGATTGGACTCTGGCGCAATCTAGGTAACGGTGAAGCGCGGCGGCGGCTTCGGCAGGCGGACGCTCGTAGAGGTCGAGCTTGTAAACGCGACGATCCTCGTAGCTGCCTTGTTCCGCTGGCAGGTAAAAACTCCACGTCCTTCCGTCGGTCAAAACGACAAATGGAACCCCCGCGTGGAAAGCGTATTCGAGTGCTTGGCGCACGGCGTCCTCAGCCTTGCCGGGCTGTTTGACTTCGGTAAATATCGCTGGCTTCGAGGGAGGATGGCATAGCGCGAAATCCGCACGACCTTCGCCTGTTTGATATTCAGGCCAGACGACGTTGGTGTCCCAAGTGTCCCAGCCGAGTTCCTGGAAAACGCGCAGGACGATGCCTTGGGAAATAGCCTGCTCGTTCGGAAACTTTCCCTGACGCAGCCGTGAAGTGATGTCGGCGAGTGTGGTTTCGAGTGACATAAGTTTTAAGCAGCGAGGGCCACGTTGAATTTTTCCGTCGCCATGAAGAGTTGACCGGGGAGGGCGACCATGCAGTCCACGAGGTCGGCCTCGATGAGGGCGCGGCGGATGGGGAGAATTTCGAATGTCGAAGTAGGCAAAATGCGGTTCGGCGTTCGCAGTTCGAAATTCGCAATTTCTTGGTTCGTCGTTCATCATTCGCTTCCCCTTGCTGTTTTGCGTGACGCAACGGTGATTGCCACAAGTTGGTTCGCTTCGTCGAGCAGACGCGTCAATTCTTGGGAAGTTCGAACGTCGATTTTCAAATGTCGAAGTGAAGCGATGTCGCGGACCATTTCGAGCCAGAAGCCGGTTTCGTCCGCTTCCTCCTCGACCGTGCCCAACTTCGAGATGAAGTCGGCTTTGGACTTTCCACGGCACGCTGAACGATAGTTGGCGGCGACTGAACTCGAAGAACGGATGACCTGCCCGATGGCGTGGCGGGTTTCCAACACTTGAGGCAGACCAGCAGCCAACTCGATGACGTCGAGAGCAAACTTCTTGGTTCGTTTCTTCAGTTCTTCACTCATGGCTTTTCAGTTCCACATTCGCACTTCGGCATTCGACATTTGCCAGTCGCGCTCGATGGCGACCATGGCGTCGTCCACGGTCTTGCCGATGGTGGGCTGCTTGGCGTTGGCCTG
>JAQBVM010000033.1 GCA_027623095.1 Verrucomicrobiota bacterium
ACTTCTCGCGAATAGACTGATTGGCTTAAGCTTCCCAACCCGGGCGATTGTGACGCGTCACATACCGATCAGCCTCAGGCAAATCCGTTGATTTCATGTTTGGACCATCCCATCCGATTCGACGGCCTTCACCGACATTGATAGCGACGCATCCAAGTAGGATCACCTCCGCCAGGTAGGCAGCAATGTCGAAGTTTGAGTAAGCGGGTGTTCCGTCTTTCATCATTCGAATCCACTCCTCGACATGTCCCGGCGACCGGGGAATCGATTGAGGAACAGCCTTGCAGGCTTCGTGATCATTACCGGACACGTAGGTCGTTTCGTCATTCATGACAACGTAGAATTGCGTTCCGTAATCGTCGGGCGAGAACAGCTTCCCTTTCTCTCCAACGATGAGTGCGCCGGCGATGGGCATGGCACCCCGGTTTCGGCCCCGTGTCGGTATCGTGTAGATTTCCCGGGTCAAATCTGAGTTAGGCCGGAGCGGCTCCAAGTCAGCCCCCGGGGTGCCGTCATACCACCAGAACTTAAGCGGAGGCAATCCTTCCCGCTCTGGAAACTCGAACCGCAGCCGAGATGTGAGCGGGAATGTCTCCGGGAATAACCGCGACGCGACTTCACATTCGATCGCGGTTGGGTAGCCAAGCTTCAATGCGCGAAACGGCATGTTCACTGTGTGGCAAGCCATATCGCCCAACGCGCCCGTTCCAAAATCTTTCCATCCCCGCCATGCAAACGTATGATAAACCCCTTTTTTATAGGGTCGGTAAGCGGCAGGCCCCAGCCAGGCGTCCCAATTGACCGATTCCGGAACAGGATCCTCGCCTGCGGGACGTTCGATTCCCTGCGGCCAAACGGGACGGTTCGACCAAACGTGAAGTTCCTTGGGATGGCCAATGACACCTGCTTGGATCACTTCCACGGCGCGCCGCAATCCTGGAGCCGCGCTTCCCTGATTCCCCATCTGTGTCGCGAGCTTCTTTTCCTTGGAAAGATTGCGCATGATCCGCGCCTCGGCAACCGTCTGCGTCAGAGGCTTTTGGCAGAAACAGTGTTTTCCCATTTTCATGGCGCGAATGCCCGCGACCCCGTGATTGTGATCGGGTGTTGAAATGGTAACCGCGTCGAACTCGTTACCGATTTCATCGAACATTTTTCGGTAATCCTGAAACTGTTTTGCTTTCGGGAATTCCGCCGCTTTCCTAGCCAGCGTGCTCCCCGCCACATCACAGATCGCGACGATATTGCCGCCGGCCTGAGCTGCGGCTTTGCTATCGCTGTCTCCTTTTCCACCGACACCGATGCAGGCAACGTTGATTATTTCATTCGCGCCCAGAACTCTTCCCACATAGGGAAAAGCGAATCCGGCGGTCCCAACCGCCAGCGAGGTGCGACTAAGGAACTGACGACGAGTCAGTACTGATTTGTTATGATTTGTTTCCATATTTAATTCCGGGGTGAACTGAGCCGTTGTAGCATTTGTCCGAATTCCAACAAGACTTTTCAGCACAGTATTTTTCTTTTGATCGAGCGCGCTCCACATTTATTCAATTTCGACCGCAGGATGAGGCGTTTCTCTGGCTTTGATGTTTCAGCCTGCTTGGATCAGATCACGGAGTGTTTCAATGACGTCCATTCGTCGAAAGGGCTTGGCAATTGTTCGATCCGCCCCCATCTTGCGCGCGAGCCTTAGATAGTTGTCCCCGTGAATCCGTCCGCCTCCCGAAAGCGCAACAATCTTCACGTTACGCGCGTCTTTTCTGAGCGCTAAAATCGTTTCCAAACCATCCATCTCCGGCATTAGAATATCCACGAACAGTATATCGGCGGGCTTGCGCCGGTATTGGAGAAGCGCTTGGACTCCGTTAGCCGCTTCGGCAACTTCATATCAACGCGTAGAGCACATCGCCAACCACAAGAATCTCTTCCGCGCCTCCCGTGCTCCCGTGCACCTGAGTCACTTCACCCGAATTTGCGTCCCGACGGCTGATCGGCGCGTTGATCGAGAGCGTGACAAAAACAGAATCCTTCACCGCCACCAGCCGTCGCGTCAATTGCGTGGGTCCGGACTTCAGCGGCCACAACTGGCTGTGCCATTTCTCGATCGGTTTCTGCCAGAGCACGACGCCATTGAACGCGTCACGGGCGATCAGCGACCATTTGGAAGGCATGAGAATCGAAACGCGCGATCCCTCATCCATGATATAAAACGCTTTTCCGTCTGCTGAAACCATCGCGCTCAAGCTCGACATGCGGTCGTGATGACGCGACCACCGCGGACTTCCAAGCCACTGCAACCGTTCCGGCGGCGCGACGACTGTATCGTGCGAAACCGCGTTCCCTTTCGCGTCGTAGAAAAACGGGTCCACTCGTCGATGCCGTCCGGACGGGGCTTGACAAACTTTGTCCACCGCCCGTCCTTGCGAACCAATGCGACGCCTTCAGGCACGAGAACACGATCGATTTCTTGCGGAGAAAACTCTCCGAGATTTTCCGCGACAAAAAGGTTCACCATGTTATCGACGAACGGTAATTGGCCACGCTCCGCCCTGTCTAACGTCACCGACCCATGAACGCCATTGTCCCGAATGGATTTCCGAACGGCGTCGTTATTTGCTTCATCTGTCGCCAAGCCGTGAACCATGAACCTCCCGGAGTTGTGCAGCGCAGTAAGAAGCCCGGCATTCCCGGGACCCAGATACACGGCAAATCCGCCTGACACACCGGCAGTGTTCAGAATGGTTTCCGTCTCCTGATCAACGCTGGCAGCGCCGCACTTCCCATCGCCGAGGAAAGCGAAGAGGAAAATAACCCAAACCGAAAAAAGAAATCGCCCGGAAACGAGGGTGCGCGAATCGGAGAATCGCAAAGAAGGATTCATGTCCCGCATATATCACAATGCAGCGGACTTGCGCCACTCCAATTCTCGGGCCTGCGCCGGCGGGCGCGTCTGAATGAGGACACGCCTGAACGGCTGCTTCTTCTTCGAATTGAGGAGAGGAGCGCGGAGGCTGGTGATTCCAGGAGAACTATTGAGAGTAAACGCTGCACCTGGTAGGATTCGAGTTTCAGCCCCCTGCGGTCGGGTGGGGCGACACTCCGTGGAGCCCTGCTCAATCTTGAGGCGAAAATCCCGAACGAGTAGGCACAATGGAAACACCAAGATATCCAAGCAATCCGGCGTTTCCACAGCTCCGATTTGCAAGACACCCTTCCCACAAGGAGATATCAGGCTCCACAGAGTGCCGCCCCACCGTCCCGTTAGCGGAGTTCCCTGATTTTGACATTGCGAAACGCGGCGGGATGGTCGTGGTGCTGCAATACGATATGCCCGGGGCCCTTTCGTCCGAAACCCGGCACTTTGCGAAACTTTGTCGTTTCGACCCTCGCAAGCAGTTCATCCGATCCCAACTCATATTCCAGCAACTTGCCGCCGTTCAGCCAATGCTCCACATGCATTCCGTTCACAACGATACGGATGTGATTCCATTCGCCCGGCGGTTTGAGGTGCTTATTCTTTGGGGCATAGAGAAGGTAAAGAGAGCCGGTTGAACTGAGTTGCCAGCCGTCCTTTTGCTCCATGGCGGCGTCGTCCATGATCTGAAACTCCGGCCCTACAGCCTCCAGGGCGTAATGGTGCTTTTCGGCTTCCGACAAGTCTGGCTGAAATAGAGGGCTTAACCATTCGGGTTGGACCAAATACTTCACACCGCTGTTGCCATTTTCGAGGATCCTGTAATCGAGTTCCAATTCAAAATTTGAATAGCGTTGGTCTGTCCAAATATCTCCTCCCTCGCCGTCGCTCAGTGTCTGAAGCGAATGGTCCTGAACATTCCAACTCTGAGACGGAAACGGAAGCCCGCGAGCGCCTTGCCAGCCGGTGACCGTCTCACCATCAAAGAGCAGCTTCCAGCCTGCTTTCCGTTCCGCGTCGCTGAGTTGGTTTGGCTCGATCGCCGTCGCGGCGGCGCAAAGCGTGATCGCCGTAATCCAAATCCAGTCTTGTCTGATGGAGGTCATAATAAACGATGTCGGTTCAGCGAGAGCAATTCGGAGGGAATCGAGATCTCGCCAATGATTTATGGAATCCGTGTTTGAACTTCCCCCGGGTGATACGAACGGTTCGCGCGCTTCTCCACGTCTTCGCGATAAAATGCGACATCCTTGAATTCGCGATCGACATAGCGTTGAGCCTGATCATTGAAGTGCGGCGAAGCCGGGTCGCCACTTTGGCCGCCGGCCAGCATGCTCTTCGCACTGACGCGATCGCCAAATTCGACCACCGCCACGAAACTGTTGCCTGACGTGCCGTAAATGCGTTTTGTACCCGGGTAGCTCTGCGCGCCGAACGACGCAAGCGCCCCCCAATCTCCCGAAGCCATTCCCACTGGCAGACTCGGTGCGTTATCATTGAAAGAGCTGTTCAATTCACCGGACAACCGCTGATAGCGATTAATCTCACCCCAGGGCGTGTTCCACTCACCGAAATCGGAATCGAGCATGCTGACGGTTGCCGCGAAAATACGCAGCCGCTCCTCGTGTGGCGAATCGGTTCCAAAATAGTTGATCAGGTCCATGCCTCGCAGACCGTTCGGGTTTGCTCCCTCGTCTTTGTAGCGCTTTCCGTAGAAGTGGGCGAGTGACATCGCCACGGAATTCGCGGACGCGCGGAAATCCGAGGCGCGGAGCACGTCAATGGCTTTGGCGAGCCGCGCATCGTCTCGCCCCGATTCATCATACGCTTGAATCAGGCCCGGAATGAGCTTCTCGAATCCAGGCAGGTATGGGTCGTAGGCAAGCTCGATGAGTGAATCGAGCGTGAGATCCGTGGCATTGGCAAGCTGACGCACCGCGTGAATGCCACGGAAGTTCTCCCTGTCCGGCGCCATATAAACAGGATAATCCTCGCGCTTCGGGCTGTCCCCGCCCGCAGCGGTGAAGGGTGTCGAATTGCAGTTCTGTATCCACCCGTTGGACGGATTGAGGACGGTGACAATCTCGTCCACCGTGTGCAACCCGGTCCAGTCGGTCGCCGGGTTACTGCCATCGACGGGTTTTGAGTAATCGAATTGCGGATCGCGGCGCGGCACGAAATCGCCGTGGTAGTAGGCGATGTTGCCCTCTGAGTCCGCATAGACGGTGTTGTTTGATGAATTGGTGCGGATGTCCATCATCTTGCGGAAACTCTCGTGACCGTTCTGCTTGGTCCGGACATACGACTGCCTCAGCGCGTTCACCGGATCCCAGTTGATTCGGGTTGCAACCCACTTGCCGTTGAGCATGTGAGTTATCGGCCCGTGATGCGTGTGATACGTCGGAAAGGTACGCTCCGCCATCCGGTTGCCATCCTTGTATTTCAAAGTGACCTCGGAGACTCGCACCGGACGCAATTTATCGCCGTAGCGGTACATTAACTTTCCGTTTTCCTCGACCACGTCCTCAATGAAATCGTCCATGAAATCGACATCCGTTGAAGTGTGCATCCAGCCTGTGTTTTCGTTGAAACCCTGGTACACGAAGAACTGGCCCCAAGTGACGGCGCCATAGGCGTTCAAGCCCTCCTCGCTGACTACATGCACTTCGCCGCGGAAGAAAAACGTGGTGTGCGGATTGATCAACAGCATTGCTTTCCCGGACTTTGTTCGTTTGCCCGAGATTGCGAATCCGTTTGACCCGATCGGGTTCTCGTAACCCGAGTAACTGGCTCTCGCGGCAGCCACCGTTTTGGCATCGATTGAGAGGCCTTTTCCATAAAATGCCTCGATTCCTTCCACCGGAATCTGCTCGATATCCCCGCCGATCGAGCCTTCGAAAAAGAACATTGGCATCCAGGGCTCGAATCGAGTCAGCAGCTTCGGATTCACCTCCGGATGCGACGCGAGGTAGTAATTGAGGCCGTCGGCGAACGCCTTGCAGAGTTCCTTGAGCCAGTCCGGGGCAGAATCGTAGGCCGTCCTGGCGTCGTCTTCAGTCATGTAGAGATGCGCCCTGAGATCGCTGAAGATTGCTTTTTCTCCCTCAACTTCCGCGAGCCGGCCCGTCGCCCAGACGTAGTTCCGTTCAACGCGAGGGAAATCGTCTTCAGCCTGCGCATAAAGAAGACCGAACACCGTATCCGCGTCCGTCTTGGCATAAATGTGCGGCACGCCGAAATCGTCGCGAATGATCGTCACGTTTCGAGCCCGCGCGGCTAGACGCGCGAGCTCCGGGTTGTGCGAGATATTTCTTCCCGTGGTGCAGGATGAAAAGACTAGAAAAGTGATGCCTAATGCCAGGCAGCGGAAGTCAGGTTTGAATTTCATAGGGACTTCGCGGAATTCACAACGAGTATTCACCAAACAGATCGTGATCCGGCCAATGCTCCACGGAATCGGCGGCTTGATGAAGCAAACCGTCGATATCGCCGTAAGAAAGTCCGGACGGATCGTTCCGTTGATTGAAAAGCGCGCACCAATTCAGGTTGCCACGCCATCGCCGCACCAACAGGGTATGAGTTCCAGGCAGACTGCCGTTGTGCCAGGTATTCCTTTTTCCATCTCCCCAATCTCGGACACTCCAGCCGCAACCATAATATGCGTCTCCCAGTGTGTAATTTTCCCGGTTGATGTTTTCTGGAAGCGCGAACGCCTTTACAACCATTGGAGCACTTAAGAACGGGCATTCTTCAGGAGTATCGAAGGCTGCGGCGAACCGAACCAAATCGACAGCCGAAGCGAGCCAACCGCCGTGGGCGTCCATATTCTCCAAATTCCAAGCGCCATAGGGTGACGGAACCATGTTCATCCCGGCGTCAAAGACCGATTGTCCTTTGTCCTCGGATCGATAAGTCACTTCGTCGGCAAATCGATGTTCTTTCAGAGTGCGTCCCAAGACGGGGCGCTTGATTTTGAGCGGCACGAATACTTTTCGACGAACATATGCCTCGTAGGAAATCCCGGAAACACATTCGATAATATGTCCCAAGAGACTATATCCGAAATTGCTGTAAGAGTAGGTGGATCCCGGCTCGTGCTGCAGGGGACGCGCAGCCATGTAGGTTTTGACGTCGTATTTTGTGATGGGCAACGGGATTCCGAGTTCCACGGAGACTGCGAGATCGCGAAACATTGGGTCAAACGCCGTGTTTCGATTCCATCCTCCCAAATGTTGCAGAAGGTTTTGGATTGTAACTCGGTCCAATTCAGGCGTTCGGTTCTGTCCCTCGGATGTTGAAAGATCAAGAAGACCGGTAATCGGTGTCGAAAGCTTCACCACATCGTCCTGAACCAATCGGAGCATCGCCATCGCGGTCAGCGGTTTGGAAACGCTTGCGATGCGGAACAATGATGTTGGCGCAACCGTTAACCCTTTTTCGATTTGGGGATTCGCGTATCCTTTGGCAACCATCAATTTGCCTTCGCGGGTCACGGCCAAAGATCCCGCGCTGATGTCTCGGTCAATCATGAACCGCCGCATTGTGTCGTCGAAGGCCGATAGCTCGGGAACGGTTTGGCCCGTCGTGACCAAGTTAGCCGCTTTGCCTGCGGATTCCACCCGGTCCGCCGCCATCGCGATGTAGGGCCGGATAAAAGCCGCCACGCCGATCGATCCAAGAAATCGTCGGCGCGAGAGGGGAAATGGGTTACCGCGAAATTGGGAGGGTGAGGCTCCCGCCGAAACCTGGAATCCAATTGAGAATGGGTTCGGCGGGAGCCTCACCCTCCCAACGGAAGGCATCCGCTGGCCTGTGGATCGATTTTCTTCTGAAGCTGTAGTCGGAAGAACTGTGGGATTCATGGTTTCAGAGCACAGCATTTCAAAGCGAAACAATCAACCCTGCCGATCGGACCTCGGTTGATCACTCTCGGCTTGTTGTCTGCCGCGAGACTGATACCGTGCGCACCTTTGTGAGTATTGTGAAGGAAATTCAGAAACGTCGAACGTTTGCGATAATCTCGCATCCGGACGCCGGGAAAACGACCCTTACTGAGAAGCTCTTGCTCTACGGTGGGGCGGTGCAACTGGCAGGTTCGGTCACGGCGCGCAAGAACCAGCGGGCAACGACCTCGGACTGGATGGAACTGGAACGGAAGCGCGGGATTTCGATCAGTTCCACCGTTCTCCAGTTTGAGTATGACGGATATTTGATCAATCTTTTGGACACTCCCGGTCACAAGGATTTCTCCGAGGACACGTATCGAGTGCTAACGGCGGTCGATTCTGTGGTCATGGTGATCGATTCCGCGAAGGGCATTGAAACACAAACTCGGAAGCTGTTCGACGTCTGCCGCCAACGCGGAGTGCCTATCTTCACGTTTATGAACAAGTGCGACCGGCCGATGCGAGAACCGCTCACGCTGCTCGACGAACTGGAGAGCGTCCTCGGGATCGGCGCGTTTCCCGTCAATTGGCCGATTGGCACCGGATTCGATTTCAAGGGGGTTTATGACCGCCGGACGAAACAGGTCTATTTGTTCGAGCGGACGGTGGGCGGGCAATACCGCGCCCCGGTGACCATTGGCGGTTTCGACGATCCGATCATTCGGAATCGGCTGGACCCGGAAACGCATATCAAGGTGGCAGAGGAACTCGAAATGCTGGAAATGGCCGGAGAATCGTTCGATGAAACTTCGGTTCTCGAAGGAAAATCGACGCCCGTGTTCTTTGGAAGCGGGGTGAACAACTTCGGTGTTCAACTTCTGCTCGACGGTTTCCTCAAGCATTCGCCGCCGCCGAGACCGCGCGTGATGGCGGGCACGACGATTGCACCCGATCACTCGGTGTTCTCGGGCTTCATCTTCAAGATCCAGGCAAACATGGACCCGAAACACCGGGACCGAATCGCGTTCATGCGCGTTTGCTCCGGGAAGTTCGAGCGCGACATGGTCGTGAATCATCCGCGATCCGCTAAGAAGGTGCGCCTTGCGAGTTCGCACAAACTGTTTGGGAACGACCGTGAAATCGTGAATGAAGCTTTTCCGGGAGACATCATTGGACTCGTGGGAATGCCGGATTTCGGAATCGGAGATACACTGACGACCGATCCGGCGATTCGTTACCGCGAGATTCCACGGTTTACACCCGAATCATTCGCGTATCTTCATAATTCGAACACATCCAAGTTCAAGCAGTTCCGGCAGGGACTCGATCAACTTCTCCAGGAGGGTGTGATTCAGGTTCTGTATCTTAGAAATGCGGCGGCACGAGTGCCGCTGCTGGCGGCGGTCGGACCGCTGCAATTTGAAGTGGTTCAGTACCGCCTGGAAGCCGAATACGGGGCCGCGTCTCGCGTGGAATCGGCGCCCTGGTCCGTTATGCGATGGCTTCCTTCCGGCCTCGAGGACTCAGAGCTGGACGCGCTATCGCTTCCAACGGGCGCGCGGATTGCGATCGATATGGGCGAGAATCCCGTAGTTCTGTTCTCGAACGAATGGTCGGCAAACTACTTTGCCGAAACAAATCGAACGATCCCGTTGTCGGCGCTTGCCGCGTCCGCCGCGGATGAGTGAGGTTGAGAGTGTTTTTCGATGGCTGCCATCCTGACCGCATCCGAAATTGTCGTCGAGTACAACGACCGTTTGATCTTGGACCATGCTTCGTTGACGATCGATGAGCAGGATGGCCTGGGAATGGTTGGGCGGAACGGCTCCGGCAAATCCACTCTCTTGAAGATCTTGGCCGGCCTTCAGGCTCCCGATCGTGGAGAGGTTTCCGGACGCCGCGGCCTTGTGATCGGATACCTTCCGCAGGCGTTTGCACTGGAACTAGAGCGAACGGTCGATGAGAGTGTTCGGGACGGCGCGCGCCAAGTTCTCGAACTGATTGCCGAGTTTGAAGCGTTGCCCGCAATTTCGCCAAAACATGCGGAGCTGGAGCGGCGCATCCTCGCGCTGGACGGCTGGGGGCTTGATCACCGCATTGCCTCGGCAATGGCACACCTAAATTGTCCGGAGCCGGAGCGCCTCATTGGGACGCTGTCCGGAGGCGAACAACGGCGGGTCGCGCTCTGCCGCGCCATCATCTCAAGGCCAGACCTTTTGATTTTGGACGAACCAACGAACCATCTCGACACCGAATCGATCGAATGGATCGGCGAATTCTTGCAGGCTTACACAGGAGCATTCCTCGTTGTGACGCACGATCGCTATTTCCTGGATCGAACGGCCCGCCGCATTGTCGAGCTGTCGGGCGGCACGGTGTATTCCTATCAAGGAAACTACACGGATTACTTGGTGGCTCGCGCGGAACGGGAGTCGGCGACCGAGCTTGCTGAACACAAACGGCAGATGTTTCTTCACCGCGAATTGGAGTGGGTGCGCCGCGGACCCCAGGCTCGAACCACAAAATCGAAAAGCCGCCTGGACCGTTACTTCGAGGTAGCTGGAAAGACGGCTCCCGATTCGGACAAGGATGTGGAACTTGTCATCCCACCGCCTCCGCCACTCGGCAACCGGGTTGCGGAAGTCGTGAATGTGGGGATGGAGATTGAGGGGCGGGTGCTGTTCTCAGGGGTGAATCTCAATTTCGAAGCCGGCCAGCGGCTGGGTATCAGCGGTCGAAATGGGCTTGGAAAAACAACCCTGCTACGAGTCCTGCTGAGCCAAATTCCGCCGACAATTGGCACCGTTAAGATCGGCCAACTGACGCAGTTCAATTACGTGGATCAGGGGCGTCTTCAGCTCAACGAGGAACGCACTGTATTAGAGGAGATCGGCGATGGCACGGAGTTCGTCATTTTCGGGGAGCAGCACCTTTCATTGCGCGCGTATCTGAAGCGGTTTCTCTTCTCGGATGACCGTATCGCGTCGCAGGTAAAGTATCTGAGCGGTGGTGAACGGAGCCGGCTGCTGCTCGCGCGGATTCTGAAGAACGGTGGAAACTTTCTGATTCTGGACGAGCCGACGAACGATTTGGATCTTCCCACGCTGCGCGTGCTGGAGGAGGCGTTGATCGCATTTCCGGGAGTCGTGGTGGTGGTGAGCCACGATCGCTATTTCTTGAACCGTGTCTGCACTTCGATTCTTGCGTTTGAGGGAGAGAGCCGCGTGACTTTTAGCGTGGGAGACTACGATTATTACGTCGAAAAACGTTCTCGATTACAGGACGATGCGCGGCATGCCTCGGCATCGGGGTCTGCGAAAACCGCCAGCGCGAAGCCTGAGAAGATCCCAAAAGCGCGGCCCCTGAGATTATCGTTCAAGGAATCGCGCGAATTGGACGGGTTGGAAGAGATGATTGTGGGTGTCGAAGAAAACATCGCGAAGATCGAAGCGTTGTTCGCGGATCCCGAGTTTCACCGAAAGAACGGTCAGCGCACCACGGCACTGTCAGAGGAACTTGGGTCGTTGAAGCGCCGCTTAGCGGAACTTTACGAGCGTTGGGAAGCACTCGAAGCGATTCGGTCTGGGGCTCAGCAGAACTCGCAACCATAGAGAAAGCCTGACTTCTTCTTGCGGTGAACCACCCGACCGAGAAGGCACAATGGAAACACCGAGACATCCAGACAATCCGGCGTTTCCACAGCTCCGATTTGCAGGACACCCGTCCCACAAGGAGAAGTCAGGGCTTCACAGAGTGTCGCCCCACCAAGAAAAGCGAGAGCCGGCGCCGCCTCCCGGGCGGAACTGCGGAGGGCGGGCTTGTCCTCATTTGGGGGGGCGAACAGAGGAGTAGTGAATTCACTTTCAATCTCAAACCGCTAGCGCCGCAAATACGTGTCGAACCAGGCCGCGAATTTCCGAATGTCAAACACCATGGTCAGCCAGCCGTGCTTGCCTCCGGGGTGAACCACAAGGTCCACCGTCCGCCCGGCGGCGCGCGCTTGAGCTTGGAAACGCTCGGATTGGTCGAGCGGAGTCAGAGTGTCGGCGTCGCCGTGATAAATCAGCACGGGCGGCATGTTCGAGGTGATGTGGAAGATGGGCGACATGTCTCTTCCAATCTCTTTCCACGCAGCCGGGTTCGTTGATTGTGGACCGAATGCCTTCACGAAACTCTTTGGCGGGCCGCCGTCGCCGGGGTTCTCGGTCGAGCTGCCTAAGTTTAGCAAGTCTGTAACTGGATAAAAAATCGCCACCGCCTGGACGGTGTTGCTCATCTGATCCACCGGATCGGTCGCGGTCGCCTGGCCGGGACCGCCTCGGGTTGCGAGCATTAAACTGAGGTGGCCACCCGCACTGCCCCCGGTGACTCCTATGCGGCTCGGATCGATCCCATAGTCCGCGGAATGAAGCCGGATGAAGCGAATGCCCCGATTCACATCCTCGACGATTTCCATTACAGTTGCTTCCGGCTGCGAGATGTGGCACACGGCGAAAACAGTGTATCCACGGCGAAGCAGCGGCGCGATCAACCAGCCTGGAGTCTCGCCTGCCCCGCCTGATTTCCAACCGCCGCTGACCATCAGGGCGATCCCAAAACCGTTGGGTTTGCCAGGACGAAGAATGTCCATCGTCAGATCTTTCTCATGCCGGACCCCGTACACAACGCCATCCGTTCTGTGAACCGCCGGGTGGAAGTACCACCAGAGCAATCCGGCAGCAACGGCGGCAATGCCAATGATCGTGAAAACGACCCAAAGCATTCGAATGAGGAATCGACGTAGTGTCACTGCGACTCAGAGTAACATCCGTTCTGGGATTTCAAAACAGTAACTGTCTCAGATCCGAATCTCCCATCACGATCGGCTTGCAAAAGGCCGAACGGGATCGCGCGAAAATCGAATTTGCCTCTTGAATCGTCACTGGCTCGACGGCATCCTTCGCGTGAATCGCAAGAATCCAGGTCCCATCACGCAAAGGTTATCCGAACTATGGGAGAAGTATTCAAATTAGCGAAGAGCGCGAATTTCAGATTTGGATGCCGCGCTAAGATGTTGGGCGTCAATCGATCATGAACCAAAATATGAAACACTATCTAAGTTTAGTCGGAGTTACATTCGCATTGGGACTTTTTCTCCCGAATCAGGCAACCGGAGCGGACGCTCCGGTGCGGATGGGATGTGGGATCATGACCTTCGATACCGTTCTTGGTTGGGGACTCGCCGCTGACGGAAAATCCGCCTTGGGACCCACCCACGGAGGAGTTGTTATTGACAAGGCCGGCAACATCTACACGAGCGCCAACAAAGGGGTGGTCGTGTTTTCTCCGGACGGAAATGTGATTCGTTCGTTTCTGGACGAAAACCATTCTGAATTGCACGACATGGAAATCCGGGACGAGGGAGGAACTGAATATATCTATGGAGCGCGGAACAACAACCGCGAGGGAATAAAATTTCAGGCCAGTGACGGGAGAATTGTTCTGCGTCTGGGCTTTCCAAAAGAGTCCGGATTAAATCTCGAAAAGTTCAACCCCACCGCGATCACGGTTGCCCCAAATGGCGATATTTTCTTATCGGATGGGTATGCAAGTAACGTCATCTTTAAATTCGACAAGAATGGGAAATATCTCATGCATTTCGGAACGAAGGGCAACGGACTCAAGGAATTCAACACCGCGCATGGAATGACTCTCGACACCCGTTACGAGCCCGCCCGATTGCTGATCTGTGATCGAAACCATCAACCAAAGGGGCGTCTGTTGCACTATGACTTGGACGGGAACTTTATGGCTGAAGTAGTCACGGGGCTGGGAATGCCGACGTCCGTTGCGGTTCACGGTGACTATGTGTCCGTACCGGATTTGCATGGACGACTAGTGATTCTCGATAAGAGCAATACCATAATGGCAGTTCTCGGGCATAACGCCGATCCGAAACAGCGGGCGAATTACAACGTTAAGCGAGAGGACTGGATCGAGGGCATTTTTAGTGGAACGCACGGTTCTTATTGGGACAAGAATGGCAACCTCTACGTTCAGGACTGGAATGTCGATGGACGCATCATGAAACTTGTCCGCGCGAGAAGTGAATAGCCGTCAGCCAAGGCGGATCGATGAGCGCCACTTCTGACCGTTCCTGCGCCACCAAGAACACGGCGTCAAAATCGGCGCAGTTATCGTTTCATTAGGTGAACAATTTCATTTCGCACGGCGTTTCGCATATCGTGCTGGCGAAGAGTATTAAGATGTTCCTCTGCCGAAAACGTTTGCTCTTGTCTGGACTTGCCGCCTCAGCCTTTCTTGCGGGATTCGGACCGATTCCATGTGCGCGGGCAGCAGCCGAACCAGAATCCCAAAACGGCCGGATCGAAGGTGCGGTTCGTTATGTGAGCGATTCCGAACGGCCCTGGAAGTTTTCGCGCTATTACGTCAAAGACTCGGAGAAAGGATTCCTTGCCGAAGCTGTTGTTGCCTTGGAGAACCCAGGCTTGCGAAGCGAACCGCCGGATCAAAAACACAACGCGACGACAATCGATCAGATCGATTTTCAATTTGTTCCCGAAACAGTCGCGATTCAATCCGGCAATTCTGTCCGTTTTACAAACAGCGATGAGAGTATTCACAATGTCATGACGACAGACGGTGAGAGACCTTTTAATGTGAGCATGCCGAAAGGCGGGGAATATGTTCATGTTTTTAAGGATGCGCGGGGAATCGCGAAACCCGTTCGCTTAGGATGCGTTTATCATGGGGGAATGCGAGGCTGGGTCTTTGTTTTCGATCATCCCTGGTTTCGCGTGACATCACGAGATGGCCAGTTTCAGTGGGAGAATATTCCCCCTGGAACCTACCGTCTTGAAATGATCCACCCGGCGGGGCGATTGGAGTGGCGATCAGAAATCGAGATTAAGGCGAATGAGACCATTAGACTTGAAATTGTCGTCTCGCCAGACAACATACGGGCAAGCAAACGATAATCCCGACGTGAGTCTCCAGCGTCATTCCCTACAACCCAACTGCCAATGAACTCGAATCAAACCTCCACCCTCGCGCCATCGAAACACGTCACGCGCAGAGCCGCGCTTAAAACGGGAATCTCAGCAATGGCGCTCGGTGCCGCCCGTTTATCCCTTCCCACGCTGGCATTTTCACAGCCGGACCCGGGCGAGAAACTCGTGCCGTTCGTCAATATGCCGCGGACCGGAGAGAACCGTCTGGACTGGGAAACGCTCGACACCTGGCTCACCCCACAGGACCAGGTTTTCAATGTTCAGCATTATGGAATTCCTGAGTTCGATCCCTCGACGCACAGATTAGAGGTCACGGGAATGGCGAGCCATCCCCGATCCTTCACTCTCGAAGAGTTGAAAGCTCTTTCGCGCAGAGATCAGTTAATGACCCTCGAATGCTCGGGAAATGGATCCTCGAGAGGTTTTATGAATGCGGTCTATAACAGCAAATGGACGGGAACCCCGCTCGCGCCGTTGCTGGAACGCTGCGGCATTGATCCCAAAGCAAAGGAGATCGTCTTTTTCGGAAAAGACCGCAGCGTGGAGACGCTTCGGAAAGACACACCGCGCGAGGTTTCTGTTGAAGTTCCGTTTGGACGCAGCATGTCTGTTGAAGACGCGATGAACCTGAATCTGTTGCTCGCGTACGAACGCAACGGGGAACCGTTGGAGAAACGAAACGGGGCGCCGCTTCGCTTGATTGTTCCAGGCTGGTACGGAATTGCGAACGTGAAGTGGCTGGATCGAATCGATATTCGTGACCGGCGTTACATGGGCCGCTACATGGGCCGTGATTACGTGACCGTACGCGGCGAGCGCCGAGACGGCGAAATTCAGTTTTTAGAGACCTCGGTGACTCGCATGAACTTAAAATCGGTGATCGCGCGCGTAACGCGCAATCAGACAAGAGGGGGCAGTATTCCCTTGAAAGCCTACGGCGCCGCTTGGAACGATGGAACTGAAATCACCCGGGTTCATGTAAAAGTCGATGACGGCCAGTGGCGCGAAGCGGCTCTTGACACCGAACCTCGATCGAAGTTCTCCTGGGTTTTCTTCTCAATCGACCTGGGCGTCGTCCAACCTGGAAAACACACCATCGTGTCGCGCGCGACCGACGCGAATGGACGGTTGCAACCAGCCTCGGAAGACGACGAGATTGCGCTCAAGAAAACCTATTGGGAAGCCTATCAACAGTGGCCCCGGGAGATTGAGGTCGAAGCGTAAGACGTGATCGACAGTTTCGTGAAACACGCCGGCAAAACGGGTGAACCGGCGAAAGAAGAATCCCTAATCCAAGAGTGCGGTGACGCTTTTCGCGGAACGGCTTGAAAGGTGTGCGCTCTGTACCAGCTCACGTCAGTCTGCTCATTCGTTTTCCGTAAGGGAAGTTTGAGCGGACTCACATCCGCTGCCACGGATTCGGAACTGTCGCCGCGCTGCTAATCGGATGCGTTCTCGCTCGGCGCGCCATCCAGACAGAGACGCACCGTGCGAAGCAAATCCGATGTCGAGAACGGTTTAACAAGCAGGTAACGCGCCACGTCGCGATCCATTCCCTTTCCCGCAATAGCCGCGCTATATCCCGTCATGTAAGTCACTTTGAGCGCGGGTTTCTCTTTTCGAAACACCGTCGTCAATTCCTGTCCTGCGAAGGGACCGGGAAGCACCATGTCGGTGAGGAGCAGGCCGACATGGCTTCCGTGCTGGCGAAAAACATCGATCGCTTCCTGACCCGAGTTCGCTTCCAGAACAGAATAGCCGTTCCGCTGGAGCACGCTGCAGATGAGCTTGCGAACCGGGGCCTCATCCTCGACCACCAAGATTACCTCGTTCCCTCCCGGAACATGATCCGAAGCGGACGGATCTCGGCGTGGCTCTTCTCCGTCTTCACTCAGATGGGCGGGCCAGAATAATCGGAAGATAGTGCCAACCCCAAGCTCGCTCTCAACCTCGATCCATCCTTCGTGCTGCTTGAGAATCCCATAAACCGTTGACAAACCGAGTCCGGTCCCCATGCCCGTCGCCTTGGTTGTGAAAAACGGCTCGAAGATTCGCGGAAGCAGATCGGGTGAAATGCCGCATCCCGTGTCGGAAACTTTCAAGCAGACGAAGGACCCAGATCGAGTTTCGGAACTTCCTTCGGTGGCAGTCGCGGGAATCTCGACCGTTTCGGCACTGATTGTGATATTTCCTCCCTCGGGCATCGCATCGCGGCTATTGACCGTCAGGTTAATGATCACTTGCTCGAGCATGCACACATCCGCAACGATCAAAGGAAGATTCTCATCCATACGAACTTCCAGATTGACCCTCTCACCCAGAACGCGGCGGAGCGCCTCCCCAAGGCTGGTCAGGACATCGCCAACAATCATCGGAAGCGGACGCATCACCTGTTTCCGGCTAAATGCGAGCAGTTGCCGAACGAGGCTCCCGCCACGTTCCGCCGAATTCCGGATTTCTCGCAACGAGACCAACGCTTCCGGTGATTCGACCGTTTCTCCGAGCAGGGACAAATTCCCGAGAATGACGGTTAGGATGTTGTTGAAATCATGGGCAATGCCGGCCGCCAATTGCCCGACTGCCTCCATCTTCTGCGCTTGCCGCAACGCTTGTTCGGCTTGTTCCCGCTCGGCGATTTCGCGCATCAACCGGTCATTTACGGATGCGAGTTCCGAAGTGCGCTGGCGCACACGATCATCCAGATCCCGAAGTTGAGTGCGAACCCGCTGGTTTAACTGCCATTTTTCATTCATCGCGTGCGCGAGCTGCAGCACCTCCACGTTGTCGAACGGCTTCTTAAGGAGCACCATGTTCGCGGATTTCCCAATTCGCGCGGTCATATCCTCCCAGGGGTAATCCGAGAATGCGGTGCAGATGACCACCTGAAGATCGGGATCCGTTTCCCAAAGCCGCTTGACAGTCTCCACGCCATCCCAACCCGGCGGCATTCGGACATCAACGAAAGCCACCGAATACGGCATCCCGTTTGCCAGCGACTGCTGAAGCATTTCGAGGCCTTCTTCTCCCTGAAATGCGGAGTCGATGTTGAATTCCGTCCGGTGCGTTAAAAAAGCTTCCTCGTCAAACAACGCCGCCTTTGCCTCGGCGAAACCGCTGTTTTTGCGGGCTGACGGGAGAAGGATCTTCCGAAGATCTTCATGAATCGCCGGATTGTCGTCGAGAATTAGAATGCGGTTATTCTGGCTGTCTGTCATTCGTATCGCCTGGGATGTCATTCTTCCTCAAAGGTATGTCCAAAGTGAACACGGCGCCGCAATTTACACCGTCGCTATGCACCTTGAGTTGTCCGCCTATTTCCTGGGCGGCCAGCGCCGAGCTATGCAAACCAAAGCCGTGCCCTTTTCGCCGCGTGGTAAATCCATGTGAGAAAATCCGCGTTAGATTCTCTTTCGGAATCCCTATTCCATTATCCTGAACGATCACCCGCACACTGCGACCCTCATGCGCTTGGATGAATACGGTTAGTAGTTTTTCCGGCTTGACTGATTCCTGGACGGCGTATTTCGCATTATGGATCAAATTGACGATAATCTGGATAATCTTATGTTTATCGGCGGTGATTAGCGGCACAGACTCGAATCGGCGCTCGATCGTCACGCCGTGTCGCGCCATGGCGGCTTCATGGATCTGAAGCGCGTCTTCCACAAGCGACTCAATCGACACTCGTTCCACCACCCCCGCCACGCGGGCATAGTTTTGCTGCATGCTGACAATGTCCTTAATGTGCTCGACGTTTCTGTACAACAACTCGAGTTCATTCAGCATGTTGATGCGCTCCTCGGCCAACTGCTCACCGAGAGACGACAAAAATTGCGGCACCATTCGGCCCTTTGGATCCGACGACAGGAAAGCGCCGAGATCATCGGCGCGCTCTTGAAGCAAGCCCGCCAACCTCTGCACACTTGTGACTTCCGATTTTCGAACTGAATCCCGCAGCAACGTCGTCGATACGTTGACACTGTTTAAGACATTGCCGACGTTGTGAAGCACCCCGGTGGCAACCTCCGCCATACCCGCCTGCCGCGACGCTTCGAGCAGTTCCCGATGCGCGACCTCCAAGCGTTTCTCAGCCCTTTCCCGTTCCGCAACTTCGTGCTGGAGCGCGACAACGCGCTGTTCGAGTTCGCGCCGGGCCTTCTGCAGGGCCTCGTCCTGCGACTCAATCTGGCCGAGCATCTGATTAAACGCATCGGTGAAGAGTCCGAGTTCATCGTCGCCCACCTTCAAAGCCCTTGCGGAATAGTCCTTCCTTTCCGCAATGCTCCTCGCGGTGTCCGCAAGCTTCAGAATTGGATCGGAAATCACGCGCTGGAGGCGGCTGGAAAGGGCCAGGGTCAAGAGAATCGAGCCCACTAGCACGGCGGCGAGCACGCCCAAATGGAACCGAATAATCCGGCTGTAGGCTTTGCGATACTCTGAGACAAGAAAAACCGTTCCAATCATTTCGGAATTGGACCAAACAGGACGCATCTCCACCAAGTAGTCTCCTACAAAACGCCCTTCCGGTTCTGCTTGAGGCTCGATTCCAGGATCCACCAGCGGAGTTCCGTACTTGGCGAAAAGTGTGCCGTTCGTTCGAACAATCCAAGCTGCCAGGACGTCGGTCTTTGCTTCGAGGGCATTCAATATCTCGTTCGCATCTTTTTCACTATCAAAGGACAACGACACATTGCATTGGCTTGCGATAATCTCCGAAAGCGCTTTGGCGTCCCGTTCAAACGTTCTCTTGAACGTTGCGAGCTGAAACGCGAAGAGCGAAATGGTGGCGATCAACAGAACGACCGTCGAGGTCAACAAAATGACAAGCGTCACTTTCCGTCGAATCGGTGTCTTTTTGAGGAAATTCACGGTTTTCCTCCATTTCGATTCGGCGGCTGTTCGACTATTCGTCTGGCCAATTGCAACACTCTCGACGTAACCTCCAAATTCGCGCTGGAGATGGCCGGTGGATTAGCGTCGAACTTCACGTTCTCGTTGATCACGAGAAAACTGAACATTCCCCCGTTCTCGGTAAAACCGCTCTCCTCACCGACCGTCAAGACACTTGACCAACCAATCCTTCTTAGAATCGCTTTCGCGTCTTGCCCTTTTCCAACAAAGACAATCTGGAATCCCGTAAAGTCGTCTGCAGCCCTTGATCGGCGCACTTCAATCCTGCGTCCATGAACTCTTTTCTCTCCGGCAATTCTTTCAAGCGCACTGGCAACCAGGTCATTCCCAACAACTCCGATCACAAAAGGAACCGACGGATTCGCAAACGTATTTGACGGCCACGTCGCATAGGTTCCAAAATTGAAAACATAGACAGCTTTGACTTCATGCTCCGGAGCGACAATCTCTGCAGCACGTTCTGCCCCAATCCCGTTCAACAATAAGGAGACCGATAAAAAACCAAGCGCGACACGCAAACCGGATGCGATGAATCTGGAGCGTCTGAAAACTCCGGCCTGCGAGACTGGCCCTCTCATCGGAGTCTTCTCCAAATCAGAAACCGCACGCAGCCCTGCGAAATTCAGGCCGCGCCCGTCCCTGATCACCTTGCTCTGATCCGAGCGAGGCGATCTCTTTCGAGTCCATTCTTCTTGGGGCTCAATTCCCATTTGAGGGTCGATTCGATTTCGATCAAAGGCGCAAAGTCACCGTAAATTATGCCGCACATTCCACTTCCACATCCTTAATCAAAATCACGCATCCCAATCAAGGAACAGAGACTCGAGCGATCGAAATCGTGCCCAGTTGAATTCCTCCAAATCCATAGGTTCCCGAGAATTTATGTGTGGAGGGATTCAGGGCGCCGTCGATTGAGAGCACGCCGGGTATGGTCGTGCCCGGAAGCGTGAACTCTGTGGTCGCCGAAACTTTGTTCGAAGCATCAATTATTGCAAATGTCCCGCCACCGCCAACGACCGTAGAAAACGTATAAACAAACACGGTTCCGTCAGCGGCTAAAATGAGCGAGGCATCGCCGGCTAGCAGGCCACCGAACGTTCCCTCATAATAGCCCGAGCTAGATTCGTGAATTCCAGTTGCTTCCTTTAGAACTCCTCCGAAGGTTTCGGTTGTTGCGTTGGTGCTCGCGAACGAGCCTGAGACCGCGTCTCCCGCGAACACACCCTTGAGGGTGCCACCGCGTGTGCTGGGGACCTCAAAACTGTTATCCACCGAAACAGTGAAATTTGTCGCCACCATTCCCTGCCCCTGAACCGGGCTATAGCCAAGCATTACCGCCTTGCCGTCTGAATTCACCATCACAGCGAAACCTCCGCTCGCCTCCTGCCCGGCGAACCGGCCAAGGAAGATCCCACGGGGTGGGCCCGACGGTTCACTGATAGAAACCTGCGCAGAGTCGCTTGTGACGGATCCAACAGAGTTCGAAATCACCACATCATAGCGGCCCGCGGAACCGGCATCCAAATTTTCCAAGGTCAGTGTCGCTCCGGTTGCGCCCGTAAGACTGGCACCATCTTTCCGCCATTAGAAAAGAAGCTCGCTCGATCCGGTCGCGTTGACGGAGAGGGTAGCCGCACCACCCGGCGCGACGCTCAATCCCGCTGGCTGGGTGAGAATACTGGGGCGGACGAAACGAATTCGATAAAAAACCGGCGCTCCGCCGACCGTGTCCGTCACGCTTGCATCAGCCGTCGGCTCCCCAAAGTTATTCCAAGCGCCCCCGCTCAACTCCGTGGTTTTCTCGATCTGAACTAAGCCCAATCCGGCCGCCCAAGACACCTTGATCTGTCCGGCGCCTTTTTCTATAGACAACAGAGCGCAATAAGCCGGGTGCAAAACGACTTGAAGCAATAGGATTGCCAAAACGAATGCGGCCTGCCGACGAAATGGACCATTCCGTTTTACAGTTTCTTGAATTCTCATTTTTCGCTGTTCCGGATTTCGATTCCGTCCTCCTCTTATAGATGACGCCCGCTTTCTCGTCCACACGGAAACCAAACAGTCCAAATTGACTCCGGACGATTACCAAGCCCGCTCTTTCTTCGTCGCATGGCTTGCGATTTGAAACGGCAAAGTTAGACTCCGAAAAAACCTATGAAAGAGGAGATTAATGAGATCGAAGAGTCCTTGCGCACGGTGGAGTTGTTCCCAACACTAGACGAGGTCGTGAAGGTTCGCGGTTTGGACCGAGCTAAACTAACAGTCGGTTTGAAGCTTCAGGGCGAGCGGATGGATCATTCAGCGCGTGAAGAGGTTTTGATCACCGACGGAACAAAAGGCGCCATGTGGAATGTTCCTTCATTGCGGGCGCTTTTCCGTGGCGATAAAGTTGCGCCGACTATGCCCAATGAGCCGCCTCCGGCATATTTGCCGCATTTTTTCTACATTGAACTCCATGTTGTTACTTTCTGCGACGCATTTGGCGATAAAACGGACGGTGAGTTTGAGGAAGCATACAGCAACCTGAGACGCCGCCCAGATGGCAAATCTCTCGGCGCCCTTCATTTCTTTCTATGGCAGGTGGCTGCCGGGTTACTTGGGAAGAGGACGGTCAGCGCTAATGAATTTGATGCGATCTTCGGTCGGTTGACAAAGTCAGCCCGCACCTTTCGAGCGGGTGTTGTGTCGCGAAACTACATTGGTGTCGTGCGCCAATATGGCCTGCCCAAGTAAATTCCAATGTGGCAACGGTTGCTCAAAGCCGAAATCACGGTCACAATACTCCCGCGCGCGTCCGTGAAAGCCTGTGGGAGAACTTCAGTTTTCTGTGAGAGAATAAGACTCCGGTCGAACTAATTCTTTGGTGGATTCCAGGGTTCGACGGGAACCTCACGCTCCCATTTTCGACGCAATCGAATCCGTGCTGTTCATTTCTGGCAGAGCAGGTATATGAATTTGCTCCATGAGCCCAAGTATTTTCTTGATCGCATTTTTAGGCCTGTCTCGTTCAGTCTCTTCTTCCGTTCCGGCGGAGACTTCGAATTCGGAGATTCGAAAGCCCAACTTCGTCGTGATTGTCGCGGATGACATGGGGTATTCGGATCCTGGCAGCTACGGTGGCGAGATTCAGACTCCGAATCTCAATGCTCTTGCGGCTGACGGAATTCGATTCACTCAGTTCTACAACACCGCTCGATGCTGGCCTTCGAGGGCGAGCATTCTAACAGGTTATTATGCGCAGCAGGTGCGACGGGATGCGCTCCCCGATCTCGCGGGAGGGGCGGGTACGAAACGTCCGGGTTGGGCACGACTGTTGCCGCAACTGCTTCGGCCCCTCGGTTACCGCAGTTATCACTCTGGAAAATGGCATGTCGATGGCAAAGTTTTGGACGGTGGCTTTGAACGCTCGTATTCGCTGAATGATCACAACCGATTCTTCAATCCCAAACAGCATACATTGGATGATCGTCCACTGCCCGCTGTGGCGCCGGACAGCGGTTATTACGCCACGACCGCCATTGCCGATCACGCGATCGCCATGCTTAAGGAACATCGAAATCAGCGCCGAGACGAGCCATTCTTTCTGTACCTCGCATTCATCTCGCCGCATTTCCCGCTGCACGCGCTGCCTGAAGATATCGCTGTTTACGAGAATCGGTATGCTGCCGGATGGGATGTTGTCCGGCGCGAACGATATGATCGCTTGCTGGAGATGGGATTGATTCGGGGCGGTTTGCCACCCCTGGATTCGGAAATCATTCCGAGCTGGAATTTTGAGGAAGCAAAGCTGCATGAACAGATCGAACCGGGAGAAGTCGGCCATGCGATTCCGTGGGACCGATTAAACGATGCGCAAAGGCGGTTCCAAGCCGCAAAAATGGCAATCCACGCCGCAATGGTGCATCGCATGGATATTGAGATCGGGCGTGTCACCGATCAACTCAAGGCGATGGGCGCTTTTGAGGATACGGTCATCCTTTTTGTTTCGGATAATGGGGCAAGCGCCGAGCAGATCATTCGGGGAGAGATGCACGACAAATCGGCTCCTTTGGGTTCTGCGAAATCGTATCTTTGTCTCGGACCGGGTTGGTCAACCGCCGCCAACACACCGCATCGTCTTCATAAGTCTTGGGTGCATGAAGGCGGCATCTCCACGCCGTTGATTGTACACTGGCCAAAAGGCATTTCAGCAAAGAACGAGTTGCGCCATAACCCGGGGCACGTGATCGACCTCGCTCCGACAATTCTGGACCTAGCTGGCGGGCAGTGGCCAACAGTTTTTGATGGCAAAACGGTTCCTCCAAATCCCGGAAAAAGCCTCGTGCCGGTGTTTGCGAACGACAACTCGGTGAACCGCGACCATTTGTGGTGGTATCATGACCGCAACCGGGCGATCCGTAAGGGAAACTGGAAGCTTGTCGCCGATCATCAAAACTCGTGGGAACTCTATGACCTGGGTTCGGACCGTTCCGAATCCATTAACCTCGCCGCATCGCATCCTGAAATCGTTCGAGAGCTGGAGCGGGAATGGACAAAACACGCGGACGAATTTCGCGCGGTAGCGGAAGGTGATTAGGAAGCCGGGCGCGGCGATTGATTTCTCTGCCAAATCACTAGAGTCAAGGACTCTAGCTGCACGCTCACCTTCCGGCAATACTGCTTCGAAACTCAACTTCAAAACGATCGCGTCACACGCGAGAAGCCGCTAAAAAGCATTCCACTGCAAAACATCTCCGATTAACCGTGAAGACCGAGAATTTCCTGCGTCTCGGCGATTTCAAGCTGGTCAAAACGCCGGTATTCAAGACTGGTCTTGGTTAGGATTCCTCAATGCCCAGGGCAAGCCGATACTTCGTTCGGGGTTTATCACGGCTTCGTTTTCGGACTGCCAACGCGAGGATTTGGGGCTTGACGTGTCGGTGTTGCTTTTATAGAGAAGGAGCTCGACCAAGCCCGACAAGTTGCTTCCCAGGGTGGAGTCGCGCGCTTCCATGGGGAAGCCGAACTCAGTCGAGAATGAATACTCAACGAACATGAAAAAAAACAAACGAACTCTGCCATCCTTTGCGAGATTGACCGGGGGACTTCTCCTCGCGATGTTGACAACACCTCTGACGGCGCAATTGGCCTTCAGCCCGCCCGATGGGGGATGGAACTATCTTTATAAAGGTGATGCTGTCAAATATGCACCTCCCGGCGAAGGTTTTGCCTCTTTGGACGGAACCTGGAGTCATGACAATGGTTCTGATGCGTGGGACGGGTCAGGGATTGGAGGCACTTTCGGCGCTGACAATCGTCCCGGCGGCGCAATGATTATCACCGAAGGGGACACTACATTCCTTCGGATTCAGGACACAGGCGATCCTCGAGACTTTGGCTATGCGGATCCGTCCTCCAACCGAAAAGTGTACCTAGGACACGATTTAACCAATGACGGAGCCGCCGAGACGATTATGGACGATGGGGTCACTCTGATCTTTCGCGCTCGGATTCCAACTTCAGGTCCATTGGATCCATTGCATCGCGATGGACAACAAGCGAATGGCATCCAGCCCTATCCGAAAACGGGCGACGGATATGTGACCTCCGACGGAGGGAAGGGGAATTTTGTGATCAAGCAAGCCGCGGGAGGCGCCATTGCTTTTTCGCTCACGACCGCCGCGGATACTCCTGGAGGCAATCCAACGGATCGACCGACCGGTTTTACCGGTCTCAGTTTCAATGAATTCGCCGGCAATGCGATTTCCGGTAATGTCAACTTCGGTCAGGGAGACGGGGCCAATGTCATCCCGTTTGATCCGACCGTCTGGCACGAGTTTTGGGTCACCATCGAGAAGGACGCCGCCAGTGTCGGAACTCATGTTGCCAACTTCTATATCGATGGCAATGACTCTCCCGTGGTGTTTAAGATCACATCGGGACCCGGTTCGGATTTTGGGGGAAGTTACCTTGCCATGGGAGCCACCGCGACGCCGCAAAATGCGGCTCTAGATATCGATTTCTTCGGAGTCAAGTTTGGAGCGGTCGCCCCGAAAGCCCGTACGTTTGGGCCCATAAATGGAGGTTGGAATTATGCCTACGAGGGTGACAAGGCGACTTACGCGCCTCCAGGGGGTGAGTTCGCTTCATTGGATGGGACTTGGAGCCATGACAATGGTTCGGATGAGTGGGATGGCTCAGGCATCGGTGGCGCATTCGGCGATGCGAATCGTCCCGGAGGCGCCATGATCATTACTGAGGGCAACCTCAATTACTTGCGCATTCAGGACACAGGCGATCCGCGCGACTACGGTTACGCAGACCCGTCCTCGAACCGAAAAGTTTATCTGGGTCATGATCTTAGCGCCAACGGTGCAACAGAAACCGTCATGGATGACGGTGTGACCCTCAATTTCCGGGCGCGCATTCCGACATCCGGTTCGCTGGATTCTTTGCATCGGGATGGGCAGCAGGCGAATGGCGTTCAGCCCTATCCGGCAGGCGGTGACGGATACGTGACGTCCGATGGAGGCAAGGGGAACTTCGTGATCAAGCAGGCTGCGGGAGGCGCCATTGCTTTTTCGCTGACAACAGCTGCGGACACTCCCGGGGGTAATCCAACGGATCGACCGACCGGTTTTAACGGTCTCAGCTTCAATGAATTCGCCGGCAACGCGATTTCCGGTAATGTAAACTTCGGCCAAGGAGACGGCGCCAACATTATCCCATTTGACCCCACCCAATGGCATGACATCTGGATCACAATCGAGAAAGATTCCGCCAACGTGGGCACGCATGTTGCCTCGATCTATGTGGATGGCAATCTGACTCCGAACGTCTTCAAGGTGACGTCGGGGCCAGGTTCGGATTTCGGCGGCAGCTATATCGCCATGGGATCCACTGCGACTCCGCAAAACTCCGCCTTGGATATCGATTATTACCGCGTCAAATTCGGTGTCGTGCCGCCGACAGGCGCCATCAGGGAGAAGTTGGACATCCTCGACCTTTTGCCAGTCATCGCGGCATCCAATGTCAGTCCCTCAGCCGGTGTTACGTTCCGCGCGACCACCGACGGGTCCATTCCCAAGGAAAATATCAAGGTTGTGCTTAACGGGATCGATTATTCTTCGGCCCTGGAAGTGACCGGTAGCGAGAAAAATTGGAGTGTGGCGCTCAAGACTTTGCAGGAAAACCGTGTTTACACCGGAGAGGTTCTTGTGCGTGGCTCTGGAGGTGGCACTCTTAGCGGTCTGCTTGCGTTCAATACATTCTCAAACAACAATCCCACATTCGAAGCCGAAAACTGGAATTTCGATCGTGGCCAGTTCATCAATAACCCTGGTCTCCCGTTCAGTGCGAACGGCTATTTTGACAAGGGCACGGGAGTGAATACCGAGGGGATCGATTTCCATGAACTCTCCGCTGAGTTCGATATCAACACTCCAAATCCATTGCGATATCCCTTGAGTGGCAACATGCCAAACACCGTTCCAAACACCAACGAAGCCGGACGCGCCAAATACGCGAATAATCCTGATGATGATTTCAGCGTGAACAACACGCAGGTCGGTGAGTGGTTGAATTATACCGGTAACTTCACAACCGGCGACGCAAACATCTACCTCCGCGCGAGCGGCGGGAGTTTCGAGGTACAACTGGATCGCGTGACTTCCAGTGCAAGTCAAGCCAACCAAACCACACAGAAGCTGGGAACGTTCAAGTCCCAAAGCGGTGGTGGATACGTCTGGGTTCCGTTGACCAACGATGCGGGGGCGCTTCAGGCGCTGCCGCTCAGCGGGGAAACCACCTTGCGAGCGACCATCCTATCCGGCAGCCCCGTATTAAACTTCTTCATGGTGACTCCCGCCGTGGAAGTGGTCATCCCCGGACCGACCGAAACGACCCTTGTCGCCAAACTTGCCGGCACTCAGTTAACCCTTTCCTGGGAAGGCGGGGGCAGCTTGCAGTCCACTGCCGAACTGGGAGGGAATTGGTCTGCGGTCAGCAACGCTTCAAGCCCGTACACCACGCAGGCTTCCGGTTCGCAGAGATTCTTCCGGGTGCGTTGATTCTCGCTGAAGAACCGACAAAACAAGAATTCAAGCCGGGTTCCCATTGGGAGCCCTGCTTTTTCATTCTCATTGCAGGAGACCATCGCGAGAAGACCCAGAAGCAAGGGCTCTGAGGCAGTCTTGGTAATACCTGTGACAATTCCCCGGCGATCTCTATTGCCGTGTCCGATAGAATTTCAGGCCACTCGCTGTGGATTGGCTGTAGGGACTGGCAGCTCCCGCGACATCGGTCCACGGGCCGGAGATACTGTCAGCGGTTTGCAGGGTTCCTTCGAATGTAATGGTCAATTGCCCACCCGACCACCGGCCCAGAATGATCGTCGGCGTTAGGCTCGGTTTTACTTCCAGGACTTGGAACTGATACGCAGCGATGGCTCCGGTTGTGCCGGTGTCGTTGACCAGGATTTTTGTGCCGTCAGGTTGAGCTGTGAACCATTCGAGATTCGCGCCGCCGCCGCCGTTTTCCCAAATCAGGCGAGTTGCATACACGCCTGCCGACTCCACTCGAAATCCGAAGATCGTGTCCCCGGAACCGCGGCCTCCGTCATACTCACCTAGTGTAATTGCGTTTGCCAGATCCCGAGGATCCGGTGCGCCGATACTCACCCGGAAACCGTCGTCGCTATTGACTCCCATGGTGTAGAAACCCGGGCTTGGAAATTCCAGCAATGTGAGAATTTCCTCAATGGCATTGCCATTGCCGCCATCGCGCGCGCCAAATCCCGGGAATCCAGGGAAGAGATCGTCAAGGTGCCCGTTTGCATCGGTAAAATTTCCGGCGCCTGTTCCGATATCGAAGTTGATGACCGATTCCACCGCGAAGAAGCCATTGGCATCGCCGCCGGAGATCTCCGCGACGTTCCGTCCGTGCTTGCCGGCAAGCGCATCCTCGGTCCACGCCAACGTGTTCGGATTGTCCTCATCGGTTCCGTAGGGGCGGATTCTGAAACCGCGTTTGCTACGGTCCAGCTTCTCAGTGTCCAAGGTCATGCTCCCCGGAATTGTCACATCTCCGAATAGATTGCAGGATATCAGACCTGCGCTGACGATCAGAATTAATTGAAGAATCTGTTTTCTCATAGTCGCGCTTCGCTTTAGTTCGGCCGCGGATAAATCAGTAACAAATCGGCTCCATAGCATCGAGCGGAAAAAATAGGAGCCGTGTCAAAACCTTCCCTCAGATCCTTCCGCCACCCCATCAGGATGGTAAAGTCGGTGTGATTCGTTATCTGGAACCGAAGATCCTTTCGCAACGGATAGCTCTCGAGGGTTGGCAAATGATTGGGGACCGACACAGAAGAATCGAGCGGAGCGTTCGCATTCAGCCAATCGGCTCCTTCCTTTAGTGGTGTTCCCCAGGAATAGAAATCAAAGAGATTACCCAGCTTTTCGGATGGTACGGCGAGACGGACGCCCTCATTGAGGTATGATCCTTGATAGGGATGGATCTGAACGATTTGCCAGGTGAGCCAAACTAAGAGAACACCGCAACCCGCTACTCCGGAAAATGCCACCCGAGCACGCTTCTCCAATTGCGTTATCAGTCGATGGAAACCCAATCCCGCCAGAAGCGCCAATGCCGGAACCACAAGAAACACATGGCGCATACCGTCGTACTGGAGGGCGCCCGGCATCATTCGCGCAAGCAATGGAAACAGAATCCAGAACCCCAGCAGCCAATGTTCAAAACGGGTTCGGTTCCTTGACATGATTTGAAACGATCCGATCGTTCCCGTGATCACAAAAAGAAGCGAAGGCAACGGCGTGACGGCCATTAAATGAACCGCCATGTAATGCCAAGGAACTTGATCGATAGGATATCGCTGTCCGAGGTAAGTGAGGTCAAATCGATTGAATTGGCCGCTGAAATGCGAAACGCCCTGAAGTAGGTGAAAAGGGTTGATCCAGAGCGCCGGCCAAAAAAGAAATATGAAAAGCAACCCGAGATACAGGAAAAGCCCGATTCGACGGATCTCAGCACTGCGTGTTTTGGATGGATAACCGAGACGAGAAATCAACCAAGGCACTAGAAAAATACCCAGTAGAAACAAGCCATCCAGTTTCGACGTGACGCTCGCGGCAAAACTCAACGCGGCCATAACCCAATACTTCGTCCGCCCACGTTTCAATGCCAGGATCAGCAACAAGAGCGTGAGCATCCCCAAAACCATCACCGGGATATCTTTGGCATTGTAGTGGGCATGCGCGACGAAACGCGGAAAAAATATCATGAAAATCTCAGCGGCGAGCCCCGTCGTCGCATTGAACATGGTTTTGCCAAGGTAAAAGAGAATCACCAACCCCACGCTTGCCGTGATAAGATTCAGAAAATGCCAGGCTGGGATACGGTCCCAGGTGGCGAACCGCACCAGGAATTCGGAAACCAGATAGTTCCACGTCGCGTAAAACGTGGGATGGAAACTGATCACTTGGGTTTCGGACGGATCCACTGAATCAGGCGAGATCATGGATTGAAGCAGCGCGATAGTCCTCCGGCCCCGGTCCATTCCACTCGGCTCATCAAAGCTCATGCCGTAATCGCCAAGCGTCCCAAGATTGAGTGCCAAGAACGCGAGGGCAAGGAGGATCGCCCAGAAGTCGGGCATCCCCGCTAGGCACTCCGTCAATTTTCGAATTCGGACTAACCTGTGATTCATGCGTTAGTCTGTTCCGTTCTTTCTATGGTGGGCCGACACTCCGTGGAGCCCTGACTCACTTCGATCGCTGGAGAAAGTCAGGGCTCGACAGAGTCTCGCCCCACCGGAGTTCATGGAGAGTCGTAGCGACATTTGTTCGCGCATCCGGATCTTGAACCATTGATGGTGGGGCGACACTCTGTGGAGCCCTAACTTAGCCTTGGAGCGACGGAACGGAAGAAAAAAAGCCATGTAAATACTTGAATACGAATCGAAGTCCAGAACCTCAAACGCTCAACATCCGACTTTCAACGTTACTTGCAAGTTCAGCGTTGGACGTTGAGCGTTATCCATGGTTCACGGAAAGCGACGTGAGGCTCCCGAAGAACATTGAAAACGACCGGAGAATGGGTTCGACGGGAGTCTCACCCTCCCGGATAGGGACGCCAAGCCAAGGCGCACCCGCTTCGATCATTCAATCAAACGTCGGCAGCGAATTGGCAGCGTTCGTTCCGAAAACTGGCAGCACCGACTGAATATGCCCATCCACAAACGCGACATTGGCTTTTCCTTGGTGCCGCGTAGCCAGAGGATCGAAGCTCGGGAAATTGGGAATCCATCGGCCGTCTTGCAGATTGATCCTGTCTTCTTCCACGAGCATCAGTTTTTGTGAGGGATTCTTCACGGCCGTGACTTTAAAGGGATAATCTATTCTGGGTTTATCCTTCGTGTAAATGCTCGCCATCCCGAGATTGTTCGTTCCTTCCATGTCATAGCTGGTCAAGCTGAAACTAAAGAGGTACGGATTGTCCCGTTCGGTTTGTTCCGGTTTGAAAATATCCTTGTCCATGGGACAGCGAAACAAATCGGGCTTGAATCCGGAAACATAGGCCGCAATCGCGCTCTTGTTGGGATCGCGGTCGCGCTGCCACCAGATCCAATCCTCCGGTTGTGGACCGTAAGTCCGTTTGGAGGCGCATCCTGGAAACAGATTCTCGAAGTCGTCATGATACATCGAGAATCCAAGACCAAGCTGGCGTTGATGATTGATGCACGCCGTTTGCCTCGCTTTGCTCAAGCCTTTCATCACGGCCGGAATTGTCAGACCGGCCAGGACACCGATGATGCTAATGGTGACCAACAATTCCATCAGAGTGAACGCGGTTCCCCGCTCTGATAGTTTGAGGTGTTGAATGATCTTTCTCATATCCGCTCCTTTATTATTTGCAGTTTCACGCTCATGCGCACACAGGCCTTGAATTAACGCCGTGTGATTGTCTCGTCTCCCTGTCAATGAATCTCACGTCAGGTGGGGCGACACTCTGTGAAGCCCTGACTTCCCCTCGATGTGTTAGTCCTGCGTGAAATGGGCTTTTGGAAACGGTGGTGGTTTCCGGGTTTTCTGGTGTTTCCATTGCACCTTTTATTTTTTGTTCGAACTCTTCAAGGGTAAATCAGGGCTCCACGGACTGGCTTCCCAAGCCCTGCGAGTTAGGTGCCCACACGAGAATCTCGCTTCGCGGAAAGCAGTGTCGCCCCACCATCAGTGGTTCATGGTTGATATTCACAGGCCAAACATTCTTTTCACTTAAACCAACTGTACTTCACTAGACACCACAAAGCCTCGAACCCATCGCTCAACCGGATTTTCTTGCCCTCTTTGCAGGTTCGCGGGTGATAACGGATCGGAATCTCGCGCAATCGCACATTCAGCTTGCTGACCTTCACGGTCACTTCCGGACAAAATCCAAACCGATCCTCTTCCAACTTCAAGCGGTCGATCACTTCCCGCCGAAAGACTTTGTAACACGTTGCTTCATCAGTCAATTTCAGTCCTGTTAAAGTGTTTGTCACCCAGGTCAAGAGACCGATTCCCCAATGATGCCACCACGCCGTTGGAGGACGTTCTCTTCGGGCGAATCTCGAACCATACACCACGTCGGCTTCATCGCGGCGGATCGGCTCCAGCAACCGCTCGTACTCCGCCGGATCGTATTCCAAGTCCGCGTCTTGAATGATCACAACCGGAGCGCTGATGGTGGCCAAACCCGTGCGAATCGTCGCCCCTTTGCCTTGGTTAATTGGATGGCTCACGATCCGAACGCGCGCGTCACGGGCGGACCACAACGCCAGCGTCTCGGACGTTCCATCCGTCGAAGCGTCGTTAACGATCACGACTTCCTGCACGCAGGGTTGCTCCAGCACACGGCGCAGAATCTCATCCACCATCGCCGCTTCGTTAAAGACGGGCATGACAACACCCAGACAGACCGCCGGCAACGGTGCGGACTTCTTCTTGCCCGCTTGCGTTCGGCAGACTTCGGTCTCTGGGGTTGGAAGGTTCATCTAAAAACGACGGTTGCCCGCAGAAGACCCAGAACAACGCAGACTATGGGAATGGGCTATGCCGATCATAGACGTCATCAATCGGATGAGATCCTTAGCCTGCCTTAGAGCCTGTTTTAAAGATGGAGCGCGGCTGTATCGAAGATCAGCCGCAGCACGCAAGACGAACGAGATGCGCAGGAAAATCGAAGCACGCTGCGGCTGGTCGAGGACGACACCGCGCTCCGGGATTTCAAAACAGGCTCTTAAGTTCTCTCCTTCTGCGTGTTCCGCGTATTCTGCGGGCTCAACTGCTTTTTCCCGGTTCATATCGAGTCGGGAAATTGAGAAAGCAGACTGCGCATGAAACAGTCTTTGCGGCGGCGAGAGAACCACGAAATACGGGAAAGGAAAGACCGATGAGATTACCGGATTCGGCACAGTAGCACTTAGAGCACTTCTGCAAGAGCACTCTGCCCGGAAGGAAACTGATTTCACAGAAGCAAACGAAGGCAACGAAGAGCAGGACGATGGATCAATGTGAGTTGAGATTCCCCGCCTGCGGTGATCGATCGGCGAGCGTGGCAACCGGGTTCGGAGTTGAGGTTCCTCTTCCCCTCTGATCTTCGTTAGCTTCGTTTCCTTCTGTTCAAACGTCCGACTTCTGATCGCTGACCTAATTCTGTGCAGATTCCCCACACCCGGCACCGAAGAACTCAGAGCACTTCTCCAAAAGCACTTTGACCGGAAAGAAACTGATTTCACAGAAGCAAACGAAGGCAACGAAGGACATGAGGATGGATCAGTGTGAGTTGACAATCCTCGCCTGCGGTGATCGATCGGTGTGCGTGGCAACCGGGGTCGGAGTTGAGGTTCCTCTTCCCCTCCGATCTTCGTTAGCTTCGTTTCCTTCTGTTCAAACATCCAATTCCTGATTTCGGACCTCTTTCGTTGCGGCTTCGGAGCACCGTGATGCGTCGGTGAACATGCGCAACACGATTTCCGGTTCCCGCTAAGGTTGGCGGCGAACTATGAC
>JAQBVM010000034.1 GCA_027623095.1 Verrucomicrobiota bacterium
CCCATTTACATTGGCTCAAAGCCGCTTTTCTGCTGGAATTCACCCACTCGAGTACACGAAGAGCCAAATCTTTTTGCCCCCCGGAAGGGCTCACCAAATCGCCTCCGACTCCCCGTCCCATAAAACTGGCTTGTTCAAGCTCCTTATACACGGGACTCGATTGGCTTCCAGACCAGTTATACCCGTAGGCTCCCATCGGTGTATTTCTGCCCCTGTAAATATCACCTTGAACAGTATGGCCAGGGGCAAAAAAGCCGTTCATTCGTCGATAGCTCGGACAAATGTAAGGGCTCGTTTCTGAAGCAGAAACCGGCCAATCCTTCGAAATGTAAGCCCTCAGCGCCGAGTCCCAAAACTTTCGATCGCGATTCGTTCCTAAGAATTCGTAATACGGCGGATATGCATCATGGTCGGAAACATACATCAGCATCGCGAGGCCAAACTGACGCAGGTTTCCTTTGCACACCGTGGACTCGGCAGCGCGCTTGGCTCGACTCAACGTTGGTAGTAGAAGCGAAGCCAAAATCGCGATGATTGCGATCACCACCAAGAGTTCAATCAGTGTGAACCCAACCGACAGCCAGGGGTATTCGCGTCGCGGATGATCAGAGTCACAGGGCATCTTCGAACGTCAGAACTCAGCCACAGCCGCTGACCAAACGCAATCGCCAACACCACAGCCTTGGATTCCCTCAGATCGTGAAAACAGAGAAGCGGTGCGGCTGTTGGCTGTAGTGATTTTGTTATGTGCGATTTTCAACTCTCCACTGGTCTCATGCAACTCTCGAACTGGCCCTTGTCAAACTCCCCGGTCGGGACTCTTGATCTCCACGGAATGTTCAGAGAAAACTCGCCGACTTGTGCGAAAATCGCCGAGTGCTTCCGAGGCAAAGCCCACTCCACGCGCACGACCCAACCATGCGAAGGTGAGCATCGGGCGTCCACGACCCGTCCTCGAGTCCCCAATGGCACCTGCGGCAGATTCGTCAGTGTCTCGACACCAGAGCCGATGAAGTTCCGGGCTTCGGTGTCGGTAAAGGATGCATTCATGTTGGTTTACTTCGATGACATGTTCCGTGTCTGGCACATAACATACTAGCAGAGTATCCGAGATGACGACGCCAAGAGCGTTGATTCTTGCGTTGGATTTAATCGGAGTCATTTCGGATACTCTGCCGTTGAACGAAGCTGCATTCGCGGCCCCGTAGCTCCAGTTGGTTCAGTGGTGTAAAGTATCCACCTCCGGTCTCCAAATGGCAACTCCCAAGAACGGATGCCGAACAGATTGGAGGCTTGGAACTGGTGTTTGACAATCGCTCGTCCTGCGGGGTTCTTCTGGTGAGTCGCTTTTCACCCTGGACGCTGCTTTTCCAGGAATCGGTTCACGCAACAGACCCAAACGGGACCGCTTCCGCACGTTGGCGGATTTTCCGCTGTGATCAATTCCGTGTTTCGATTTCATTGAGCGCGACTCTCACGATTGGGCGGAGCCCGCGCCGCCCCTTTAACCGTCTCCACCAGGACCAATCCAATGCGCCCGCAATACGGACACAGGAGCCTTGGCGCTTCTCCGGCCTCGGCCTTGGCCGTTGCGTTGTCCGGTAATTGACGTTCGGGCTCATTCCCGGTTGGCCGGACATTTCCCGTGAGCATGCCTCTGGCTTGGGCTACCCGTTCCTGCCGCCCACGGTTGGCCAGCAATCCATAGTGCCGGATCTTCACGAAGCGTTCGGGCAGGATGTGCAGGCAGAAACGCCGGAGGAACTCCGGCAATTCCAGTTCCATCCTCTGGTGAACTGGCGGCGCTTGGTCGCGTCTCTTCTTGTAGTTGAATTCAATCGTTCCCTCCGCCGGATTGAGTTGAATCAATCGCCGATGGGTGATCGCGACACGATGCGTGTAGCGCGAGAGATACTGGAGTACCTGTTTGGGTCCGGCAAAGGGCCGTTTGGCATACACATTCCAGCTCTTGGACGTCGCTTTGCGAACCTCAGCTTGGAATGCCTGGGTCTCGGAGAGCGTGCTCAGATCGTTCCGGCCAAATTCCAGGAGCGTTTGCGAGGCCGCCCAGAAGAGCAGGTTATACATCACAGTCCGGTTTTGCCTGATGATCGGATTGAGCGCGTGCGGCAGGGTGAACACGACGTGAAAATAGGGAATGGGCAAAAGCAGTTGTTCCTGCCTTTGCAGCCATTCCATCGCCTGATGCCACTGGCAATTGGGACAATGCCGGTTCCCGCAGGATCGGGGCACGAAATGCTCCCGCCCGCAATACTCGCAGCGGTAACGGTGGCCGCCCAGTTGAGGGGTTTGGCAGGCCAGCAACGTGTTGAGGATTTTCCGGTGATGCGGGGAAAGAGCGGGCGGTTGTCCCGCCAGCGCCGCGCGCAGCACCTCAGCCAAACTCAACCCAACCCGTTGCGGCCCTGCCCGAGCGCAGGCCTTCACGCAATGGGATCGGGATTACAAAGAGCCTTTGGACCACGGCATCAAATCCAGGGGTTCCTGCACTGTTTGCAACGTTTGTTTGCTGATGTGCAGATACCCGGCCGTGGTGGTCACACGGGTGTGTCCGAGCAATCGTTTGACCACGTGCAGCGGCGTTCCCGATTCCACCAAATGCGTCGCCCACCTGTGGCGCAGACTGTGCGGCCCGCCTTTGCGCGGCAGACGCGCCCGTTTCCATGCCTGCTTGAAGGCACACTGGGCGGTGGCGTCCAGCAGCGGTTTGTGAGGATTTTGCCGGCTCGTAAAGAGCCAGTGCTTGAGGTGATAGGTCCTCCAGTAGCAACGCAGTTCCTCAAGCAAACGCGGCGAGAGAATGCTGTAGCGATCTTTCTTTCCCTTCCCTTGTTCGATGCGGATCAGCATCCGGCTCGAATCAATGTCTTCGATCTTCAGATGACAGCCTTCATTCAATCGCAATCCGGCTCCATAGAGCGTCATGAAAAACGCCCGATACTTGCGCGTGGTAAAACCGTATTCCAAAAGCGGATGCACCTACTCGACGCTGTAGGCCTGGGGACGGCGCACCGGTTTGCGGAATCGCGGCGGCGAATATTCGACGCGCCCCAAGGGCCGGTGGAGCAGATCCCGGTAAAAGAAGCGCAGCCCGTTGATCGCGACGTTGATCGTGCTCGCCGAGTAATCGGTCTCGCTGTGAAGGTGGAAGAGATACTTGCGAACCTCTTCCTCACTGAGCGTGTCGGGCGAACGACCGTAATAGCGCGCCAATTTCAAGACGACGCCGACGTAGGACTCGATCGTGCGAGGCGAGCGCCCCTTGAGGGTGAGATGTTCAATGAACCGCCTATTCTGGGCGGAATCAACTCAAAAACAGGGATTTGACTTCTGCTTTTGCCGGGAATCGAATTTGCGAAATCCTGTGCCATTCTGCACGTCCATTGAAAATCGAGTGGTATTTTGAATCCACGCCCACGTCTTGTCAACCGTTTGGCGCTCAAGCGCCTCCGAATCCCAGCTCTCACGCCGCGAAGTCCGGGTCCGGCACGGATTGGGAATTCAAACATCAGACTTGCCTCGCCAACCGCTCCGGTGTTATGCAGAAGTCCGCACGGAGGTGCAAATGCAGAAGTCAGATTGGGAGGCATTTCTCGACAAACCGAACCTGACCGGCACCGAAGAACGACGGCATCGAGCAATCATTCGCTGGGATTTATGCTTTTGCCGGGGACGGCAGCCTCCGGCCGAACCTGGAGGAATTCGGCCAATGAATTCGATCGGGAACTGAGGCGGACCCGGAAACCGTGGGACCGCCAATTAATCCAGTGGAGGGAGGGCATTCGCTGGTTCCTCGCGTTCTTAGGAGAACCTGCCGCATCGCAGGAACCGCGATCGCCCACGGCGAAGCCCGGACAACCGGCCTGGTGTCTGGCCATGACCGGACAATCCCGCCTCAAACACCTCTCCTACCGAACGGAACAGACATACGCCGAATGGGTATCGAGTTTTGCCGGCTTTCTATCGGGCACCGACCCGATGGCGGCGACCGACGCGGATGCAGTGAGAAACACTCGGATCTGAACTCGGTAAAATGGGGCATTGCCGGTGAACCTGCGAGTTATTCGTGGACCTCGCCCGCGATTTTCTGAGATCAGCGGATAGAGACGGATCAAAACTTCCGGGACAGTGTTCATCCCAAAGGTTAATCCTCCCAGAATCATCAACCTTTGAATTCCATCTCGTAACAGCGCCTCAGGGAGTCGCGATGCGGACTCGGTAGAAGATGGATCCCCCCGGGACAATGAGGTCCTGAAACACCCCAACGGAATCTTGCGCCGGAAAGAACGGCTTGTTGCCGGGATGATTCATTGGCCGCCAAGGGGCCGGACTGAAAAGATCAGTCGCCACCTGAATCTCGAAGCTTCGATTTGCAATTTTGGGGAACTGAATGTGAACGGCGTCCCCGGCTCTCTGGATCGAAACTTTCCACGAATCAGCACTCGAGTTTGGATTTCGTCCGGCAAGATATTCGAGCAAGTTCGTCGTTCCATCAGCGTCCGGATCCGCCGTCGCGGAGGCTTCGGGAGCGTCGATTGAACCGAAGTGTTCCGTTTGCCATTCCGCAAAACTTTGAAAGTTCGCTAGATCGCTGGAGATCCACTCGGCTACCAACTCAATCGCGGCCTGATCCAAGACTGAGGAGGCCAGGGGAGGCATTCGACCGGACCCGAGTGTTGCAATTCGCCGCAACAACATCGATTGATCCGGCGCGCCCGGACGAGTCACCCGGACGTTCGAATTTCCAAAACGGTTCAGGAGGTCACCATTCACAAGACCGGCTTCCGATGTAGCAGTTGTCAATCGCGCGTCAAAAACTCCCAGTCCAGGGCCGCCGGGCTGATGGCATTGCGAGCAATTCGCGGCCAGGTAGGAACGGACGCGATACTCCAAACTTTGACTCGAGTCATCCGCCGCCGCCGCCGATGGCAAGGTGTGGATGTCTTCCACACGTGTCTCGAAATAACCCGCATCGCTCAGAGCCCGGATTTGGTTGCCCTGCGCATCCCCAAAATCATGGTCTCGATTGAGCTGCGACGTCCTGAATCCCAAAGCGTATCCGGCTTCCGGCGTGTGACACGCGAGACATTGGCTGCGGCTCGGATAGTGCCAGACTTGCGTTCTGGGGATTCCCCGGTCATCGATTGTGAACGTCTCGTCGAATCCCTCTTCCGGGACCAATGCCGCGTCATTTTGGGCATCATTCCACCGATAGGTAATCCCATAGACGCCATTGGTGTTCCGAACGAGAAATCGCGTTTCCAATCGCCTCGCCGATTCGGAAACTCCCCGGGTTAATTCAAGTTCGAAGTGCTTGATCCAAACCATTCCCGAGGGAAACGCCCAATTTCCGCCGCGATCGAATCCGATTTTCCGGTCGTTGTCCCGCACCGCAAACCAGCGCGTCTTTAGAGCGTGATCAGACCAAAACGGAACATTCAATTCATACGGCACGATTCCTTCACTCGGTTTCAATGATTCGAGGTCGCTGAATGCGCCGGTTTCGGAAAGGAGAGTGGGAATCGGTGTTCCAGTCACATTCGGACTCGCAACCAGACGCTTAATTCTGTCTTCGCCATTGTCAGCGAACAATACATCGCCATTGCTTGGATCGACACCAAAGGCTGTGATGCCGCTGTCGCCTGCCAATCGCCGAACATTCACGGCGCCCACCGCATCATATCCAAGCGCCCAGATGTTGCCCGTGCCGTAATCGGCGAAAATATAATGCGCAAAAATCTCCGGAAACCGATCTCCGCGATAGACAACGCCACCGGTGACAGATAGACCGTCCCGCCGTCCATAATCATAGATCGGATCGATCGCGACGAATCCTTCCGGAGGAGTTCTCCGGGGTCCGGCAATATTACCTTCACGATAGTTCCAGCCGTAATTGCCGCCTTTGACAATGACGTCAATCTCCTCCCGAGCTCCCTGCCCCACATCGCCCACATAGAGCCGCCCGGATGGCCGGTCGAAAGACATCCGCCACGGATTGCGCAGACCCACAGCCCAGAACTCAGTACGGACGGTTCCCGGATCGACCGGCAATCCATTAAAGGTCGAAGCACCCACAAACGGATTGTCCGGCGGGACCGCATAATTTGCGGAAGCGGCCACATGCGAATTCGGGGGAAGACTCCCCGACCGTTTGTCCACGTCGATGCGAAGGATGCCGGCAAAGAAATCCCGATTAATGCGCTGGCTATTGTCGTACTGATCGTTGGCGCCGCCTTCGTCCCCAAGGGAAACATAAAGATAACCGTCCGGGCCAAAATGAAGGTCTCCCCCGTTGTGATTGCCCGCGTCATCCCGCTGATTGATTAGGACAACTTCCGAATCCGGGAGACCTTGATTCGGGTTATTCGGTGCCGCTTCGAACCGAGAAAGTCTGTCGGTCGATCCGGATGTGGCCGTGTAGAACACAAAGAATAGGCGATTGGTCGAGTAGCCAGGATGAAACGCCAACCCCAGCAATCCGCGTTCGTCCGAGGGCACACCGCCCGAAACCCGCGCGTCGATGTCCATGAAAATTGAGCGGGTTGGATTCACCAAATTCGTGATTACAATGATGCGCCCCACCTGTTCCACGACGAAGAGGCGATTGGTTTCCCCTGGAGGCGCCGTGATCACAACGGGATCGGTGAATCGAAGTGAGCCGAACGCAGTTTCCGTAAGAAACCCCCCGGACGGCGGGGTCTCGGGAATCTTCAAAGTCCGGTTCGCTTTTCTCTCGAGCAACACCGGCGATTGAGCAAGAGCACCTGCCGCGAGCAATCCGAAGATCAGGCCGAGAGCAACACCTCTTGCGCCGATCCTGCCAAGTTTGTTGTTTCCAGTTCGATACGTTTGAAAACCTTCTCCGCGGCGGCACAATCTCATAAGTGAGGAAACTGCCATGAATGCGGGAGAAGTCAAAAACTCGAATGAACTGATTATCGCGTCATGATGCGGACTTTTGAAGAATCATGCGCGCAAACGCATTGAGCGACATTCTGACAGCCAATCCCGATCCAATTGTTTGGGTGGGGCGACACTCGGTGGAGCCCTGACTGTCAGCGTCCTTGTGAGAACTAAGTCCTTCTCGCTTCTTCCACGATGGCGACAAACTGTTTTGCCAATTGGGTCAACTCATTCCACGCTTCCCGTTCGAGAAGCTTTGGAGAAATGAGTGACGAGCCGACGCCCAATGCGGCGCAACCAGCCTTGATCAATCCCGCAGCCGTGTTCAGGTCAACACCCCCGGTCGGGACAATCTTCAGATGCGGAAGCGGAGCTCGAAGTGCTTTGATGTAACTCGCCCCGAGACCGTCGGCGGGAAAAAGTTTCACAAAGTCGGCGCCCATTTCATGCGCTGCCTGCGCTTCAGTGGGTGTGTAAGCGCCGAGCATCACAGGCCGGTCCGCCGAATGGGAAGCTTCGACAATTTCACGTTTTGTAATCGGACTGACAACGAAATCGGCCCCCGCTTCAACGGCCTTGCTGCAAGTTGCGGCATCCAAGACTGTTCCGACCCCGATCAAGGCCCGGAGTCCGAAGTGCATCGCAGCCTCTCGTATCGCCTCAATCGCATCGGGAGTCGTCATTGTGATTTCAATCGCGATGACCCCGCCGGAAACCAGCGCCTCGGAGAGCGGCAAGACTTGCCCACGCTTCCGGGCTCGCACCACGGCGATCACACCCGGATTCGTCAATAAAGTAATCACTTCAGAACGCGAACGCATGGTCAAACGGCCCTTCCTTTTCTAACGGTTTCTGGATCGCCAATCCGAGTCGAACTCTCACTGCGGTATGCCTCCGCCAGCAGCGTGACGGGATGCACTACCCGAAGCTCTATGTTTTGTCGTTTAGCTCCATTGATGATCTGCAGCATGCATCCGGGATTCGCGGTCGCGAGGATCTGCGCGTCGCTTGCCAGAATGTTCTTAAGCTTTCGCTCCAACAGTTCGCCGGCCATTTCCGGCTGGATCAAATTGTAGATCCCGGCGCTCCCACAACACCAGGTGCTTTCAGAAATCTCGCGAAGTTTCAGATTCGGAATCGATCGGAGAACCTGCCGTGGCTGCACGGTGATTTGCTGTCCGTGGCACAAATGGCACGCCTCATGGTATGCAACGGCTTCGCCGCGACCCGGCCGATTCGCGGGTGCCGCGATTCCAATTTCCGCAAGCCATTCGTGAATGTCTTTGAGCTTCCTGTCCCATTGTTCCGCGCTCTTTCGATACACGGGATCATGTTCCAACAGTTTCGAGTAATGTTTTAGGTGCGAACCACAGCCTGCCGCGTTGGAGATGATCGCGTCAAATTCGTCCGGAGGAAACTGGTCGATCTGTTTTCGGGCCAGCACCTGGGCCAATTCCCACTCTCCGTTATGGGCGTGGAGCGAACCGCAGCAGAACTGCTCGGGCGGCGTAACCACCTCGCAGCCGTTCCGCGACAAAACCTCGACCGTATCGCGGTTCACATCGCTAAAGATCAAATCCTGGGCACAGCCGATGAGCATCGCCACGCGATACCGGCGCTGGCCTTGAGGAGGTGTAACAGGACGAATGAGTTCGGACGAGAATTCGGGTTGAATCGCAGGCGTCATGGCTTCCAACTCGCGCAACCGCTTTGGAAACAGATTCAACACCCCGCTATTCCTGAGCAAAGCCTGCAAACCCAACGTTTGGTACAATCGAATGGCAAGCCCAACCCATTGCAGCCGTCTCAAATCCATGAACAGCCAGTGCAACGTGAATCCGCGAATCAGACGGCGAAACGGCGAGTCCATCACACGGCTCTGCTCCGCCTCAGCGCGCGCATGCTCAAAAAGCTCGGCGTAATTGACTCCTGCCGGGCACGCTGTCATACAGGCCAAACACCCCAAACAGTAGTACATCTCCTCGGCGAACGCCTTGGATGCCTCAAGCTTTCCATCCGCAATCGCCCGCATTAACGAGATTCGACCGCGCGGACTGTTGCGCTCGAGCTTCGTGGCGTCGTATGTCGGGCATGTCGGCAGGCAAAGCCCGCAATGCATGCACTGCTGCAAAACCGAGTAGTCGAGATTCTTCAGATGAGATCCAGGCAGGCTCATGAGAAGACTTCAATCAAACATCTTCCCGGGATTCAGGATCCCTTTCGGATCCAAGACTCGCCGAAGCTCGCGCATCACACGCATCTGCGCGCCGCCGGCGAACTTCGGAAGAAACGCCTTCTTCGCCAATCCGATTCCATGTTCGCCGGTGATGGTGCCTCCCAAACGAATCGCCTCGTCGAATATCTCTTTAAATGCCTCCTCCACGCGATGCATCTCTTCGGTGTTTCTCTCGTCTGTCAGAAATGTTGGGTGCAGATTGCCGTCTCCCATGTGACCGAAAGTGCCAATTCGAAGTCTGTACTTCTTGGCGATCGCCTCAACGAACCGGATCATGCGCGCCAATTCGCTCCGCGGAACGGTGGCGTCCTCAAGGATCGTCGTCGGCGCAACGCGGGCCAGCGCCGAAAAGGCTGAGCGCCGAGCGCTGGCGAGTTTCACCGCTTCCTCGTCCGTCTTGGCGACACGCACCTCCAAGCATCCTTGCTCACGGCAGATCCGCTCCATATGCGCCGCTTCTTCGGCGACAACGGCCGGATGACCGTCGGTTTCCATGAGCAACAACGCTTCGCAATCGAGGGGCAGGCCGATCTTCGCAAAATCCTCGACACAATGAATGGTGGTCCGGTCCAGGAACTCCAGCGTGCACGGAATGATCTGAGCGGCGATGATGGCTGAGACCGAATCGGCGGCTTGATCCATTTGGTTGAAAGTGGCCACCATTGTCTTTTTGCTGGCCGGCTTTGGGATCAGGCGAAGCAACACCTTCGAGATGACCCCGAGCGTGCCTTCGGAGCCGATAAACAGATCCTTCAGCGAGTAGCCCGCCACATCCTTGACGCATTTGTTTCCGAGCCACATCAATTCCCCGTCCGGAAGCACGACCTCCAATCCCATGACATAGTTTCGGGTGACCCCATACTTGAGCCCGCGCAGACCTCCCGAGTTCTCGGCGACATTTCCACCGATCGTGGAGATTTTCATCGAACCGGGATCGGGAGGGTAGAACAATCCAGCCCCCACCGCGGCATCGGCGATCGCGAGAGTTGTTACGCCGGTTTCGCAAAGGAGGGTGAGGTTCGCACGATCCAACTCGAGGATCTTGTCCATTTTCGCCGTGCAAAGAACGATGCAGTCCGGGCACGGAAGGCTCCCTCCACTGAGTCCTGTTCCCGATCCCCGAGTGACCACGGGAACTCGCTTTTCATTGGCAATTTGAAGAATGCCGGCAATCTGCCCCGCGTCTTTCGGGAAGACGACACAACCCGGCATTTGAGTCAGCGCCGCGGTGCCATCGAATGAATAAGGAATCGTATCCTCAGCCGATGTGAGCACATTATTCGGCCCGACGATCGCCCTTAATGGATTCAGGATTGGTATATCAAACGGCATACGGTTGATGGCGCATCAAAGGCCAGCCCGGGGTTTGATTCAAGATATTTAGTCAACCCAGCAAAAAGGCGTTGCCATCATTATGGAAACCGAAAAGACTGCCGCATGAAAACAGCCGCAAAGTCGAACCGGAAATTCGCCGCATACCCGCGTCTGAACCCGCTTGGAATCGGCAGGGACATCTCGGCGGCCGATCTAATCGACAAGGCATTTCTGGCTTACAACGGGGGCCGCTTGCGCGAAGCTGCCAAACTGCTAGCCCACAAGATGCTCCCCAAAAACGGCTGCGTGGGCATGAGTCTCACAGGAGCGCTGACGCCGGCGGGCCTCGGCAAATCGTGTTTGATCCCTTTGATGAAGGCGGGATTCATCGATTGGATTATCTCGACCGGAGCCAACCTTTACCACGACCTCCATTACGGTCTGGATATGAAGTTGTATTCCGGGTCACCCTTTTTGGATGACGTGATGCTCCGGCGGGACAGTGTGATTCGGATTTACGACGTTCTCTTCGATTACGACGTGCTGCTCGATACGGACGCGTTCATCCGAGAAGTCATTCGCGGTCCGGATTTTCAGCGAACAATGGGGACCGATGAATTTCACCATCTGCTCGGGAAATACGTTCATGAGCGCGGTAGAAAACTCGGGCTAATAGACAGCTCCGTGCTCGCAACCGCATACGAATGCGGAATTCCCATCTTCACGAGCAGTCCGGGGGATAGTTCCATCGGTATGAATGTCGCCGCGATGGCATTGCGGGATTCGAAACTTCAATTCGACGTAAACCGCGACGTCAACCAAACCGCCGCGATCGTGTTTGACGCCAAGTCCGCCGGACTGAAGTCATCGGTTTTTATCCTGGGTGGCGGTTCGCCAAAGAATTTTATTCTTCAAACGGAACCGCAGATCCAGGAAGTGATGGGACTTGAAGCGAAAGGGCACGATTACTTTCTCCAATGCACAGACGCTCGGCCCGACACTGGAGGATTGAGCGGGGCGACCCCAGCGGAAGCGGTGAGCTGGGGGAAGATTGACCCGGATACGCTGCCGGACTGCGTGGTGGCCTATGTCGATTCGACAATCGCCTTGCCGCTATTGACCGCGTACTGTCTGAGCCGCGTCAAACCGAGGAAACCAAAGCGCCTCTACGAACGGCGCGAACAGATGCTGCAGACTCTCAAATCAATTTATCTAAGACTCGGCACCGTTAAGAAAGTCACATCGAGCAGGCGGATTGCCAAAAGGTCCACGAACGCCGGCCGCTCAAAGTAGTCGCAAAACCACGATTTTGAAGGAACGGATTGCGCGTTGAGGATCCTCCAAAGAACCACGCCGATCGGAAGCCTCCCAAGCGAAAAGCAGGAATGAGAAATTCGCCAAAACAGCAGACGCTTGCTTTCTATCGCAAGGAGCTCCATGTTTTACAGCTTATTATGTTGTTGAATTGCAAACGCTCGAAGGAATGAGCAGCGCATCTGACGGAATGAACAAATCACCTGAGGGAGGGTCGCGCGAGCAGGAGCTCGATCTCGACCTTCAACTTCTACCGGCCTGGGCGCAGAGACCGCCTGCGGAAAACAAATACTCACGATACGACGGAGACGACCGTGAACGCCCTTCCCGCCGTGGAGACGCGCGTCCAGACAGTCGAGGTCCAAGACGCCCTGGAGGAGGGCGCGAAGGCCAGCCTCGAGATACTCGTCCCCGGCAGGGTTTCGGTCCAAGAGGACATCAAGCCGAGAGGCCGTTCGAACGCCAAGGTCCAGGCAGAAGCGATGACAGGCGAGCGCCGGAACCTCCTCAAATCGATATTCAGGTCTCTTTGGTTCCCGATGAAAGGGGCGTCGAATCTCTCGCCAAACAGATTCGCCTCACAGGACGGGCGTACCCATTGTTCGATATCGCTTATCTCATTCTGAAGAAACCGGATCGTTACAATGTGCAATACGGCATCATCAAGAATGAGGGTGGCAAGGCCGTGCGGCCTCTGTTCCTTTGCGAGCTTGACGAAACGCTCTGGTTATCCGAGCAGCAGGCCACAGACCATGTCCTCGACAAGCACTTTGCCACGTTTTACCAGAGCGAGCGCACTCCAACCGATCCACCGAAAGGCACTTACACGTTTGTGGGACAGTGTGGCATGAGCGGCGCGATACTCGGTCCGCCGAATTACCACGATTACCAGAACAAACTTAGAAAGCTCCATAAAGAGCGCTTTTCGAGAATGCCGTTTGACGCATTTAAGTCGCGAATCAAGATTGTTCGCGACGAAGCCATCGTGAAGAAATGGATCGACGATCAGAGCTGGAAGACCGAGTACATCTGCTTGAACGTCCCGGAGGCGACACGATTGGGCAACCGTGAAGAAGTCGAGAAACACTTTCGAGAGATCCATTTCCCTGTCGTTGTCAAATCGGTGGAAAACCACGCGCTCAACGGTTCGGCAGCGCAGGCGCAACCGCTTATGGAGCTTCAGCAGCTCGTTCGCCGCACGTGGGAAGATCAGATGCGATTTCCACTGAAAGTCGTCACGGTCTTAAGCCATCAATTGGCGAACCATGGGATGCAGTTCTTCAAAGTGAACAAAACGGTAACGCATGTTTCTGTGGCGCGGCCTCGATATCTGGACCCCGAGGTAACACCTGTCTCGGACGGAATCATGCGGATCGTGGATTTCATCCGCAACACACCTGATTGTTCCCGACGAAAAATTCTTGAGGCGCTGGCTCCGGGCGCAAACCTGAAACCCGAAGCGGCGGCCCAAGGCGAAACGAGCGGTGAAGCAGCACCGCCAAACCCTGAGGCGGCGGCAGTTGTCTCAAATCTTCACTGGCTCATTTATGAAGGGCATGTGATTGAGTTCTCTAGTGGATTGATCGAGCTCGCGAAGAAACCGTTCATAAAACCGCCAGCCCCTCCAAAACCGAAGGTTGCACCGAAAGCTCCGCCGATGGCTGAATCCGACAAATCAGCTTCACCGGCTGCCAAAGAACCGAAAGATTCGAGTTCTGAATGCGATGGGAATTTGGAGGCATCAAAGAAACCGGAAGAATTGCAATCTAAAGGCGACGCTGAGTTGAATCGATCCGAGGATACCAATACCGCGCAAGAGGATTCCGCAGTCCATGAGGGCACCCGTCAAACTCCCGCGCCGGAAGCCGTTCAAACCCAACCTGCCGCGCAGTCCGATGCAGAGGACCAAGCCGAGGCAGCAAACGCTCAAGTCTCAGAAATCCAATCAGCGGAACCTCCCGTCGAGCCTGCGTCAGGAAAAGAATCTGCGGAAGCGACGGAGATAGTCGCAAGCCCGCCACCTTCGGGCAATGAACCGATTCCCCCTGATACACGGATCACCCAGAAATAGAGACCTTACTTAAGGCAGGCTAAGAACCTCGTCCGATTGGTGCTGCCTGTGAGCAGCTTAACGCGATCTCATTATCAGTGTCGCTGCAATGCTAATCCTGACCGGCAGGGCTTCGGCGAGCGAACAGACAAAATCGGTGATTCGCCGCCACTAACACAGCAACCGCAAGCATTGCGAGAAAGCTGTTCTCGATAATTTTTTGACAGATCAAGACCTCGCCGGACCCGCAACCGCAATCGAAACGAATCGCGCAGAACGCGATCGTCTCAGCGTTGTAAATCTCGATCGCACGCAGAGCAACGGCCGCTGTGAAACCGGCAAGCATCCCCGCAACCAGCAACGCGGTTCCCCTGATTTTGATTCCCACGATCAATAAAAGTCCGCAAATGACTTCAAACCATGGCAGCGCCGACGCAATCGTGTTCAAAAGCAATGAACTCTCGATCAGCCGGAACTGCCTCAGCATTTTCAGAAACCCGACCGGATCAGCCACCTTCACACAACCGAGATAGACGAAAACAACTCCCAATATCAGTCGCGCCAATAAGATCAGATAATCCGACTGCTTAGAGCAATTTGAGGGTCTCGGCATAACTTTAGCGAATGGGAAGATTGATGAGCGTACCCGGTCAGAGCGATGGTGGCTTTTTACTAATCCTGGCACCGAGGCGCCGAGAATTCCTATTTCGTGTGTTTGGTGGTTGAACTGCTTTTTTGAGAATCATGATCCGGCTTTGTGATTTTAAATCCGCAGTCGAATAAACAAAGCAATTCCGATCTGCTCGTTCCATAAGACGTTCGAACTGAGGTTAATGTCTGTGAACACAATATGAAAACCCCTCTCCCGTCCATACAGACACCCTCACCAACGGAAAGGGAGAGGGACGGGGTGAGGGGAATTAGTTTCACTTGGAAAGCGATTTGGAATCAGCAAACATCGGCAACTGAAACCAGTACCAATCTCGAGGCTATTTACCTTTTGCGGGCGAAATCAATCCGCTCAGGCGAGGCCCGCGTTCGACCTCCGTTCCTTTATCTCGCCACTCGTTTATTCCACCGCCGTAGATGGCAAGTTGCTCCCCGGGAATGCCAAGCTGAATCAGATTCATTGCCGCGAACTCACTATCTTCACAACTCCCTCCCGTGCAATAGACTACGACTCTCTCGGCGATCTGACAAATTGGGAGAACCTCGGCAATATACTTATCCATGTGGTAATGATCGAATTGGTAGGCGCCCGGAATATGGCCCTCTTGATAATGCGCGTCGTTCCTGGCATCCACGAAAACGACCAACCCCTGCGCAAACCTGGGATCTCTATAAAGAGTCAACGTTTCCTCAAATGAAACAAGACTCAAACCTTTTTTGGCCAGTCGTTCTCTCATGGCGGAATCTGGACTGCTAATCGCGGGAGGCGAATCCACCGCAGCGCCACTTCGATTCGCCTCCGAGGCGGAAATCCGAGAGGCCGAGGCTGTATCGGGAAAGTAGTCGCGACTTATCGAGAGGCCTTTTGGCGATATCGCATTCAATCCCAAGGCCAGCGGAATTCCCAGAGCAACAACCAAACCCGCATCGACGATTATTCTGGCCATGATCAGTGTTGGATTGATATCTGCATTTTCTCGAAACGATCGGATTTACGGCCAATCACAAGCTTAGTGACAACCCGGAAGGCTTATGGAGTTTGGATATAACTGATCGGCACCTTAAATTCCGGCAATTCGGGGCGATTTGTCTTTCCCTCAAGGACCAATGTTTCTGAACCGGGTATTTTGAAACCGGCAGGAAACGTCAACGCGATTGTCACTCGCTTTCCTTGCTGAACTTCGGTCGCGGAAACATCAACGCCTCCAAACGTCATTTTCAAATCCGAAACAACAAGATCTCCCGCCCGCCGGTTCACAACCGTAACGTACCTTTTCACAGGACTGCTCATTTCCCCGGCAGGCAGCACAATTTTAGGGGGGATCACCTGAACCGCTGCCAGAACGGTTGCATACGCGCTCAAAGATAGGGTTGGAACATCTGGATTCGAGGTTTTCATTGTGATCGTGCCTCGATTTGTTCCGTCTCGAAGCGGCGGCACGGTTGTGACTAGAAGTTCGAATTCTCTGCCCGGATCCAGAGTTTTCAATTTCGCGGAAAAGAACTCCGATTGAACTTGAACGTCGGTTATTTCCACCGGCTGGCCCATCTGATTACTGATCGTAATCGACTTGCTTTCGGGGGTCTCGGGATCTAACACGGACGAAAAAATGACATAGGTCGATGATAACCGAATCGGCTCCCAAATGGTGCCGATAATCTTGAGCATCACCTGCTTTTGGCTCAAGTCGTTGCTCGTGATAGTGACTGTTTTAGTCAAATCGCCCTTAAATCGTCCCGTATCGAGTTGGATAGGAATGATGCCGGACTCTTGAGGCTTCAGAACGCGCGTCCAATCGCCCGCCGTCGTGCAACCGCACGATGGACGGACTTCTGTGATTTGCAGAGTCTCGTCTCCCAGATTCACAACCTTGAAATCGTGACGAACTACCTCGCCTGGCTTCACCGTTCCAAAACTAAATTCCATCTCCGGAAAATGGATCTTGGGTCCAGAAACAGGCACAACACCTTCGACAGACTTTCTTTCCGCGAGAATAGGAACCGGAGGATTCGCTTGTGGAGCTGCGGAAGCACCACTCGCGGTGCTGACGAGTAAAACAACACCGAGAAGACCTGGGGACAAAATTCGAATATTCATAGAAACGTATTACTAAAGTATTATCTAGGTTCTTTTCGTCCGCAGGTCACGAAAAAACCCGGTTGTGTCCGGCATCGAATCCGATCAAGATGCCGCGAGTTAAAGAACAACAGCAAAGTTCTGGAAATCCGCAGCATGCCCGCAACCGAACAGATCCGATCCAAGATCAGCCAAATTCCTCATAAACCAGGCATTTATCTGATGAAAGATCGATTCGGTACAGTGATCTACGTCGGAAAGGCTCGCGACCTTCGCAAGCGGGTCCATCAGTATTTTCATCCCTCCAGACGCCACGGCTGGGACCTCAAACTGAATGCTCTCGTCGAAGCCGTCCACGATCTTGACGTTCACGTGGTTCGAACGGAACCCGAAGCCGTGCTGCTTGAGGGCAAGCTCATTAAAGAATTTCATCCTCGATATAATGTCAGTTTCAGGGACGACAAACATTTTCTACTTCTGAAGGTGAATCTCCGGGATCAGATTCCGAGATTCGCATTAACACGCCTCAAGCAAGATGACGGCGCGCAATATTTTGGGCCATTCGCCAGTTCCGGAGCCCTTCGCCGGACGGTCGCCCTCATTCGGCAAAAATTCAACTTACGCGGCTGCCGTCCATTGCTGCCGAACGATCGCGATTACAAACATTGCCTCTACGCGAACCTGAAGTATTGCACTGCCCCTTGTATCGGAAATGTTTCCCGGGACGATTACCTCCTGCAAATCCAAGCCGCCTGCGATTTTCTGTCAGGCCAATCGCAGGAAATGGAAACCGAACTCGAAACAGCGATGAAAAAGGCGTCGGCCAATCTCGAGTTTGAACGCGCCGCTGAACTGCGCGACATGCTATCCGATCTGAAAAAAACGACACAAAAAACGAACAAATTCGTTCGCATCCCGTACAAGCTGCCCGTTGCGCTCAATCCAGACGAGGACTTGATCGAGTTGGTTCGGGTGCTGGGGCTCCCGAATCCGCCCTATCGCATCGAAGGGTTCGATATTTCCAACATCAGCGGAACCTTTGCGGTGGCTTCGATGGTTTCATTCCGCAATGGACGCCCAGATCGCGCAAACTACCGGCGCTTTCGAATAAAGTCCGTTACCGGGCAGGATGATTTTGCATGCATGGCGGAAACGATACGCCGGCGCTACACACGGCTGCTCAAAGACTCCACCCAGGGAATCAAATCGAGCAAAGAAAAATCCAGCTCGCAGCCTGCGGAACGCGAAGAGAAACTCGAACTTACTCCGGACGCCGCGAACGATCGCAATGGCGGCGGCGCGGACGAAACAAACGCCTTACCGGCGGCAAACGCCGCGTTTCCGAATCTAATCTTAATCGATGGAGGCAAAGGACAATTGAATGCCGCTTGCGCGGAGCTTGAGAAACTGGGATTAGGCCACCTTTCCGCAATCGGACTCGCCAAGGAATTCGAAGAAATTTATCAACCGGGCGAAAGGGAACCCCTCCGGCTCAGCCATGAATCCGGAGCCTTGAAGCTACTACAGCGCGTTCGCGATGAATCTCACCGTTTCGCCAATACATACAGCGCCCAATTGCGTCTGCGTCGAATATCGGAAAGTGTGCTGGATGAGTTTCCCGGTATCGGAGAACGTCGAAAGGGCGCGCTTCTAAGGAAGTTCGGCTCCGTGCAGCGCCTTAGAATGGCTACGGTCGAACAAATCGCGGAGGTCCCCGGATTTGGCGGAAAAATCGCGGCCGAGCTAAGGGCATTTATCGAGGCGAGATCAATTGGCGAGTCTTGACCCAAGACTCAACCATGGAAGCGGAAGAAACAATACTCGATCAGATCCGCAATTTGATTTCCTCGGGTCACATCCTGGAAGCATCGAACCTGGCAAAAGTGATCCTGAATCGCAACCCGAATAACTCCACGGCGGTTCTTTTGATGGCGCGGATCGCGAGACTCGCCAGCCAGCCTTCCCTGGCGCTCGAGTTGATCGAGCCGATTCTGAGTACCGGGCTGAAGGACACCGAAGTGCTCACGGAGCATGCGGAGATTCTGCTTTGCCTAAATCAAACTGAAGCGGCAGCGGCGGTGTATCGGGAAATCACGCGATTTGACTCGGATCACTTTCAATCCAATGCGTTCTTAGGCCGGTACTGCGCCTCGAATCTCCGGATCGAGGAGGCTTGCCGCTATTTGCAGCGGGCTGTCTCCGTCAAATCAGATCCGGATCTCTACAATCTCCTCGGACATTTATTCTCGGAACTCAAACAAGAAAACGAAGCGGAGGCGGCGCTCCGAATGTGCCTCGAGTCCGCTCCGCAACACTTGAGGGCTCTCCAATGCCTCGGGAACCTCTTCAAACAGCGCGGTCAGTTGGAGGAGGCGATTGATTGTTTCCGCCTGGCACTCGCCGCTGAGCCGAACCATCCGGATGTGCTCCAAAACCTCGCAAACACCTGTCTGGCCGCTTGCGTCCCTCTTGCCCATTGCGCGAAATTCCTGCGCCTGGACGCCGAAACGCTCAGCCACATGGTATTCGCCCTGAATTACCAGTCCGAGTTCTCCCGCGACGAAATTGCCTCCGCCCATCGCATTTGGGGCGCCCGCCAAATCAAACCGTCCAGTCCGCTCCGAGTGCGGTCCACACCGGGACAACCGATTCGGGTCGGCTTGGTATCGTCAGATTTTTACCAGCACCCAGTTGGCCGGTTCGCGGTTCTTCTATGTTCGTATCTCAATAGGAAGGACTTCTCACTCGTCGCCTATCACAATAGCCAACGGCAAGACACCCTTACAGAGCATCTGAAATCCCTGAACACAGTTTGGCGAAACATTGCGAATCAATCCGATGACGAAGCACTTCAGCAAATGCGGTCGGATCGTATCGATATTCTTGTTGATCTTTCCGGCCACACGGCGAACAACCGCCTGACGCTGTTTGCCCAGCGCGCGGCTCCCATTCAAATCACAGTTTTCGCCTATCCCAACACCTCCGGCCTTGAGACGATGGACTATCGAGTTACGGACCCATTTGCCGATCCTCCTGGAAAAACCGAACATCTCGGGACCGAGACCCTGCTGCGACTGAACAAAACACCTTGGGTGTATTTGCCATTGGCAACAGCGCCGGATGTCCGGCCGCTCCCTTGTACCACGGGAAAGCCTTTTACTTTCGGATGCTTGAACAATCCGTTAAAATTCAGCAGTGCTTGTTTCAGATTATGGAGTGAAATACTGAAAGGATCCCCCGATAGCCGGCTCATGCTTTTGAGCAACCATCCGGCTCACGACGCGAGGTTGACGACCGTTTTCAGCGAACACGGCGTTTCGGCTTCGCAACTCTGGCTGGTTCGCGCCGGGTTTCTAACAGATTATTTCGAATACTATCATTCCGTTGATCTGATCCTGGATTCGGTTCCCTACAACGGGGCCGTCACATCCTGCGATGCCCTGTGGATGGGAGTTCCCGTCTTGACGCTTGAGGGCGATTCGTATGTCTCCCGCCAAGGAGTCAGTATTCTTTCCAATCTTGGACTGGAAGAGTTCATCGCTCCAACACCGAGAGAATACACCGGGCGCGCGATTCGCCTCGCACAAGCTCCGGACTCGCTATTGGGCCACCGGATGACACTGCGGAACAGACTTCAGAGCTCCGCTCTCACAGATTACCACGGCTACGCAGACGAGCTTGGAGCCGCGCTGAAGAATGTATGGATGGACCGGCGCCGCATGGGCCGCTGAGTTAGGGAATTGATCCGGAGATACATCTTTCCTCACCAGCTCTCCCCGTACCGCCGACACGCCGCGTAGGCGAAAGAAACAAGTGAGGAGAGGATTGACCAACCGAGCCGGGCACACGAGCGCCGATTGGTAATCGGCTGTATCGCGGATTGGCAGTCCGCGATACATCGTGCCGCCGGTTACCCCGAAAATGGGAGGGTGAGGCTCCCGCCGAACCCTGGAATTCTGCCAAGATGGGGTTCGACGCGAGTCTCACCCTCCCGAACAAAATGAGAAACACGCTTGAATCGATGTTTTCATTCGAAGCGATGTCCTTTTTGGACGGGGGATTCATGGGGAGCCTCCCCCCTCGAAGGATTTAATGCATATTGGACTCATGAACCAATGGTGGTGGGGCGACACTCTGTGGAGCCTCTGAATCGCTTGCAAAGCGCAAGCCGTGCTCGACAAAGCGAGCGGACCTCAACATCATCAAAACTCCATTGGACGAGATTCATGAGCTATCGCATTTCAGGTCACGAGAGTTTCCCTTGCCGCTACACTTGGTTGCCTGAATGAATTTGGCTGAGTACAAACAGCTTCTCGCGGCCATCCCATACGGCAAACGCCTGCCATCCGCTCTCTACCTTTATCGGGACGAACCCTTGCAGTTGGGTGATGCGATAGAAACCTTGGTCCAACGAGCCGCCATTTCCTGCGGCGCAACTCAACTTTACAACGTCCTCAAATTCCGATTGGACGAGCTCAAGGTATCCTTCCTCGCCTATCCCGATTTCCTGGATGATCCGCACCCCGCCCTGCGCCACGCCATCACCATCGATCTGACCACCGGAAAACACCGCGAAACCGATTACGCTGGGAACATCAATCCGCCAATCCTCCACCGGAAAGAAGCCTTTGTTCCCCACAACCACCCGAAGCGAGCGCAGTTCGCTGCGTTAACCCAGGCCGAGGAAGCGCACGGCCTTTACGAAAACAGCGCCACCATTGGGTTCAAATTGAATTGGGAACGGCTCTTGGCGGCCAAGGGATTAACCGTCGAAGGCCAATCTCTCCGTCCAATCGACATTGCCGGTCCGGAAGACATGCCGCTTCCGGTTACCCGCGGGATCGACCGCCACAAGACCGCCCTCACCCGGTATGATCTCTCGAAACCTGTGAAGACGCTGGTTGAATACGGCCTTCTCAAAACCGGGACCACGTTCTTTGACTACGGTTGCGGGCAAGGGAGCGATGTGAACGGGCTTCGCGCTTTGGGATATGCGGCTTCCGGCTGGGACCCGGTTCACAAGCCCGATGGTTTGAAGCAAATGGCAGACGTAGTGAACCTTGGATACGTTCTGAACGTGATCGAAGACCCCGCCGAACGACTCGACTCCCTGGTCGATGCCTACCGTCACGCGGAACGGCTTCTCGTTGTTTCGGGATTGATCCAACAAACCAATCAAGCCCTGCCGCTCGCAACAACTCCCCGCCGCTGGCGATATTCAAGGCTTCGAGGAACTCTGCGTCGGTGACTCCGTTGCTTTGAGAAGGATCTGCTTGTGGGCCACGAATCCACCCGGCGCGTTCAGAACTGCAACTGCGCGTTCAATTCTGCCTTCGTGAGTTGTTTCAGGGTGCTTGAATTTCGGCTTCGGCAATTTCGTCTGGCAGGCTGATCTGTTTAGTATTTTTCATTCCTTTAGTCGTTCCAGTAACGCGCCTTTGTCGGCACGACCCATCTCACGCCGCCTCTTGAGTCCGAAACATCGCCGTTGTAGCGAGGAATTACATGGATGTGAAGCTGTCCGACTGTTTGACCAGCAGCCGGGCCGTCGTTTAGTCCGACATTGAAACCGTCGGGTCGCGGCTTTAATCCGTCCTGAAGGTGACCGATGCACCAGTCCATCCATTGAGTGAGCCTAGTCTTTTCATCGGCAGTCAGTTTGCGAAAGCGCGAAACGAGTCGCTTCACAATGATGAGGCTGTGACCTGGCGAAACGGGATACTTGTCCCTGACTACGACGAACAGTTCGTCTTCAGCCAAAACTCGCTCCCGCTCGATGTCGCCAAACGGTTTCATTGAGACTGTGTCAGTCCCGCAGCTACCAACCGGGTTTGAAGCTTTGGTTCATTGAGATTCGAGCATGTGGATTGAACTGGACAATCATTTTCTCTTCAAAGCTTCTCCGAGTCGTTTTTCATATCCAGCATAGCAACAAATTCGGCGATCACTCGCAAATCTTCATAATCTTCCGGCTTGAATCTCATCACGGGATACTTCTGCCGGTCAAGGTTGTCGGGAATCAATTCAATCACGTCATGCCTCCAGCCGTTTTCATCGACAATTTTTGTACTACGGTAACGTTTGACAGTGAAGTTTCCTCCTGTTTCTGGGTCCGAAATCTGCCCCTTTCGGACCAAAACGACACGTTCCTGCCGACTGCCGACGACGGGGCTGCGAAATACACATAAGGCTCCGTCTCTGATGGTTGGTTCCATGGATTTCCCCACGACCTTGGAGACGAACATTTCCTTGAGAATACGTCTTTTGAACCCCAGCTTAACCACATTCACCCAACCTTCAGGCTCCGGGGCATCTCCCGAAATAAACCCGCCAGCCGCTACACTTAGTGAAAAATGAGGCAGGTAATTCTGCCTGGATTCGCACTTTCCTGGAAACTCTACGATGACACTTCCCGGTGAAATTATCTCTTCCGGTCCAGAGTGCGTTACGATAGCCGAAAATCGGGGCTGCGATTCTGCCGATGTAAATAGCTCAGGAGTTTCGGAGCGTGCCTTCCAGCCCGGCTGAAAACCCAGATTCATTGCGATCTGGGCCTGTGGCGTAACAACCTCGCGATACTTTCTTTCAAGACCAGCTTCGCCGAGTGCCAACAGCCTAGGGACGTCAAGCTTGAAACAGTCAGTATAGTCCTCGGGAAACTTGGGCCAATTCTTGGCAGTCTCGATTGCCGCGAAATGCAGTTTGGCCAGGCGTGGCAGATAAAGATCGAGGTCGGGCAGAAGGTCGTTCTTACTGGAGTTCGTCGCTGGTTCGACCGGTGTCAGATTCCAAAGTAAATCGTGAACGACGAAACTCCATGGCAGGAAATGGTCAATCGTGAAGCTGTCGCCAAGCTGGCGCTCAGAGTAGATGTCTCGAAACTCCGCTGGCTTACCCGTTTTCTCAAAGTCGGTTCGCACGAGCCGCCAGAACTCACGAGCGACTGTCAGTTGCCGCGCCGTCGGCGCACGGAGCTTGTTCACCACGCCGGGCACGTTCGGGTTCCGCGCCTGCAAATAGAGCGCGAGATGATGTTCGGCGAAGGACTGGACGATGCCTAGATTCTCCATGAGAAACATTCGCCAGGACTCGTTCAGTCGAATGGCTTCGCGAGCGCCTTTGCCATCGAAGTAATAAAGGCAAGCGTACGGTGTGGTCTGGCTCTCCTTGGCCAGCGCCTTGATTCTGTTGTCCTTCAGCGAGTCCTTCATGCCCCGAAGTTCATCGTCGAACCACGGCGCCAGGAAGCGTGTCGAGACGAATCGCTTGAAGTCCAGTTTACCCTGCGCTGCGGCAGAGCCCTCGACGAACTTCCGGATGGCATCCGAAGCCGCGTTCGGAGCCAACCCTGACTCCATCTGAATCTCCAGAATCACGTTTTGGAGCTTGTCCTGCCGGCCAAGAGAAAGGGGTAGAGACACACAGGATGCCAAGCGGCTACAGCCATCTCCGTGAAGATTTCCACAAACCGGAGCGATTGAACATGGCCTCGCTTCAGCAGCGACAGGATGGCGAGAAACCAAACCAGCTTGTAAGAGTTGGTCGTGTCCTTGAAAACCTGACCTAGAAAGAACGTCTTCTCTGGGTAGCGAACCGCGACACCCGAAAGCGGGGAAGCCTTGTTGGTTGTTTCGTAGTCAGCCATCTCTCTTTAAGCCCAAGGCTCAGAACGACACACTAGCTGAGCAAGTCTCGGCAAGACTGGCTATGCGAAGGCCAATACCGTTCATCGATGCCAGCAGTTGGACCAGTTGCATGCGTGATGAGTTGGCGATTCTCAAGCGTTCGCTCGACCCGCGTCAGTCACATCGAATGCATAATTGGTCCATGCGATCCAGCGTTTGGCCCTAATGTTTGGAATGCGGCTTAACCTTTCCGCTGTTCCATCCGGGTGAACGATCAATCCCTGCCAAGCGCCGCGCGTTGAGTGGTTGTAGATAACTCGTGCCCACAATTCGTTGCCTTCGACATCTTTTGCTTCGAGGAGCCAGTGCGCCCAAGTTCGCGGTTCTGCGGACTTAATCGCTTCCGGTATGTTCACCTGCCTGATGGTTTTTCTTTCCATTTCAGCTTTGCCGAGTGGTTGGACGAACTCAATGCACCGCTTGCTTTCGTCGGCTATCCCACGAAATCAAGAGAGTAAACCTCCCATCTTGGTCTTTGCGCAGAACGTCGGTGCATGGTGAGTGGTATCCTGGTGGCATTCCTCTGCCTACCCAGTGTTTGCCGCCAGGCCACTTGATGACCAAGACTTCTTCATTCTCGGCAATGATGGTACCGAATCCACCTGTATCCTCGCCCGGGTATTTTACTTTGGCTTCCGGGTAACGTTTAACGCTGTAGCGCGGTCGCGGAATGTTGATTGTGTCAGCCATGTCACTCCAAGGTTTAATAGACGTCCTCCAAGAGATCATGCGGCAAACGGGACTTTTGCCGGATCAACTGCTGAATTGCCGCCGACTCCTGATAGAGGAAAGCGCCACCTGAATTCCTCTCGATTGATTCAAGCCGCTCCCGGATCGCCTGCTCCGGCAGCTTGAACACCGGATGTCTTCAAGGAACTCGTCACGCCCTTTAGGACCGAGTATCAGGTTCCCGAAATCAGAAACAGCCAGGCCGCTATTTGTGCTATCCGGCACAGCGACTTCCCCGGCATCGGCCCAAAACCGGATCGCCCGAACCATGTTCTTTCCAACCCCGAGTCCGACCATCGCCTTGTCCTCGTCTGAAAAGAGTTGAGGGTTTTCCCGCAGGCTCCGGACCGCCTTCGGCAGCCAAGTGTACCGGCAAGGAAACGTTTCGTGACCTGAATAGCGGTAGTTCAAGAAACTCTCCTTCCAGACGCGGCAAACAGCGGCATGTCCTCCGCCAAGTACTTTTCCACCGCGTCGCGAATGACCCACGAGGCGGAGACTCGCTTGCTCTTGGCCACGCGCAGAATTTCTTGGTAATGCTCCGCTGGCAGCGTCACGGTTATCCTTGAGCAGCCCTGTTTGGGGTCACTGTTGACTGTCGAGTTACCGGTCGGCATTCGTGCATCATGGTGCATCACATCGATGAGGCAAGCGAATAGCTCGCCCGGCCTGGCGTTTCCAACCATGCGTGGATGTCTGTCCAGCAATGTCATCTCGAATCTCACGTGTGCAGGATAACGCGAGGGGGTGGACAAACTCTTGCGAGCGCGCTCTGTGCCCATGAACCCACCCCTAGCCTCTCCGAGGAGGGGAGCTTCGTTGCAGGCGGCATTTTTACTTCCCCTCCTGGGAGGGGTGCAGGGGTGGGTCCGTTCATAAAGAGAAAAAACCCCAAAAAGATTGGATGCAAAGGGTCACCTCTCGGCGAAACTCGAAGACGAATCCGAAAAAATCATCTTCGGTCAAGTGCCATTCGTGGACAGCGAGTTTTTGTCACAGACTGTGACAACCTTGAAAGGGATATCGGAGCGGCTCTAAGGCAGAATCTCACCGTTTGGATCAACGGTCTGGGTTCGTAGAAAAGTTAGGGGCGAAGCCGCAAACTGGATCGGTTGGTTGATCGTGGTGTCGTCCACGTACGTCTGACTGCTTGTTGAGGTTACCTCAATCGTCGCACTGTCCGTATTAACTCCGAAAACCGTATTCCCGCCATTGTCGCTCGCAAGCGTAGCCAGATCCGCAACATTACCGAGCAGTTGAGTATCCCCAGCGCCGGATAGGGTCGGATTATTTCCCGAACCATCCACCGCGTTCCTTGTTTGTGCGGGAGGGTGAGACTCCCGTCGAACCCCATCGTGGCAGAATTCCAGGGTTCGGCGGGAGCCTCACCCTCCCATTTTCGGGGTAACCGGGCAGTAGGTGCGCGGCCGGTAGGCCGCTTCAGCTTGAATGGTCGGAGGACGTTCGAACGTTGAAGCGCCGAAAAGATTCGGTTGCGGCTTGCGGCGCCTCCCAATGCTTGGCACCGTTCTTCGCAACGCGGGAACCTCGATCAGATTGAGCCTTTACGACGAATCTTTCATCCAGAGTTTTGGGCTCATCATCGCAGCGGCCGCGCTGTTCGTGCTCATTGCGCGAGCCCTTAAGGCGCCTGCGATCATTGCGTACTTGGTTTCCGGACTCCTGATCGGACCGGTGACCGGTCTCGTGTCCATCTCCGAGCCGATTGACCTGATCGCCAAAGCGGGGATCGCGCTGCTGTTGTTTCTTGTCGGGATTGAGTTGAGCTTTGAGAAACTGGTGGATCTGGGCAAAACGGCGTTGCTGGCCGGTTTGGGGCAGGTGTTTGGCACTGGCATCCTTGCCTGGTTTCTCGGAGCCCAACTCGGCTTCACCGCGCTGGAGTCGCTTTTTATCGCGACGTCCCTCACGCTGAGCAGCACCGTAGTCGTTGTCAAACTGCTCAACGACAGTCAAGAACTGGATCAGCCCTATGGCCGGATCGCCATCGGAATTCTCCTGTTCCAGGACGTCGTGGTGATCCTGTTCCTAACTCTCCTTTCGGGCTTGGGCCGGGACATGTCTTTTGAAATCGGGACCGTTGCCAAAGCACTCGGAATCGCTCTGGGAAAAATGGCCCTCCTTTTCGCCGGAGTATTGTTCACTCTGCGGTATCTCCTGGCCCGGCCGTTCGCGTGGGCGGCGCGATCGCAGGACATGCTGTTTATCTGCAGTCTTGGTTGGTGTTTCATCGTGGTCTCCGCCGCCCACTATTTTCATTTGTCGGAGGAGAGCGGGGCGTTTCTCGCCGGGATCAGCCTGGCCCAAATGCCGTTCAGTCACGATGTCCAGCACCGCACGCATCCGTTGATGAATTTCTTCGTGGCAGTCTTTTTCGTGACGCTTGGAATTCAGATGAATCCAGCGGGTGTCGCCGATGAAGTGGCCGGAGTCGTGTTGTTCGTCTGTTTCGTTCTGGTGGCGAAACCCATTATCATTTTCGCTCTTCTGATCTGGTTGAAGAGCGGGATTCGGACCGCGTTTTTGTCCGCGGTCGCTTTGTCGCAGGTCAGCGAGTTCTCCTATATTCTTCTCGCACTTGGAGTGGCCAAAGGAATCATTCAACCCGCGTTGCTGTCCTCCGTTGGTTTCGTGGGGCTCGTGACCATCGCTGTTTCGGCCGTCGCAATCACCAACAACCATCGACTGTTCCTTTGGGTTCGGCAGCTCTCTTTCTTCCGTGATGGGACCGAGGCGGGCGCGGAGGGCTCTCAGCGATTCAAACCCAAACGCCACGGCCACATCATTGTCGTGGGGATGAACACGCTTGGCCGGGAAATTGCCCGAAGGCTCAGCGCCCGCGGCGAGCAGGTGCTTGCCATTGACACGGATCCACGAAAGCTGGCCGGTCTCCCGTGCGAAACAATTCACGGGAATGTGGATTATCTTTCGGTGCTCCAAGAGGTGGATCTGTCGCAGGCGAAACTTCTCGTTTCGGCGCTGCACATTGAATCCATCAACGAACTCCTCGCATACCGCTGCGACCGGCTGGATATCCCGTGCAGCATCAACGTGACGGACTTGTCGGTCACCGAAGATCTGTTGGAGCTCAACGTAGATTATCTGATGATGCCGAAGATTGACGGAATCAAGGCTCAAACGCGGGAGCTGAAACGAATGGGAATTCTGCCATCATGACCGAGCTCACGGTCATGCTCTTGGTGGCGGCATGCGGTTACGCGCTGGCCAGCCGGCTGCGAATTCCGGTGATTCCCATGCTGCTTCTGCTGGGAATCCTCTTGGGCACGATCCATCCGGTGAGCGATTCGGCGTATCACACCAGTGTTCTTCAGCTTGGGCTGGCTTTTCTGGTTTTCGTATCGGGATTGGAGCTCAACCCCCGACGGCTCGGGAGTCAGCGAACGGCGGCGCTCTGGGTGGGTTTCGGCCAGTTCCTGGTCATCGGCATCGCCGGATACACCTTCGCTTGGCTCTGCGGATTCGATTGGAATGCGTCTCTTTACATCGCGTTTGCCACATCCGCGAGTTCGACCCTGGTGGTGGTTCGTTTGCTCAACTCACGCGCGCAAACGTTTGAGCCGTTTGGACGGCTCGTGACCGGGGTATTGTTGATCCAAGATGGATTGATCATCCTGATCATCATTGTTCTCTCGCGGTTTCCGGAGGGTTTGAGATCGGTCCTTTCGGGCCTGGGATCGGGCCTGGTGCTAACCGCTTTGGCGCTCATTTGCCAGCGCTGGATCATGCCTTGGATCATCTTGCGCCTGAAGCTCGATGAGGAAGCCATTCTGCTGGTGATCTTGGCCGCTCTTTTTGCGTTTGTGGGTGTGGCGGATTTTTTGAAAATCCCGATTTTTGTGGGCGCCTTTTTGGCCGGCTTCGCCTTGTCCCAATTCCCGATCAACGGAATCGTCCGGGCGCCTTTGAATTCCATCTCCGATTTCTTTCTGGCCATTTTCTTTACGGCGCTCGGAGCGATGGTTTCGCTTCCGGACCCGATTCTTCTCCTCAAAGGAGTCGGGCTAGTGCTTCTGGTCTTAATCGTCACACCGCCTCTTGTGACCGTTCTGTCGGAAAGAAACGGACTCTCTTCCCGGTCCGCAATCGAAAGCGGGCTTCTGCTGGCACAAACGAGCGAGTTCTCGCTCGTTCTGGGATTGATCGGCGTCAATGCGGGGCATATCACTTCGCAAGAGTTCAGCATGATCGCGCTGGTTACGGTGATCACGATGATGCTGACGCCGTTTCTGGCCACGGATCGGGTGACGCGCGCGCTGCTTCATATCCACCCCATTAGGCGGCGAATCGCACCCAAGTTCGACCTGTCCAACCATGCGTTAGTCCTCGGTTTTGGCGGTGGAGGGATGTGGGTGGTCAAACCGTTGAAGTCGGCCGGATTCGAGGTGACAGTCGTTGATGACGACCCGGTCGTGATTGGAGAATTATTGCGGCGCAATATCAATTGCATTCTCGGAGATGGATCGGATGAGAAGGTCCTTGCACAAGCCGGCGCGCTCCAAGCCAGAATCATTATCGCTTCCATGCGTCGGCTGTCGGAGGCGGAAACAGTCCTGCGATATGCCAGGAAAATCCCGGTGGTCGTGCGAGTCTTCGAAGAGGAACACGCCGAACACATCCGGCGTTCGGGAGGCGTTCCCATTCTCAACTCCATCGCCGCGGCGGACACCTTCATGGAATGGTTCGAGAAGAAGATTGCTCCCGCAAAATAGAAGCGGATTCGTATCGTCGGCGGAGTTTTTAACGCACAATAGAATGGCGTCTCTTGCTCGATGGCCGATGCTTCCCAACGGTCGCGGGAGGTCTTCAAGGACTCGTCACGACCTTTTGGCCTGAGAGTCAGGTTCCCGAAATCAGTAACAGCCACGCCGCCATTTGTGCAATCCGGCACAGCGATTTCTCCGGCATCGGCCGAGAACCGGATCGCCCGAACCATGTTCTTTCAAAAAACGCACTCAACTAATAGAATTACCTTCTTGCGCGGCTAAAAATTCATGACCAATTTCGTTTCACGGGCCAAATCAACCGCCCGCCAAAGGTACCATGCGGCGGTCGTCCGGTGCGGTCTCCATCGTTCGCCGTGCTTTTGAACCTGTGCTGGAGTTGGAAGCTTGCGCTTTCGATACACGATCGCGAAGCCGTTGCGAACTCCGTAATCGTGAATCGGCAGAACGTCCGGACGTCCCAGTCCAAACATGAGGAACATTTCCACGCTCCAGCGGCCAACGCCCTTAATTTGAGTGAGTCGTTCAATGATGGCTTCGTCTTCGAGGACTTCGATCTCTTTTCGGCCAGGCACGATGCCCGTGAGTGCCGCTTGCGCAATTGCTTTCACATATCCGGCTTTCGCGCGCGAGAAACCGATCCTCCTCAGTTCTTCAAACTCAATTTCCTCAACCTGCTTTGGCGAAGGGAATGCGGCATCGCCGAATAGGTTGATAAACCTCCCGAGGATTGTGGTTGCCGCTTTTCCATTGAGTTGCTGATGAGCCACAGCTCGAACGAGCGCCTCAAAAGGACTTCGTTTTTTCTCCGGCTTGAGGCTAAACGGACCGACCTGATCGATGAGCATTGCGAAAGCAGGATCACCATCGGTCAAGCAGATCGGGGTGTGAGAATTTGTTCGTTGCATTTTAGAAAATGGCTTTGGCTGATATGAATCAGCTTGGCGAATCTAAGGAAGCAGCGCAGTTTAAGGAAACTCAAAAAGGAAGAAGAAATACCATGATAGCCAAATTCAAGAAGCCATCGCGCAGAACGGACACACAAAGGTTCTTCTGAAACCGACTATTGCGACGTTGAGCGGCCGCAAGGCCCAAATCGAAATTCCGGAGCAGGGATTCTCTCTCGATGTACTTCCGTCGGTGGGTGCGGACGGTCATACGATTGAGATGAAGGTTGAGTTTGCACTGAAGAATCCGTCCGGAACGACAACAGCCGGTCCGGCATCGGAACCGAAACAACCCACGAGCGTTTCAACCAGTGTGGTCCTCTGGGATGGACAAACCATCGCCTTCGGCGGATTCCCGATGGAGCGAAACGTTACGCGAAATGGGGAAACGTTGACGGAGAGAAAAAATCTTCAACTCTTTCTCACACCCACAATTGTCGATCCGGCCGGAAACCGTGTGAATACCGATGACAACCGGCCATATAACCCAAATGTTGCACCTTTCGCTTCCGAACCTGTCTCCGAACCACAGCCGTAAGTGAAGAAAATCAATCGCAAGTGCTGAAGCGCCGTTGATCCGGGCGCATCTCCGAATGAGGACAGACCCACCCCTCACTGCCGCCGGGGAGACCGCGCCGATTCTCGTTTCTCTCGGTGGGGCGACACTCCGTGAAGCCCTGAATTCTCCTTGTGGGACGGGCGTCTTGCGAATCGGAGCTGTGGAAACGCCGGACTGCTTGGATGTGTTGGTGTTTCAATTGTGCCTACTCGTTCGGGTTATTCGCCGCAAGGATACTCACGGCTCCACAGAGTTTCGCCCCACCGAATGGCAGGGGGCCGCATCTCGAATCTAACCAGTTGCAGCATTGGTCCTTAATAGAGCTCTCAAGGGATCACCTGCTTTCTTGCTCCTCTCCTCAATTCGATGAGAAAGAAGCAGCCGTTCAGGCGTGTCCTCATTTAGATCGCGATAGTTACGACAACCGAAGCCAAGACCAAAAACGCCAAAGCGGTCCAAGTTCTTGAGTGCTTGATCGTCGCAAACATGATTTCGGTTCGGATTCCCCGCGCCGCGCCCTCCGCCGAATGTCCAAGAGGATTCGAATGAAGCGAATGAGTATGTAACCAGGGGATGGTTAAACGATGATTTCTCCTTTCCCCCGATCTTCGTTGCCTTTTCTGTTCTCAACATAAGACAAACGCCGCTCCGGACTTCAAAAGACGACTCGTCACCCGCTGGGAATCTAAGGTTCAGATCGCGCCTGAGGCTGACTCCCCAGTGTTTCCATCGCGGCTTGAACAATCTTCATGTCTTCCGCCGTGGCGCGAATCAAGACGATGCCTGTCAGCGCATTGTAGAATACAACTTTAGTTGTTCGAGTGTTTGGCATCGGATCGGTCTGCGTGTTCAATGGGAAACCCGGAACTCCAGGCTCGGCCAACCTTAATGCAATCTGCAATCTTTTTGCATCCAGTGAATCCGGCGAATTCACTTGAGTTCCCACCTGGATTCCGAAAGCGCTTTCCAATCCCAATGCAAATGTGTTTGTGTCCACGCGGAAGGTCCGCACTTCCAAGACAGGCGTTGAAATCGGGGGCGGCGGAAGTCCTGCACGCGAAAGCATGGACGAGAACCGCGACGGAATCGTTCGATTCCCTGCCGCTCCGGAAGCTTGATCCGCCACAGATCCGATCGAGAAAATAACGCCATAGTTTTCGACCGAGTATTGGATCGGCTTTTCGGCCACTTTCTTGATCGCGTCGAGCACATCCCGCAGCCGGACGTTTCGCAAGGGCAAGTTGAATTTCACGATTATGTTGCTCAGGTCGATGTGGTCCGTCGTCGGAACTGTTGCAAGAGTTCCACGCTGATCGAACGGCGCAGCGCCAGCAATGGGCGAGACTCGAGTGTCGGGATTAAAAATAAAATTCAGCCCATTCCCCTCGGGATCATGGTGCCGCGTCATTTCATCCAGATCCTTTACGACATCCGAAAATGGAATCGCGTCGTAGAACACCTCGTCGAAAATGATTTGATCCAGCTTGGATTCGATCCGCTCTCTGTCCAGGTCCGAAAGATTCTTCGTAGCAGCCTGCTCCCTTCCTGGCGGCAGCCCCGACAAACCATATCGCCGCATCAATTCAGGATCCATGACGAAGGCGGGTGTTCCCGGTGCCGCGTGAGGGAATTGCCCAGGCGCTCCAAAGCCAGAGGAAAAGACCACTCCGTAATTCTCGATCGAATAGTGGATGGGGTGATTCGCCACCGCAACGATCACGTCCAGGACATCCCGAATCCGGACGTTGCGAAGCGGAGCATTTAATCGCACGAGAACGTCGTTCACATCCATCACCGCCTGTGCCTCGATGAGTTGCCCTGTGAACGGATCGATCGGTTCTTGGGCGATTCCGCCGGACGCTGTGTTGCTGATCAGAAAATTGAGTCCGAGCTTTTCGGGATCTCGTTGCCGCGACTCATCGCTCAAGGCCGCCAAAACTTCCGGCAAAGGAATGCCGTCATAGAACACTTCTTCCAGAATTGTATCCTGAAGTTTCGCACGCACTTTCTCCGAGTTTAAACTGGAACGAATCGCATCCCGGTTGGAAGGCGGCGGTGTGCGAATCATTGCCGGAGGTTGAAGACCATATCGCTCGAGCATAGCAGGATCGAGCTGACCCGGCGGTTTTAGTCCGTATCGCTCGAGCATAGCAGGATCGAGCGGGCTCTGGGTTTTCGGAGTTTGCTGGCGAGCGGGAGGCTCCGCGGAGTCTGCCGCGCTTGTTTCCGCGGCGATGGCGGACACGAGTGCAAGGGTGGACAAAGACTGCCGCAATGATTTGTGTATCGTGCTCATGTTTTCTCCTTTTCTGTTTTCCGACGGTTCGACCCAGGCTGTTCCGGCGATTGCGAAGGCCGCGAGTCCCAAAGGGCCGATGCCCTTCGCGAGCCGCGACCAAAGAAGGCGCGGACGGT
>JAQBVM010000385.1 GCA_027623095.1 Verrucomicrobiota bacterium
CGCGAGGTGTCAATCGTGATCCAGCGGCGGCCCCATTGCTCGGCGACGGTGGCGGTGGTGCCGGAACCGCAGGTCGGGTCGAGCACGAGGTCGCCGGGGTCGGTGGTCATCAGCATGCAGCGCTGCACGACTTTGGTGTAAGTCTGGACGACATACAACTTATCGACTGCAAACGTGCTCTCCTTTGTGTCGCCCCACCAATTCGACATCGCGACGACCGGAAAATCATCGTCGAAACGCACGTAGGTCATTGTCGAACCGAGGCCCAAGAGGCGACCAGCAGCCCGTAGCTTCTGCATCCCTGTTAAATTGGTTTTCCAATAAGCATTCGGCGCGGGTTTGAAGGTTGCACCCGAAATCTCGAACTCAAAGTTAGTCGTCTGGCCGCCGTTCGTGGAGTTTAGCGACGCCGGAATGAATCGCCGCCCATCCAAATCTGGGTTTTCCAATTCGGCTTTTGAGAGCCTGCGGCGAGCACCGCTTGGTTCCTCAATCCATGTGTAACCTTGTGCGAGTGCTTTCGCGGTTCGCAGATTGTAGGGCTGCCTATATTTCACCACGTCGCGTTTCTTCGCATACCACAGCAAGTAATCGTTGATGGTGTCTAGCAACTCACCGCCTTTGCCCGTCGTCTTGATGAACGGAATTTGGCTGACGAAGTTTTCGTCCCCAAACACCTCATCCATCACCGCCCGGACGCGGTGGACATTTTCATCGCCGATCTGCACGAAGATGGAGCCGGAATCGGTGAGGAGATCGCGGGCGACGGTGAGCCGATCCCGCAGGTAGGTGAGGTAGCTGTGGATGCCGTCGCGCCAGGTGTCGCGGAAGGCTTTGACCTGCTCGGGCTCGCGGGTGATGTGGTCGGCCTTGCCGTCCTTCACGTCGCGGCTGGTGGTGGACCACTGGAAGTTGCTGTTGAACTTGATGCCGTAGGGCGGGTCGAAGTAGATGCACTGCACGCGCCCGCGCAGGCCCTCGCGCTCGGCCAGGCTGGCCATGACTTGCAGGGAGTCACCGAGGATCATGCGGTTGGACCAGTTCTGGTCGTGTGCGTAGAACTCGGTCTTGTCCGCGCCCTTGGGGATGCCGTTGAAGTCGGCGAAGAGGTCGGGCGTGAGGTTGCCGTCGTCATATTGGCTCTCCTTGGTCTGGCGCAGGAGGTCGTCAATGAGCGCCTTGGGGTGGACCTTTTCCTGGATGTAGAGCGGCGGGGCGTGGACGACGAGGTCGCTCCAGTCCTGCTCATCCTTCCCGCGCCAGACGAGCTGGGGGTCGAGATCGGTGTTGCGCGGGTAGCGGATTTGCTTCGGCTGCTCGTGCTCTTTCTGAACAATGGACTGCTGTTCGGCGCTCGGGATGTTTTTGCGCTTCGCTTCGTCGTGCTTGAGGGCCTCGACGGATTTTGAGGATGAGGGTTTCTTGGCCATGCTGGGGCAAGGATGAGTTGTGGAGGCCTAGGAGGCATCGAGCGGGATTTGAATGAGATTCTGAATCGAGGTGTAGAGGGGAATGTCCTGTTGCGCCTCCAAGCTCACGATCAGGCTGTAATGGATCGGCAATTCGTGGCAGTTGTGCCACCGGTCGCCCTCCGGGAATTTTCGATTTGCGGCCCACCAACCTTTGGCGGGATAAACGGCGATGCGGTCCATTGTCAGCAAGTGCGCGGCCGGGCCTTCCCAGATGTCCTGAACCAGGGAACCGGCTTTGCCGCAGAGTTTGGGGCCCAAGGCCCAGCCGGTGTCGTTGCCGACATTTGCGCCCGTGGTCGATCCGTCGCCCTCGTCATTCTCGCGGGCGGTTCCTTTCAACCGGGCGTCAAACCGATCAATCGCTTCATCCTTGTGCCGAACGATGAAACGCAACAGGCAGCCGCCGTAGCGATAGCGTGAACTGCCCAGGGCATTATTGGCTGACGGATTGGGGGCGGTGAAAAAGGATAGGGTGACCCGAACCCGTAGGGTGGAATCAAAGTGCTGCTGCAGGAGAGTTTTGGGCCAGGGCAGGATGTGAACGTGGCAGTCATTGAGGTGAATGCTGCCGTTCTTTTTGGTGTAGGGCTGAAGTTTGTCCTCACGGATCATGGTAACCGCATGGTCGGCACTCATGTGAGAACGAAGAGAGTCCGGCTCTCCGAAACCAAAAGAACGCAGGATTTGGATGAACCTGAGGCGGCTATTTCCTTGATTCGTATATGGCCGGTGCGGGTTGATTCCACCGAGCATGACGTTGTTCCATCGGGCTGAATGAACGAGCAGGCCGCGCACGGTTTCGGCGCGGATGGCCGGGTAGCGGGCGGTGATTTCCGCAGCCAATCGGGCGGCTTGGGCGGTGGCAGCGCTGGTGGCATTAAAGGCGCAAAGTTCGCGGCCCATCGCGGCCATTGCCGAGGTGGAAATCAATTCCAGCGAAGGACGGTAGTCGGGTCCGTGGTCAGGATGGATGGCGGCATTCCCGCCTTCCATGACGATTTCCGGTTTCAGCGGCCAATGCTCGTCCCATTCGCACGACGTGCGGCTGAATGGGCTCAAATCACCCTGACGAGCAATTCGCACCAAGCGCCGGGATTCCGGGTCGGGTTCTGTGACCCGGTCGCGATGCGTCATCGCCCCCACCGTGACTGCGTTCCACGCGTGAGCGGGATCCTCGATGGGGGTGTTCCGGTTGTCATCGGGGTAGGCAAAGTTGGCGTCGGGCTGAACATTTCCGGCGGAAACGACAATGACGCGCTTCGCTGATCCGTCGTCCTCGTCCCCGTAGGCGGCAGCGTCCACGGCAGCGCTCCATGCGGTGGGCCGTCCGTCGTCAGGACCCGGTGCAGTCATGGCCAACGAATAAACGCGTTTACGGTGAGGATTTTTAATCTCTGGGAGAGCGATGGCCTGCGTGGTGATGGAGCCATAGTTCTCGGGCTCGTGAGGTTTGGTGGGGTCCAACACTCGAACCGATTCCAGACGATGATTTTGGTCCCATGGCCCGACCTGTTCCATGATGCCGCGCAAATCACCGTAAGCAGCGAGACCGGCCATGGGTGTGCCGTGGCCGTGGGCACTTTGAGATCTGAAGGCATCGCTGCCGTCGCCATCCGGGAAGACGGTGTGAATGTCGTCCTGGGCAAGAAGACCGGCCAAGAGCCTGTGACCGCGGGTGACGCCGGTATCGAGGAGGCACACCGCAGGAGCGTTCGACGGCGGCGGGCGAATACGCGTCAGGGCCTCGTCAACGTATTCACTCTGTTCAGTGGTGGAGAGGTCGGTCAATCCCAGTGAGCATGGATGGGCGCCACGCACTTCGGCCAAGCAGTCCAACAGTGGGATCGACGCCGCCAAGACGGCGTAGGTGGCTTGAATAAGGACGATGAAATGTTCTGGGAGTTCCAACCGCTCCCCTTTTTCTGCCATGGCCATGCCGGCCTTGATCTTTTGGTAGCGCAACCAAACGTCGGACGGGAATTTGCGGATCCAAAGCTGCCACCAATGGGCTTTATCATCCTTGGGGAGTGCCTCTGCCGGGTCGGTCCACAAGGCTGCCAACGCGGCTTGGGCGATGGATAGGATGTTACCTAGGTAGGCGTGATTTCCGGCCGTACCAGTGCCGGCTGAATACTGTCGCAGTTTCTCTTCGAGATATGTGAGGCCACCGAAAGGGACGTGCAGAACAATCCGGGTAAATCCTTTCCCGTCAGCATCGATCATTTGGATCGCGTGGAGAAGGGAGATCGCGGGCGCGGTGCGCGGGCCGGTTCGAGCCGTCAACGCTTGAATCGCCGTCGGTCCGAGAGCAAAACCGGGCGCGGTGGTGACCTCGACAACGATCCCTTCGACGTCGGGAAGGTCGTTTTGAATTTGATTGGAATATCGTGCCACATCTCGCAGTTGGCGATTCAGCATTCCCGCGTGCCGGCGACGTTCCACTTCCCGTATCACCGTTTTGCCGCCGCCTTTTCCCTTGAAATCAAGGCGCTGCGCGGCCTGGGGCAAGAACAGATGCTTCAGGCTCGGCTTGCGGAGTTGAATCAGTGGTTGCGAGGATTCGGGCACGGGTGGTCAGTTCAGTGATTCAAAAAGAGACGCCGCTCGGTCAGGCATTTGACGAGCCTGGCTGTGGTGAGTGATTTGAGGTCGCGCAGGAGCATCTCTTTGACACCGTCCTCGCAGGCGCGGGTGATCTCGGCGTAACTCAGGCCTTGGGCGGCTTTGAGGATTTGAGAACGATCCAATCTTGATTGCGGCACGCCAGCCAACCGGGCTTGGATGGTGTCCCAGATGTGCGTTCCCTCGGGAAGTCCGAATTCGATGAGGTCGTCGAAACGGCGGTAAAGCGCCTTGTCAAGGCGTTCCCCGTTATTGGTTGCCGCAATGACCAGACTGTTGCTGGTCAACTTTTCAATGAAGGTGAGAAACGAATTGAGCAGGCGACGCATTTCCCCCACGTCCCCGGTGAAGTCGCGGGTGTAACCAATGCTGTCAAATTCGTCGAAGAGATAGACGGCCCTGGTTTGGTTGACGGTATCGAAGATGAGGCGGAGCTTGGACAGCGACTCACCCAGGTAACGGGTGATGAGACTATCGAGGCGAACCACGAAAAGCGGCAGGCTCAGGTCAGTGGCCAGCGCTGAGGCGGTCATAGTTTTGCCACAGCCCGGCGGCCCGGTGAAGAGAAGCCGTTGGCGCGGGCGAAGCCCATGCTCCTTCAGCTTGGAGAGATGTTGCTGTTCTTCAAGGATGCGAAAGATGCGATCGCGAAGCGGCTCGGGCAGGATCAAGTCCTGAACTTTCCAGCCAGCGTCAACTTCTTCTAGGAGTTCAGCCACCTCACCTTGAGGCTGGGCCACGTGGAAAATGGAGGGGGACGCCTGCGGGGTCGACCGTCGCTGTTTAGCCTGCTCGACCATCTTCTTAATTTCATGCGCGAGGGCCTCGTGGCCCCTGCGCGATTCTGCGGCGGCCACCTGGAGGGCGATGGCGTAGAACCGCTCTTCATCCCCGGAATTGTGGCTTTGCAAAAGGGCTTTGATTTGTGTCGCGGTGGCCATTTTCTATTGTCCTCTCATTATATGTGCGAAGCCCCGTCGGAGCACGAAGATTTCGGCTCCCCGTTTGTGCCGGATCCAAACACCGCAATCATCTTGTTGAACTCACTTTCGACCTTGGCGGCGAAATCGGTCTCGATCTCATAGACATCGCAGAACTCGGCGAAGGCCCAGCGGCCATGTGTGCCGAGGTTGTTCACGCCGGGAACCCAATAGGTCTTGATCGTGGAGGCTTTCTCCTTCGCGTCTTCGCCCCGGTAGCCTTTGATTTCGACGATGAGGTGCAGGAGATCAGGGGTGCCGTCCGGGCGCGGCGGATCGCCGTCATCCACGAGGACGATGAAGTCCGGCAGATACTTTCGCATCTCGGAGGCGTAACGGTAGGGCACTTCCAAGCCGAGGTTGTGGTTCTTGACGTAGGCGACGACTTTCGGATGCGACTCCGCGACGCGGCAGAACTCGGCTTCCCAACTGCTGTCGAGCACGACCCAGTTGATGTGGCATTTCGGCGGCGGCCCCTTGGTGTCCCAGCGGTCGTTCTTGGAGGTATTGAAGCGGACGTGATTGGTGGACCCCGTGGGATTGTAGGGATCCAGCAGGGCTTTGATGGGGCGCTCGCCTTGGAACTGGCGGGTGATGCCGGCAGTGATGCGTTCGCA
>JAQBVM010000386.1 GCA_027623095.1 Verrucomicrobiota bacterium
TTGCTGCGATTGTTCGCGGCAAAGACTAGCCGACCGCCTCCCCGAGCGTCACACACAGTTACCGAAGCAACACACTGGCGCCAACTGCCATCGGTTCTGGCGACGACGCCGAACGAATCACCAGCAAAATCAAAGAGGCCGACCTGGACGGGGATGGTCACATCGACGTTCGCACAGAGAATGTTTATCGCGGGAAGGAAAAGCTGATGGTAGTAGCGAGTCGGCGAAACTCGCAGGGAACGATGGTTGTTGAGTGGCAGAAGTACTTTGCAGACGGGAAACCCGTCATGATCGAGAGGGATCGTGACGGGGACGGCAGACTTGAGGTTATTACTGTTTTCCGCCCGGACGACGACAGCTCGGAGAGGTTCACCCGAGATCCAGATGGAACGGTGAAACCCGCAAGAGAGCTGAACGAACATGAGGTTGAGCTTCTGCTGCTTGCAAGAAAGCAACTTGCCAACGGGGAACTCGATGCTGCGGAAGGCAACCTGCAGATGGTTATAGATTCGGCGCCGCACCACGGGGCAGCGTATTATTACCTGACTTTGGTTCAACATGCGAAGCAGCGAGCGGAAGCGCGTCGTCGGAGCAGATCTCGGTATCGCTTCTGGTATCCGCAGACTGTGCCGAACCATGCGCTGCAGCGAACCCGGCCATCGCGTCGTGGTTGCAAGCGCACGCCCTCGTGGGCCGGGTCGCTGAGCTTGGGTCGTTCGGCATCGCGCGAATGAAGGCAATCAATCGATCAAGAATACGATTCGGCTTCACACTAATCGAACTCCTCGTCGTCATCGCGATCATTGCCATTCTCGCGGGATTGCTTTTACCGGCTCTTTCGCGTGCCAAGGACAAGACGAACAGTATCCAATGCATGAGCAATCAGCGGCAAATCACATTGAGCTACCGCCTGGCATTAGATAATGATCCCGGTGATCGGCTGGATGAAGCGCCTGTGGGCGATTGGTTCTTGGATACGGTGGGATTGAAGAACCAAGGATGGGTCTGTCCGAGCGCGCCTGTAAAGGAGGAAAGGAGATTACCTAACTTCTTTACGGATGGGAGGGTCGATTCGGCCTGGATTGCGAACAGTTGGAGCGATTGGCGTAATTCTTTTCCGGAAGTGCCGAGAAATCGTGTTGTGCCACCTCGCCAACGAGCCGGTAGTTATGGCCTCAATGAGCAACTGCTTGCAACTGACAAACATTTCTATCCCCATGGCGGTGGCCTTGGTGATCGCCGATTCTTCACCGAATCGCGGATTAGGAATCCGTCCTTAACTCCTGTGATAGGAGACAGCATTCTTCTGACGCCTCCCGCTGTGCCTACCACGGGCTTCTATGGAAATCCCCCAACCTGGACCTACGGCGGTTCCTTGAAAGGGTCGGGCCGAGGGCTGGTGTTCTGGATGCTCGCCCGGCACGGGAGTCGCCCGATTCCAGTCCCTGATGAATGGGATCCCGATCAAAAGCTTCCCGGTGCCATCAACGTGGGCTTGTTCGACGGCCACGTGGAGCAAGTGCCATTGGAGCAACTTTATCAGCTTCGGTGGTATCACGGCTACGAACCGCCGACCAAACGTCCAGGTATCGAGTAAGGGTGGAGATGAATGAATGTGAGACGATTTCAAGTACATGCTTAACACAGGAGGTAAAATGAAAAATCAATCAACAATGATTGGGTATATAAGAATTCTGATTTTAGTCCTCACTGCAGGAATGATTTCAATGAAGGCTTACGGTCAAGGTCAGGTCTATTTTAACACCATCTTTGGGGGCCTCGTCGATGCTCGAGTAATTCTACCCGACGGCACTGGAGCAGGCGATGGCTGGACGGCACAGATTTGGAGGGAAACTTTAGGCGGCGAATTTGAGCCGGTTTTCCCTGCCACGACGTTTAGAAACACGCCCGCAGCAGCGCGCGGATATGTGGAGCCAATTATCTTATCAATCCCAGACGTGCCGATCGAGGAGATGGCAACGCTTATTGTGCGAGCCTTTAATGGTGAAAGTTGGAGTAACTCGACGCTACGCTACGAGTCCAATCCATTCACACTTCGTTTGGAAGGGGGGCGCTTTCCTCCGACACAAATGTTAGGATTGGAGTTCTTTACTCCCGTTCCTGTGGATCCACCACCGTTGAAGGATCCAGAGCTAACCATCCGCGTTGTTCAATCGGGCCGCGTGATTACTGTCGCAAATGCTCCAGGTAACTCATTCATTATTGAGCGCTCCAGTGTTCTTGGAGCTGAGAGCTGGGAACGGATTAGCCTGTCTGTCGTCGGTCAGAAAGCACAATACACAGACAATTCGAATGATCCTATTGCGTTTTTCAGGATGGCAGATTCGAGTCCTTAAAGTGTCAGTTTACTGATTCCAAAGAGAGATTATCTGAAGAAGAAATCCAGTGTGGAAGCGACCCTCTGGTGCCTCGCAAATGACGTTGGAGAACGGGAATGTTTATTATGAGATACCCAAGAATTCCGAATCGTCGAACCAATCAGTCCAGCGAACGGAGCCAGCCGATTCGCTCAGAGTAAAATAGAATCGTCAGGGCGGCTGGCTCCTGTCGCTGACCTCAAACGTTCGGCAAAGCAGAATCCACCTCATTCAAAACGACGGAAAACTCAGCATCAACCAAGAATCATGAAAGACAAAATCCATCTTATTCTTTGCCTTGCGGCGCTCACTGTGCAGCCTCTTTGGGCGGGTGACAAGGAGCCGACTCATTTCAATATCGAGGAGAAAATTCGTGCCATCGATTTGTCTGTGACTCTCCGCCTTTACGAGAAAGTGCGGATGGAAATTATGGAAATTGAATTTGAGGTCAGGGTCCCTAAGTTGAACGAAATCCTCACAAAGGACCAGTCAGAAAAGAAATTCACTCAAATGATTGATAGAATGCAATCACTTGAAGCCTATGCGCACGAACTCAAAACAAAAGCCAAGAAGCTCGCGGTTGGATCTGCGGTCGAGAAAGTGAAGTAGAACGCCGAACCAATCGAGTCGAGCGAACAGCCACCCTGCGTCTCGCTTTTGACGATGTCGATAATATGAACATTGATTTCCAAAGCTTGAATGCGCGATCGGTGGCTGCCGCTCACCCGGTTCGTTCGGCGTAAAACTCTGCCATGCGTCGGCCCTTCAAAATCGCAGTTTATTTGACGGTTACGCTGATCTCCCTGCTGATGCTGCAGTTCGTTTTGCCGAGGAAAGGCCCAGGAGTTCCTCCCGCTGTCGTCGTTTCATTTGTCGGGTACACAAACAGTCCACCCGGAATGACCCTCGCAGTCTTTGGCATCACGAATCAGGCATCGAGGACCGTCAAACTATTGGCCGGATGTACGATTGAGATGGAGGGGCGGCGAGTGCCCCTCCCCAGCACGATGCCGTTTGCAGAGACGGTGGTGCGCCCAGGGCGAGGCCTGATCGCCGTGATTGGAATCCCTCCGAGAGAAGCACGATGGAGAGCATGTTGGGGAGTTTCATGGAATACGGTGCATGAGCGTGTGTTAAGTCTGCAAGATAAGTGGCAGTTGCCTGTATTTCTCGGCGGACACCTCATGTATCGGGTCGATAGCGAGTGGATGCCCCCGTGAAATCCGTGCCGAAGCGGGTAAAGTGGAGTGTTTAGCTCCCCCTCCCCACACCTAGCATGCGGCTCCGCACTAGGCGGTTCCCAAGAAGCGTCGGGCCAGCGGCCGGACAAAAGGAGACGAGTCCCCTTTGATACGCTGCCACCGTCGATTCGCAGTCCTTCCGCTCCGCCGGTCGGCATCATCGCGGGGACGGGCGCGACAGAACAGCGCATCCTTCCCAGGTTTGGACCTTCGTCGAAGTTGAGGCTTCCGGTTTCTTCGTTGATGCGGACCGCGCACGGTCCCCGGCTCAGTGCCTTCGACTACTATGTCCTCGGCTGACTCCTCTCCCATCACGCCGACGATTACTCGCCGTCGCGCTCCCGGATCACGGACGCACGTGGGAGAGGTCTCCCCAGATAAGAGCATTAACTTCCACCCCGCGAGCGCGCCATTTGCCCTATGTCCTGAATCAACGGGTTTTGTCATGTGGTGCTGACTCACCCCGGACACTGGGCCTTTTATGGCGTTCTTGTTCATCGCCCCGTGGTTTTGCCGCCGGCTTCCTCCGGACCGCCCCTCACGGGACCGCCCTTGCCTTAAGCTAGTTCTTTTCATACTTTCATACTGATTCATGAACAGAGGACTTAAACCTCTTCAGTTAATTCCCATGCTGGACGTACACAAAACGCTCCACACGAACCGCCGCCCAGCTCTTGGCTTCGGCCTGAGCGCCGGGCTATTTGAAGCCCGGCGGCGTCATCACATCATCGTCAGGGCGGCGGTCGGTGAGCTTGGTCGTTCGCTGAAAAAGGAGTAGCGGTGTCGGACTGAATGGCTAGAATACGAAAGCTATGAACCTAAATGAGATTGTCGCGGAGTGCTCGAATCTGTCGGAGGAGGAGCGGGCTTCGCTCGCATCTCAGCTTCTGCATGGTTTGGAGACACCGGTTTATGAGGTTTTGGATGCTGAGGTGCAGAGACGCATCCAAGAAGCCAGCATGGATCCAGGCGTGTTGATGACGTTCGACGAGCTGGTTGCGGGGCTTCGGTGCCGTGGAAGCTAGATTTCACAAGCAGGTTCAGACTGATCTGGATGTGGTTCTCGGGAAGTATTATGGCGTTTCGCTTCGGCTTGGGGATGACTTTTACGCCGAGTTTCACATTGGGGTCAGGAAAGCTGTCGAGAATCCGAGATTCTTTCACTTTGATCGGAGCGGGCTTCGGCGCTGCAATCTGGATCGTTTTCCTTACCATTTCTTGTACGATATTCGAGGGGAGCACGTCAGGATTTGGGTGTTGCGCCACAACCGTCGACATCCAGACTTCGGACAGAAGCGGTTCTCGAGATGACGACAAAAGCGAATCGGGGCTTTTAACTCCCTCTCCCCACACCACCGAGCATGCGGGTCCGCACTCGGCGGTTCCGTAAAGCTACCGGGCCGTGGCCGGGTAGTGTATCCCAATCCATACCTCCCGAATGGAAATCAATCCCTGTTCTTCGAGCCATCGGTTCGTCATCCCACTGTTCGTGGCCAGTGTCCGGCTGAGCCGCCAGTATCCCTTTCGGCTCAATCCGGTCTGGATGGCGTATCGTTCGTTCGCTCCGAGTTTGATCAATTGATTGATCCGCTTCCTCGATTTGCGCCACTGTTTCCGGTAACACATCCGCATCCGCCTTCTCAGCCATTCGTCCAGGGCGGGGATCAGCCGGTAGTATTCACTCCGCCCGAAGTATCCCATCCATCCCCGGATATACTCCCGGAGTTTCTTCATTCGATACTCCATTGAGACTCCCCAACTTCGTCCCGTTAATCCCCTGAGTTTGTCCTTGAACGCCTCGAAGGCTTTCTCGGTCCAGCGGACCTTCGTTGTGCGACTGTGAAGGCGTTGGCGCAGCGGGGTTCGAGTCCCCGTCAGGTCTAAGTCAACAGACCTGTAGCTGAAAGTAACTGCGGCGGCGAAAGCCGACCGTGGGAAGCAACTGGAAGCGAACTGCCAGTCCGTAATAGAGAGGCTCCAGTGGAGCCTGAAAGTGAACTCGATTCGGTGGGGTGCAACGGGTGAGTGTGCAACGATAACGCGAAACCCTGAGCTCAAGCCCAAGCT
>JAQBVM010000387.1 GCA_027623095.1 Verrucomicrobiota bacterium
TGTAGCCCGACAAATTTGAGGAAACCTCACTTTTGCTGGGCTTTTCGCTTTAGGCGGGAGGAAGTTAAGATAACAGGCAGCCCCGGCGCGCAGGGTTCCGCCTGTGATGTAGAATTTGGGTTCGAGATTGGGCATTTGCTGTATCCGGATCGCTCAGGCTAAGATTGGAACGGACCTGTGAGCAAGGGAAAAGCCACCGCTATACTTTGCGCGATCCTTGAAGAATCCGATTGCCAAAATACGGGAAGTCCTGGTATCGAGACGCGAATCCATGCATACGCGCCTCGTTTCCAGGCTCTCGATCTTCATGTTTCTGCAATACCTTGTCTGGGGATCTTGGTATGTCGCCATGGGGAGTTACTTGTTCAACACGCTCAAGTTCACCGGGAATCAAATCGGACTCGCTTACGGAGCGTTTGCCATCGGAGCAATGGTTTCGCCATTTCTCACGGGATTGCTCGCAGACCGTTGGTTCGCCACCCAAAAGATGATCGGAACATTCAATCTCGCCGGCGCCGCATTGCTCCTGCTACTTTCGAGAACCACCCGATTTGAGGCGTTCTACCCCGTTCTGATCGTGTATTGCGCTCTTTACGTTCCGACCTTGTCGCTGGGAAACTCACTTTCTTTTCATCATCTCGACAATTCCGAACGCCAATTTCCACGCATCAAAGTGTGGTCGGCATTTGGCTGGATCGTCGCCGGATGGATCATCAGTTTACTCGACGCCGAAAACAGCTCCCGCCAATTTGTCGTGGCCGGCATGATTTCCGTCGTGCTGGGGTTTTATTCGTTCACTTTGCCGCACACGCCGCCAAAGAATGTCGGCCAACAAATTCGTCTGAGCCAGATGCTCGGCCTTGAAGCGCTGGCGCTGTTCAGACGTCCCTCTTTTACGGTGTTCGTTCTGAGCGCATTTCTGATCTGTATCCCTCTCTATTTCTATTTCGTCATGATGGCCACTTATCTGGGTCAACTCGGATGGACGACGATCGCAGCGAAAATGACTTTGGCTCAGGCGTCGGACATGGTGTTTCTGGCTTTGCTGCCGTGGTTCTTGACCAAGATTGGCTACAAGAAAACCCTCTTGCTCGGAATGCTCGCCTGGATGATCCGATACATCTTGATGGCTTACGGGAATATCCCGGGAATGCCTGGCACAGCCATGCTTCTGAGCGCCATTGCCCTCCACGGCATTTGTTATGATTTCTTATTCATCACGGGACAGATGTATGTCGATGATGAAGCAAACGAACGGATTCGCGGTGCGGCGCAAGGTTTGATTGCTTTTGTGCTGTGGGGCGTCGGCGCGTTTGTTGGGACGAAGCTGGCAGGAATGGTGATGGACGCGCACAAGCTCGAAGAAGCGGTGGGACCGATCACGCACGATTGGCGGGGCATTTGGGTTATTCCGGCTGTTCTCGCCGCAGGCGTCCTCATTCTATTCGCCGCGGCTTTTCGGGAGAATAACTCCACGAGGAACCAGACTCGAGCTTAGAACCACAAGAGTTCAGCCGATGAAACTGTAATCATAGGGTTTCCGCATTTCGCGAGCAAGGTGGGTGTTGGCTTCATTCGCGCCGTCACCGGTGAAGATTTCCTTCGCGGGATCCCACTGAAATTTGCGTCCGAGACGCATGGCAATGATGATGAGATGGCCGATCACTGCGGAACGATGTCCCTCTTCGACGTGCGCAATCGGGTCTTTGCGTGAGCGGACACAGTCGAAAAAGTTCCCCATATGGTTGCCGCTTACCTCCAAGTGCATGGCGCTTTCCGGCAGCGGCGTCATATAGAGTTCCTCGTTGCTCGCGCTCAAATCGCCACGATTCACCCAGATCCAGCCATCCTTGCCCACGAATTTAACTCCGTTGCGCTGGCCATCCCGTTTGATGATTCCGCCGGTCCATGTGTCGTCCAGTGTGGTCTTCACGACCTGCCGAACACCATTGGCCCAGTTCAGGGTCGCCTCGAATTCGCTCGGTGTTGTGTAACCACCCGGAATCGGACCGGTCACCGCCTTGGCTTCGACGTCCACCGGCCCGTCGAGTCCAATGCCCCAGCGCGCAATGTCGTTGTGGTGCGCACCCCAATCCGTGACCGGCCCCCCGGCGTAATCGTACCACCAGCGGAACGAGCCGAAGCAACGCTCCCGCATATAAGGCACGCTAGGAGTCTGGCCTTGCCAATAATCCCAATTCAAACCCTCGGGCACGGGACGGGTTTGGAATGGGCCGGCCCTCAGTCCGGCGGGCACCCAGACGTGAACGTCCGTGAGTTTGCCGATGCGCCCATTGCGGACCAGTTCGCACGCAAGGCGGAATTTTCGATCACTCCGCTGCTGGGTGCCGGTCTGGAACACGGTTTTGTGATCGCGAACGGCTTTGATCACATGCTTTCCTTCGTCTATATCGAGCGTCAGCGGCTTCTCGCCGTACGTGTCCTTCTTCGCCGTGGCGGCGGCGATGTTGATCAGCGAGTGCCAATGATCCGGCGTGCCATTCACAATCACATGAACATCGTCGCGCTCCATTAGCTTGCGAAAGTCGCTGAATTTAGCAGGTGTTTTGCCGTCCTTGGCGAACTGTTTGGCCGCAGTCTCGGCGTGTCCATCGTCCACATCGCAAACCGCGATAATATCTCCGAACCCGCTCGCGTTTCGTGTGTCGCCCCGTCCCTGGCCACCGCAGCCGATCAGCGCGACGCCGGGCCGGTCATTGGGACCGGGCAGCTTCAGCCCGGGCTCCGCAGCCAAAGCGAGTTCCCGTTCGATAAACCACAACGGCATTCCCGTGGCAACGGCGGTGGTCGTGCAAGTCTTTAGGAAGGTACGACGCGTGATCTGAAAACGTTTCGGTGTCATGCCTGCAAGTAATGCATTACGAATCGGGTTTTGGCAAACCTTGGCACTTGCCACGTGCGAAGCGTTTGATTAATTTTCGCCTCGATGATCAGCTCACGCCGAACTTGGCGCCGCCTTTTCGGCAAACCGTCAATCCAAAAATCCTCCAAAGAAAACCCATGAATTCACTAGTTCGCGCTCAATTGTCAGCAATGATGTTCATCCAGTTTTTTGTTTGGGGCGCCTGGTATGTGACCGCTCCGAACTTTCTGGGAACAATCGGTTTCGGACCCGAGGATTTTGGCTGGACTTACTCGGTGGGGCCAATCGCCGGCATGATCTCTCCGTTGTTCGTGGGAATGATCGCCGACCGCTTCTTCGCGGCGCAGCGGGTCCTAGGCGTTATGCACCTTCTTGGCGCGGGAGCCATGTTCGCGGCGATTTCGATGATGAAGGTGGGCGATCCGTCCCCCAGCACGATTAACTGGGTGCTCTTCGCGTATATGCTCACGTATTTTCCGACGCTGGCGCTGACGAATACCATCGCCATGAAAAACATGAGCAACGCGCAAAAAGAGTTTCCGCTCATTCGTGTGTTCGGAACGATCGGCTGGATCGTCGCGGGATTGACGCTCACCTGGCTTACAATGGACACGAGCATCAACATGTTTTATCTCACCGCGGGAGCGGCGCTTTTTCTGGGAGTGTTCAGCTTCTTCCTGCCTCACACACCTCCGGTTCAAGAAGGGAAAGTCTCGATCAACCAGGTGCTCGGATTGGATGCTTTGGTCCTTTTTAAGGACCGTTCGTATCTCACCTTCATGATTTCCTCGATCCTCATCTGCATTCCGTTGTCGTTCTATTATCAGATCGCAAGCCGGATTGTTGAAATGGCGGAACTGCCGATCGGTCAAACCATGTCGTACGGCCAAATGTCCGAAATCTTCTTCATGATCGTAATGCCCTTCTTCTTCGCGCGCCTAGGAGTGAAATGGATGCTCGCGGTGGGCATGCTCGCCTGGGTGACGCGTTACGCCCTGTTTGCCCTCGGAGCGCCCAACGAAGTTGCCTGGATGATCATTGTGGGAATCCTCCTGCACGGTATCTGCTACGATTTCTTCTTCGTGACCGGTCAAATCTACACGGATCAAATCGCTCCCAATCGAATCCGCGCCCAAGCTCAGGGAATGCTTGTTCTGTTTACACTCGGGTTGGGCATGTTCATCGGAGCGCAAGTTGCGGGCAAAATTGAAGCGCAACATACACCGCAACGTTCAACCGATCTTGCCGGACAGGTGCAGGCGAAAGGCCAGGAACTAGCCGCGCTCCAAACAAAACTTGCCACAGCAGCCGCAGCGGAGAAACCCGCTGTCCAAGCTGAAATCACTGCTCTTGCCAAAGAGTCCGCATCGATTCGCAAGGCCGAACTTCTGGCGAAGGAATGGAAGCCAATTTGGGGCAAGCCCGCAATTTTTGCGGGGATCGTTCTCGTTCTATTCGTCGCGCTGTTCCGGGACAATCGGATCAAGAAAGAACCTGCCAACGCTTAAAGCATGTTCCATTCTATGCGTATCCGATTTACTAATGCTGCGGATCACAGACCCGCGCTCCAGAGCGCGCCTCTGTGAGGCGCAGCACGTTCTATCAACGCGAACGCCACTAAGCCGGGCAGACATGATTCATTCTATGATACCTCAAATCACGCGCCGAGAGTTTCTCTCGCATACCACCTCACTGGCGGCCGGCGCCGGGCTCGCTTCAGCCCTCGGCTGCGCTTCCCTGCGAACAGCCCGAAAGCCGTTGTTCGAGATTTCAATCGCCGAGTGGTCGCTTCATCGGGCTCTCTTTGATGGAAAGATCAATCATGTTGATTTCCCTCGAACAGCCAAGAACGACTACGGAATCAACGCCATCGAATTGGTGAATCAGTTCTTCAAGGACAAAGCCAGCGATCGGAGTTACCTCACCGATTTCAAGAAACGCGCGGACGATTTGGGTGTGCGAATTCTGTTGATCATGTGTGACGGTGAAGGCGCTCTGGGCGATCCGAACGCCTCCGGGCGGAACCAAGCGGTGGAGAATCATTACAAGTGGCTTGAAGCCGCGCATTTCTTCGGATGCCACTCCATTCGTGTGAACGCGGATGCGCGCGGAGCGGGATCGTTCGAAGAGCAGCAAAAGCGGGCCGCAGATGGTTTGCGCCGGCTCTCCGAAGAAGGAGCCAGACATGGCCTCAACGTCATTGTGGAAAACCACGGAGGCCTTTCATCCAACGCAACTTGGTTATCGGGCGTGATGCGGATGGTGAATCTGCCGAACTGCGGAACACTTCCCGATTTCGGGAATTTCTACGACTACGACCGATACCAAGGCGTTTCGGAAATGATGCCGTTCGCCAAAGCCGTCAGTGCCAAGGCGCTCAATTTCGACGAACACGGCAACTGTGTGGAAACCGACTATCGGCGCATGATCCAGATCGTTCTACAAGCCGGCTACCACGGATATATGGGCATAGAGTACGAAGGCGAGAAATTGAGCGAACCGGAAGGCATTCGAAAAACCAAACACCTTCTGGAGACGGTGCGGTCCGAGCTGTCTTAGCGCGTATTTTGAAATTCATTTTCACCTGCCAATCGTCTGAAACGGACGCTTGGGAATCTCCGCCAGGTCTTGGAGAGTGCGGCAACGGAGCCCTGCTCCTTACACGCATTTATGAGATCGCACCTTTGGTAGTCTTCGGTTCCCCCTCACCCCGGCCCTCTCCCTTGGGGCTATGCATTACCCACATCTTTTGGAGGTATTTTGGCGGTGAGTTTTGTGGCGCGGCGGCGCGAGGCGT
>JAQBVM010000035.1 GCA_027623095.1 Verrucomicrobiota bacterium
TTAATTCAATGGCAGTGCGCCTAGCCCGACTCAAGGCAGGTCAAAAAGCATATTCTCCGCAGTTGATTTTCGTTTACGTCCCTTTTGGGGAATTTTAGCGACTGGCTCAGGCAACCCGCTTTGGATGGCTTTGCGCGCAACATCAACATACTCGCGATCGATGTCAAAACCAGTAAATCGCCCGACCCCGCATTGCTTCGCGGCGTGTGCGGAATGGCCAATTCCCAAAAATGGATCCAACATGACCAGATCCGGCCGGCAACCGTGGATTTTGATGCAGAACACAGCCAAATCGGTGGGAAAGGTCGCCGGATGCGGACGCTGTTTTGAACGGCTGACAATCGTCTTGTACGGAATAAACCAGTTGTTCCCGCGGCAGCGCAAGTCGTTCCCCCCTGTGTGAGCCCATCGCTTGATGTTTGATTTGTCCGAGTACGGAACACCAATCGCGCGCCGATCCAGCGGCGTGTTTCCTGTCTTGGTGAGGTGAAAAACGTACTCATGGCAATCCGTCACAAATCGATCCGACTGAAGCGGTTTGAAGTGGCCGGCGGATATTGTCTCGCCGGTCTTCGTCTGGACGGAAATGGATTTGATCCAGTGAAAGGTGTTTTGCAATACGAAGAGGCTTGCCTTCATTCGGACAATCAACTCGTGCGGAATTAAGGGATTGGAAGGACAAGAGCCCAGATTGAGGAAGAAGGAGCCATCGTCTTTCAGAATCCGTCGAACTTCGCCCGCCCATTGGGCACACCAGCTCAAATACTCGTCGCTGGTTCGGCTGTCGCGGTAGTTGCGATACTTGATGCCAAGGTTGTATGGGGGAGACGTGACGACCAAGTCAATGGACTGATCGGGCATCTGCCGCATACCCTCGACGCAGTCCATGGCCTTGAGTTCAAATACAGTTTGTGACATTTAGCTTTTTTCTTTGACGCCGTACTTCGTGATGGTGCGGGAGAGATTCCTTTTGTTCAAGAGCGCAATCCAGTTGCGCCGACTCTCGTTTCTCTCGGTGGGGCGACACTCTGTAAAGCCCTGTCTTCTCCTTGTGAACCCGCTATCTTGCGAATCGGAGCTGTGGAAACGCCGGATTGCTTGGATGAATCGGGGTTCCCATTGTGCTACTCGTTCGGGTTATTCGCCGCACGGTTGAACAGGGCTCCACGGAGTGTCGCCCCACCGGACTTCAGCTGGTTGAACCTCGAATCTTTCGAGTTGCGGAATTCACCTTTGGTGGCTCCCCTGGGATCACCAGCCCGCGCTCCGCTCCTCAATCCGATGAAGAAGCAGCAGCCGTTCAGGCGTGTCCTCATTCAGATGCGCCCCAAACCGCGCAGCTACGAATTCTTTCCTTCCGGTTATTCGCGTTCTGTCACATATTTCGCCCCAGCTATGAGATTTCAATTGGACGGCTCACTGATCGTGTCCTCGTTTCGGCTGCTTCTTTCCGCCTCGATCTTGTGGGCGGTCACCATTAATTTGACGCGCCCGTGCAGGGCCGCCGATCCGTTCGCGGAAGGTGTTCGCACCACACCCCCGCTCAACCCGGCCGCGGAGTTGGAATCTTTCCATCTGCCTCCAGGATTCGAAATTCAACTGGTAGCCGCGGAACCCGACATTGCCAAACCGATGAACATGGCTTTCGACGCGAAAGGCAGGCTTTGGGTGACCGTGACCCGGGAATATCCATTCCCCCTTCCCCCAGGCCAGAGTGGACGAGACGCGATCAAGATCCTTGAGGACTTCGATGAAGCGGGACGCGCGCGCAAAGTGACGACTTTTGCGGATGGCTTGAATATCCCGATCGGGCTCTACCCGTACAAGAACGGTGTCGTCGCGTGGAGCATTCCGAACATCTGGCATTTCCAAGATACCGACGGTGACGGCAAGGCGGACACACGCGAGGTACTCTATGGGCCGCTCGGCTGGGAACGAGACACGCACGGAATGAACTCCTCGTTCACGAGAGGCTATGACGGATGGCTCTATGTCACGCACGGATACAACAACAACTCAACCGTTCGCGGAAAAGACGGCAGCGAAATCCGAATGAATTCCGGAAACGTCTATCGGGTGCGCCTCGACGGATCGCGAGTGGAGCAATTCACGTGGGGCCAAGTCAATCCGTTCGGACTCTGTTTCGATGCGCTGGGCAACCTATTCTCAGCGGACTGTCACAGCGAACCGGTGTATCACCTGCTCCGGGGCGCCTACTACCCGAGCTTTGGAAAACCGCACGACGGACTCGGGTTCGGACCCAGCATGATTTTTCACAGTCACGGATCGACCGCAATTTGTGGGATCACTTACTATGCGGACGATCTCTGGCCTGAGGTATATCGCGATAACATTTTCACAGGAAATGTCATGACCAGCGCGGTGAATCGCGATTTCGCCGAATTCTCCGGCTCATCTCCGACAGCGGCGGAACGACCGGATTTCATTCGAACGGATGATCCATGGTTCCGGCCAGTGAATCTTCAAATGGGGCCCGACGGCGCGCTGTATATCGCGGATTTTTACAACAGAATTATCGGTCACTACGAAGTGCCTCTGCAGCATCCGGGTCGGGATCGCGAGCGAGGGCGGATTTGGAGGGTGATCTATAGAGGTCCCGAAGGCCGAGTTCCCCTCAGGACTCCAGCGCTTCCAGATTCCGTCGAGGGACTCATCGGGGAACTGGGAAGCCCCAATCTGACCCGCAGAAATCTGGCGATGAATCAGTTGTTTGACGAGTTCGGAGACAAAGCCGTGGCGTCTCTTTCGCAGGCGATGGCTAATTCCGCCTCCCCCCCGGTCCAAAAAAGCCACGTTCTCTGGCTGCTTCATCGGCTAGGCCAGTTGAATACCGCGACACTCCTCCAGGCGGCACAAGACAACCATCGAAACATCCGAACACACGCGATGCATGTGCTTTCAGAAACCGCAGACTGGACGATGGAATTGCATGACGCGGTCCTCCGGGGTCTGCGAGATACGGACCCGTTTGTCGTTCGCGGCGCGGCCGACGCGCTTGGAATGCATCCGTCGTACAGCAACGTCTCGCCGCTTTTGGCGGCGCGGAATTCCGTGCCGGCCGCAGATACTCACTTGCTGCACACGGTTCAAATGGCTCTGCGAAACCAGCTCAAGGCTGAGGGCGTCCCGGCGCGCCTGGCGGCTGCGGGACTTAGTGAGCGTGATTCAAGAACGCTGGCGGCGGCGGCGCTTGGCCTCCCTTTTCCGGAAGCGGGAACGTTCCTGCTGCATCACGTTGAAAACCACGATGAAACCCCGGCTGAGTTGAGCGTTTACCTCAAACACATCTCCCGCTTTGCGCCGGACGCGGATCGCGGGCGGCTGGTGGAATTTGCCCGCGAGCATGTCGCGGGAGATCTCGACCTGCAGCTTTCTCTGCTCAAATCGATTCAGGAGGGCGCCACGCAGCGGGGTGGTTCGTTGTCACGCGAGGAGCAGGATTGGGGAGCCACCCTCGCGGAATCGCTCTTGAATACAGTCGATCCGGAGAACCTCGCCTGGAATAATACTCCTCTCGAAGGAGCAAGGAACCCATCCAACCCCTGGATTCTGCAGAAGCGCCGGTCAAGTGATGGAACTGAGAACGGCTTATTTCTCTCGAGTCTTCCGCCCGGGGGCGAGCAATTGACCGGAATTCTTCGGTCTCAAGCCTTCGTCATTCCCGAAACGCTCAGCCTATTTCTCGCGGGCCACGACGGCTACCCGGAGAAACCGGCGCAGAAACGTAACTTGATTCGTTTGGTAGCTTCAGCGTCCGGAGAGGTTTTAGCGCAGTCTTTTCCACCGCGAAACGACGTCGCCCAGAGGGTTCATTGGGACTTGAAACAACACGCGGGCACCAGCGGAGCGATTGAGATTGTGGATGCCGATAATGGGGACGCCTACGCTTGGCTGGCGGCTGGCCGATTTGATCCACCGGTAGTTCGGGTGCCTTCGAAGAATCCGCAAGAGATCGCGCAGCGCCGCACAGCGGGCGCGGAACTTGCATTGGCGCTTCGGTTAAAGGGGATGGAACCGAGACTTCGAGCTCTCTTGAACGAACCGGTTGGCGACCTCGAAACATCGAGCGCCGCCGCGCGCGCGCTGGCCGCCCTGAATCCGGATGAAGCGGCGGCCTCGCTCGCCGCCGTCATCGCTGATGCGGCCGTGCCGCCGGAATTGCGCCGGGCACTCTGCCACTCCCTTGCCAACCCGGCTTCGCATGACTATTTCCCGGTACTGATGGAGGCGCTCCGCGTCGCCCCCTATCGTGTTCAGGCTCGGCTCGCGCAGAGTTTGGCTGGCAGCCGCGGCGGGGCGGAACGGTTGTTCACCCTGATCGAGAATGTCCAAGCATCGCCGCGTCTCCTGCGGGAGCGGCAAGTAGAAGACAAACTCTCGGCCCTCGACATCCCCGGTGCGGGCGACCGCATCACGAGGTTAACCCAAGGGATCGCTCCAATCAGCGAAGAAACGCAGCGTATGATCGACTCGAAGCGGGCGGAAATCGCGCGAATGGAGAGCAGCGCCACGGAAGGCGCCCGCATTTTTAGCCAAGCCTGTTCCGTTTGCCATCAGGTGGACGGCCAAGGCGGACTGGTTGCGCCTCAGTTGGACGGCATCGGAAACCGCGGGCTTGAACGGTTGCTTGAGGACGTCTTGGATCCGAACCGCAATGTGGATCCGGCCTTTCACACGACGATGATCACTCGCACGGACGGCGAACTCGTCGCGGGTTTGTTTCGCCGCGAAGAAGGCGCGTCGCTTGTGTTCGCGAATTCCGCGGGAGTTGAGATTTCGATTTCGAAATCTGAAGTCGCCGAGCGCCGCACGGTGGAGACGTCACTCATGCCGGATAACTTTGGCGAAGCGCTGTCGGAGGATGACCTCGCAAACCTAATGGCATTCCTTCTGTCAAAGAAAGGCGCCCCGGCGGCAGCTAAATGACGAGTAGGTTTCCGCCGACTTCCCAACAATGACTGAGCCCAACGAGCGACCTCTAACCGATCGGTTTTCGAAACGAAAAGGTTTCTGGGACGAGTGGACAGGCTTGACTGGAAATCAGAACTGTGGGCACTCTGGGCGTCATCCATTTGCCATAAGCAACGGTTCTCGAATACCGACCGAGTATTTTTATGAACATTTCTAAACGTTTTCCCGCTCCCAAGTATCCCAATCTAACATCCGCAGCTTTCACGCTGATCGAACTGCTGGTTGTCATTGCCATCATCGCGATCCTTGCCGGGATGCTCCTTCCCGCGTTGTCGAAGTCCAAGACCAAAGCGCAAGGGATCGCCTGTATGAATAACATCAAGCAACTCAACCTTGCCTGGTTCATGTACGGGGACGACAACAACGACAAGCTGGTCCCGAATGGAACGGGAGCCCAGATTGGGTGGATTGAGGGATGGCTGAAAACGGCCCGGGACGCAACGAACATGAACTTGATCAAATCGCCACGGGGAATGCTGTGGGATTACAATCAATCTCTCGACATTTACAAATGCCCCGCGGATCGAAGCACCGTTTCGATCGGAGGGCGAAACTATCCCCGGAATCGCAGCATTTCCATGAACGGAAATATGAACGGCGACAGTTGGTACACCGCGGAGATTAACGCCACTTTTCACACATTCCGAAAATATTCGAGCATCATCCGGCCCTCGCCATCGGAGGCGTTTGTGTTTCTCGACGAGCATCCTGACGCCATCGACGACGGCTATTTTCTCGTTTTCCTAAATCGTCATCACCTGTGGGGAAATATGCCCGCCAACTACCATAACGGAGCATGCGGATTCTCCTTCGCCGATGGACACGCCGAGATTCGAAAATGGGTTGATCCGGACACGCTCTCTGCGAAAATCGTTGCCAATCCAATGGGCTCAAGAGATGTCCCTTGGATTCAGGTTCGGACATCGGCTCCAAAGGACCTGAGCACGCCCTTTCCGCCCTGAGTCCGTCCGGTTACCGATGCGATCTTATTCAGGCGCGTTCCTCGATTTGTGCGGGAGGGTGAGACTCCTGTCGAACCCCTTCTTGGCAGAGTTTCGCCCCCCCCGAGTTCATGGGCGGCCTCCACAAAATCTTTCGCGCTTTGAACCCCTGAACTGCTGCGCCTCACAGACCCGCGCTCCGGAGCGTGCCTCTGTGAGGCGCAGCAATATCAATTTCATGGGTAGCCAGAGGCCGGCCTTTTAGCGATGCCGCCACTGAGTCTCTCGAACCGCTGAAAAACCAAGATTTCCGTTGACAGTTTTGGCGCGTAAAGGTGTCATTCAGCCCATTGCCAGACCGATGTTCCCAGCAGGGGCCAAAACATTAAGAATGTAGAACTGTGTACAGAACCCGACTATTGAAACACACATGAGCAAGGGAAGAATCAACGTTGCCATCGTGGGACTGGGATTTGGAGCCGAGTTTATCCCCATTTACCAGCGCCATCCAAACGCGAATCTGTACGCGATCTGCCAGCGTTCCCAAACGAAACTGGATGCCATTGGTGACGCGTTTGGAGTAGAAAAACGCTACGCTAAATTTGACCAGCTTCTCCAGGATCCGAATGTCGATGTGGTTCACATCAACACGCCTATCCCCGATCACGGTCCGCAATCGATCAAAGCTCTGAAAGCCGGCAAACACGTGGCCTGCACTGTCCCCATGGCGACAAGCATTGATGAGTGCCGCACGATTGTCGAATTGGTGAAGAAGACAGGTTTGAAGTATATGATGATGGAAACCGTGGTTTATGCCCGCGAGTTTCTTTACATCAAAGAGATGTATGAGAAAGGAGAGCTCGGCAAGATCCAGTTTCTTCAGGCGAGCCATCAGCAGGACATGGACGGCTGGCCAAACTATTGGCCCGGGCTTCCTCCGATGTGGTACGCCACGCACTGTGTGGGTCCGGTATGCGCCCTGACACGCGCGACGGCCGAATACGTTTCCTGCTTCGGTTCGGGAACCATTCGCAAAGGACTGATTGGAAAGTACAATTCTCCCTTTGCCGTCGAAACAACCCACATCAAGTTTAAGAACTCCGACCTGGCGGCGCGCATTTACAGATCTCTCTTCGATGTCGCCCGTCAATATCGCGAAAGCATTGATGTGTTTGGTTCCAAACGATCTTTTGAATGGAGCCTCGTGGAGCATGAACCGCATATTCTTCACACCGGCAAACTCCCGGAACATAAAATTCCAAAAAAGGTGAAGGTTCCGGACTATGCGAAACTCCTTCCCAAACCGATCCGGCCATTCACAACCAAGGGTGTCTATGATCTTGGAAAGAAGACCCATTTGAGCTTTACCCAGGGCGCGGGCCATGGAGGTTCGCATCCGCATTTGGCTCATGAATTCATCAGCGCACTGATCGATGACCGCGAGCCGTTTCCCAACGCTCGTGAGTCCGCAAACTGGACTTGTGTCGGCCTCTGCGCCCATCAATCCGCGCTCAAGGGCGGCGCGATCGTCAAACTTCCCGCGTTCACGCAGTGAGCCTTTTCGAACTTTCAGAAGTCACTATTATTCTGGATCAACCCAAGACAATTGCTTTATGAACATTAAACAAGATGGAATCGCGCCCAATTCAGCGCGTTTGTTGTGGGCCGGTTTTATGGCGATTCTCGCCGCCGGCGTAGGTTTCGGTATCCGAGGCGGCATCCTTGCCAATTGGGGTGCTGAGTTTGGTTTCAACGCCTCCCAACTCGGTGCCATCAATGGCGCCGGATTCACGGGATTTTGTTTCGGTATCATCATTGGCGGTGTGATCGTGGACAAAATCGGTTACGGGAAATTGGTTTTCGCCGCTTTTGCCTTTCATGTGTTGTCGGCTGTTGTGACCTTTGCGGCATCTTCACCGGAGTCTGCATATAATTACCTCTATTGGGGCACGTTCATTTTTGCGATTGCCAATGGAACGTTGGAGGCCGTCGCCAATCCACTTGTGGCGACGGTGTTCCCGAAGAACCGAACCCATTACCTGAATATTCTCCACGCAAGCTGGCCGGCCGGCTTGGTGATTGGCGGATTGATCGGCTGGACCATGGGTGAATCCTTCCATTGGAAGGTCCAGTTGGCCCTGTTCCTGGTTCCCACCGCGGTTTACGGTTTGATGTTCCTCGGCCAGCACATGCCCAAATCGGAAGCCTCGCAGAAAGGATTGAGCTTCGGTGAAATGTATAAGGACGTCGGCATCCTCGGCAGCCTGGTGGTTTGCTTCGTTCTGTATCTTTTCTTCAGTGGAGCGCTTGAACTCTCAACTTCAGTTTCGGTTGTTCTCGCGGTCGTTTTGTTGGCGGCTTCGGGATACCTGACAAAATTCTCCATTGGTGCCTGGCTGATCTTTGTCCTCTTCCTCACGCATGCCTTGGTTGGTGCGGTCGAATTGGGAACGGACGGATGGATCCAAAATATTACCGGCAACATTCTAACCCCGGCTCAGGGCAAGATCCTTTTTGTGTTCACGTCCATTGTGATGTTCTCACTCCGCTTCTGTGCGGATTTCATCGAGAAAAAACTGAAACTTTCACCCATTGGCATTCTGCTGGCATGTTCCGTCTTAGCCGTCGTTGGTTTGAATCTCGTGAGTGGCATCACAACATTTGTGGGCGCCATACTCGCTCTAACTGTTTATGCCGTGGGCAAGACCTTCTTTTGGCCAACCATGCTGGCAGTAGTGGGCGATCGGTTCCCGAGAACGGGCGCCGTCGCTATGAGCATCATGGGCGGAATCGGGATGATGAGCGCCGGTCTAATCGGCTCTCCGGGCTTGGGTTACGCCAAGGATCGTTTCGCCGGCGAAGCCCTGCAAACTTCGAACGCGGCGGCGTTCGCGGAATACAAATCCGCCACCCCGAGCAAGTTCCTTTTCTTCGATGAAGTGAATGGTTTGGACGGAGCCAAACTCGGTGGGGTTCAGACAAAACTGGCGGATGCTCGCACGGAATTGTCCGGGGCTGGCAACACTGATCCCCAGGCAGCTATTGGCGAACTCAGTGAAACGGAACGTCAGGTGCACCAAGCATCCATCACAGGTGATCGCAAAACCTTAGTGGCGGACGCCGCTATCCCGGCAACGATGGCGGTGATTTATCTGCTGCTCCTGGCTTACTTTAAAACCATTGGCGGCTATAAACCGGTGCATATCGAAGGCAAAGGTAACGAGGCCAAAGAAGGCGCGTAGTGGTTGGCGAAACAGTTTGGCATGGGCGGTCGATCTTTGCGATCGACCGCCTTTTTGTTCTAATTGTGAAGCCCACACTTTGGGCGAGGTGCGGCAACTGCATGGCCCCCATCGACGAGGGTGCGTTCTTGGGAGGTTGGAAGAAGGTATTGACGAATCGGTTTTCCGCTTAAAAGACCCATGAAGCTAAATTTAGGATGTGGGAGCCAGAAAGTTTCCGGGTACGTGAACGTGGACAAGTTCGGTGATCCAGATGTTAAGGCGGATTTGGAGGAATTTCCGTGGCCGTGGCCTGACAACGGCGCTGAAGAGGTGATACTGAATCATGTCCTTGAGCATCTGGGTCGCACAACAGATATCTACTTCGGAATTATTCAAGAGCTCTACCGGGTTTGCCGGCCGGGTGCCAAGGTGCGCATCGCCGTGCCGCATCCTCGGCACAATGACTTCATCAGCGATCCGACCCACGTGCGGGCGATCACGACGGAAGGGCTCGCGCTTTTCTCAAAAGCCAAGAACCGAGAAATCCGGGAACGAGGATGCGCCGACTCGCCACTTGCCGAATACCTGAATGTCGATTTCAACCTCCTAAACCACGAATTCATAATCGACGAGTTCTGGATGGAGAAATTCAAGGGACTTCGCGTCTCAGAACAGGAATTGGAGGAACAGTTTTTCCACGCGATTCGCAGCTACAATAACGTCGTGAAAGAAATCCGTATCGTTCTTGAGGCCGTCAAATAACTTCGTCCTAGCCTGGAACTTTCATGAATCTTCAGACTCCTCGAACGGAGTGAGCCCCATTGCCAATCACGATCCGGTCGAGCGAAAAATTCTACGCAAGTTCCAACTCGTCCATCAACTCGCTGAGTTCGATGAATCGTTTCCGCCAAGACCAATCCTTCATAAAGCAGGCGGCTGCTTTACCCCGTCGCTCGGCTTCCGTCGGCTCGCAGAAAACTCGCTCAAGCGCATCCAGAATTTCCTCTGCGTCCGACTCCCCCCATTCATCCGTCCCCTGTGCCAATGGGGCGACAGGATCCACCAATCCCTGCCGGAAGAGCGGATAACAATGTTTCTCATCGATTAGATCAAGGTGCCCTGTATTCGCGGAAAGAATGGTCGGCAATCCGGACGCCAAACACTCCATCGCCACCAAATTGGTGCCGCCTTCGCACCGGTTCGGGAACAGGGCGACGTCGGCTTGAGAATAGACCGCAGGCATCGCGTAGTTCGGCGTCGCGCGGAGGTTGAAGGAGGCTTCGGAAGGAATCCCATTTCGCTCGAGCCAAGGCGTGATGTCCAGATAGCCTTCGGAGTTCAGCAACGGAAATCCCTCCACGTATCCCTTTGAATCGATGCCTTTAGCCGAATCGGGCCAATGATTGTGCCACATCGTCAGCAAGATCGCCTCGGGACGACGCTTCCGAAACTTGCGGAACGCCTCCACAACGATGTCCTGGCCTTTTCTAAACTCAATCTTGCCCCCCGAAAAGATCACAAATGGCCGCCGTGTTTCCGACGCTTGATAAACGGGCTTGAAAATCGAGAGATCCAGCCCTTGCAACCACTTCCGGACGTTTTTTACATTGTGGCGGAGCAGAACCTCCGAATTCCAGGTCGATCCAGCTAGGAGAAGGTCGAATCGGCGCGCGATCTCTTGGAGACCCTCGCCCAGCACGGTATCATCAAAGAATAACACACCTAAATTCCGCTTGCCGACGACACGCTCTGCGGCGTCATGCGAACTAAGGCGGTTACCGAGCGCGTGGAGGACCGTGAAGTTGAATTGCCGGCTGCTGTGTTCCCTGGAAAAAGCGGGCAGCGCTCCGGAACGATTCAAGACGGATTGTAAGATCAGGCGATGCTCAGCCGGAAGCCAATCCGAGTTCGCGGCTCCGGCAAAAGGCACGGCCCTGTAACCTCCTTCACGCTCCGCCTCAAGCGCAATGTTTAATGCCAGGAGCCCCCATCCCGACGAAGCGCTAAGCTGCCAATTGATGCCAAACCAGTTTTTAAACACCCGATCCATCTTCGTGCGAAACGAACTTACCTCAAGGTTCTCAGCATACGTCACACGGAGGAAAAGCAAAATCAGACACCACGCAAGACTCTGTATCCCCCGCAAACGACACTAATGGTCCGAGCAGAATTCTACGGATCCTGCGAAATACGGCTAACGGAGAAATCGTCGAAACGGATTGGCATTCCGGAATAAGGGCTGCCCCAAACCGAAGCTCGTCCCGCATACGGCTCCTCGGTTTCTTTCCATGAAAAGGCCGGTTCCAGAGGTTCAGTCGTTCCGTCGATCCAGACTTTCCCCGAAACACGCCATTCCTCGGTATTCTCCTTTCGTATCTCAAGACGAAGCCACAACCATTTTCCAGATTCCCATTGGTATGGCACGCTGATGACCACGTCGTCGCGTTTATAGAGTTCGATCACACGTTTAGCCGCGCTGACGCGCAGCCGGTAACCCGCGACTCCGTTCAAACCAATCGCGAATGTGGGCATACGGCGCCCTTTGGCTGTGCCGTAAATTCTCGCTGACACACTGAATCCATCCTTCTCGGTTGGCCCGAATATCACACCAAACGACTCCAACGGCGCGCCGGGCAATTCCAAGAACTTGTTCGTCCCATCACTCTTCACAGAGAAGTCGCCCTCCAAAACCAAGAACTCATCAGGAATTCCGCCCACCTTGACGGATTCGAAATCGTTTTTATAAACCGCTCCTGCGAGTTGCGTCGGCAGCACGGCCGCGGAACACATTCCCCCAAGAGAGACAAAGCCAAATCCAAACAAGAATATCGATTTCAATCTTTTCATGCCTCGAGACTCCATTCTTCAAACTGCCGCAAGTCATTCATTCCGCAACGCATCCAACAGTTTCCCACGAAGGGCAAACCGGGCGGCAACCCAAGTCCACACGATTCCGCTCAACAGCACCAGAGCAAGCGTCAGCGTCAATGAAACGTATGGCAACTGCGCGCCCGGCGCGATCACAGCCGGCAAGACCGCGACAAAGGCCGCGACGGCTCCAACGCCCAAACCCAGTAACAGCAGCACGCCATGTTCGCTCAGCACGCACCACCTCAATGCGTTCGACCCGAAACCTACCGCAAGCAACAAAGCAAGTTCGCTTCGGCGCTCCAAGACATTGCGTAACACGACGACACCCAATCCGACGCTTCCCAAAAGCAGACCCAACCCTCCCAGAACCTGAAACGTGCTTAAGTAGGTGTTCTGCACCGCATTGAACGCCGCGAGACGCCGAACCGCAGGCTCGATCTCCAATCCGAAATCCCGCAATGCGCGGGAGAGCACCTTCGAAACGATCTCCATTTTTTCGCCCGGGGCATCCATCAAAAACATTCGGTACCCGCTTGTGGATGGATATCTCTCGATGAACGCGGATTCATCAATCAACAAGCTGCCTTGAAGAATCGAATTGGCGACCGACGCGACGATACGGATTTTGAACTCGTTCCCTTGCTCATCCGTATAGTCCAAAGTGTCGCCAACCTTTTTTCCCAATGCCCATTGGATGGAAGCCTGATCCCCAATTGCGGGAACCACAGTCGCCTGTTTGCCGGACTTCAACAGCAACCAACGATCTTCCAATGGCGCCTCTTCCACCACCTTTGCAAATGTGAACGCTCCACGTTTTGCAAGCAGCTCCGGCTGCACCCCAAGCAACCGCGGTTTCTGGGCGCGGTTCAGATTCAAACAACTGGCGTCTTCCCCGTCCAACACACGAAAAGGAACCACCTCAACGCCGGCAAGGTTTGCGGAATCGATTCCAAACGAATCACGCCCGGATTGCGTGTTTAAATCCTGCACGACCGGATGTGTCGCTTCACCAATCAATGCGAAACCGCCCGTGCCCGAAGATCGTTTTGCCGCTCCCGCTCCCGATTCCAGGCGAAACACACCGATCGACATCACCAGAAAACTCCCGCACGCCAGCAGTCCAATAGTCGCAAGGCTCCGTTTCCGCTTTCTAGTTGCGTTGCGCACCGCAAGATGTGCGAAAGCAATCTTCGCGCTCGTGCCGGAAGCCCCGAGCGACGTCAATATCGACGCGCATTGGGCGATGCCCGCTGCCAGCAGCAAGGTGCCGGCGAAAAAGAAAGTCTCCGCGCCAGCCAAACCTTCCGGCATTCCAGTCAGCACAATCAATCCTCCAGCGGCGATCAGACATAATCTCGAAATCAGGTCTGTTCTCCGTTTTGTCCACCCGGCGCCGGAGAGGCTTGGTGACTCATCGGCCGGACCCTCAGAAAGCAACTGATGCGCCGGCTGTCGCGCCTGTTTCCGAAGAGCCAGCCAAATCGTAAGGATCGCAACGCCCGCTCCCGAAACGCCTCCAATAATCAATGTCGCCGGGCTAGCGTGATAGCTTAAAGCCGAAGTCCCAACCGCGTCTCTCCATACAGTTGAAAGCCCATAAAGCATTGCCCGGGCATACCCAGTTCCGCCGAACACACCAAGCAGCCCGCCCATAATTCCAATCACCGCGCCCTCTCGAAGAAACAGGAGACGAACCTTGCCCGGTTTAAATCCCAAAGCCAGCAAGACCCCCACTTCGGAGGTTCTCTGTTCAATGCCGAACTGGAAAAGCAATGCCATGAGCATCAGCGCCGCAATAATTAAGAAAAAGCTGAAACCCAAAAACAACTGGCCGAAATCCTGCGACTGCGAGCTAGCCGCAAGCGCCGATTCACGAACCGGCTCAAACTGGAGGCCAACGGAAGCCGGATCCAGAGCATCCCGAATCTGCCGCTCGAGGTCCGTGCCGACAGCTTGATCGCCGAATCGAACCGACGTTAAATCTCCAAATCGATTCCCCCACAGACGCTGGCCCGCAGCGAGTGTCACAAAGGCTTTTGGCGTTCCGCGATGCTCCTCCCAATAAGCGTTGTCTTTCTCCCGAATTTGACTCAATTCGATTGGAAAACCGGTATCCCAATCCCTGCAATTCTCGGCGTCTGTGAGACCTGGGAAATCAGGCATGAGGGTTGGATCGGCAGCAGCTCCTTGCATCGGAATTATTCCCCCCACTCGGAATGTTTCGCGGCGCTCTTCGAGAGCGCGTGCCAATCCGACGACATAGTATGCCATCGTGAGTTCATCCCCAACCTTTGCTCCCAGATCATCCGCAAGCCACTGGTTCAGCAGGATCTCGTTTTCCGCCATCTCCTCGGGAACGATCGGAGCACCCATTGCAGTCACCATCGAGTACGGCGTCGTTCGTTCGCCGATGCGCATTTCATTCACGAAATACGTTAATACGCCACGCGCCTCCGAATCGGCGGCGAACGCGGCGCGTGAGGCGGGTGAATCGATAAACACACGGTCGCTTCTCAACTCCGCCCCATTTCCATTTGGCAGCTCCTGAAGCTTCAACTCCGCGTCGGCAAGCGTCCAATTCTCGCGAAGTGCCTTCGTCGCGGAATCCAAAGTAATTGCCGTGTTCCCTTCTCCACGTTTCGGGCCGATGAGCAGGAGATTTGCCTGATTGGTCACCCCCGCCCGGGAAGCTAATGTTGGGAGAGCGACAAAAGCGTTGAAAGGCGGAATTTGGCTTGCGTGGAGACTGAAACGCCCGAACTCGGAATCGGACACCACCGCCTGCACGTTTAGTCGAACGGCCACCAGTGTATCCTCCGAAGGCGACAAAGGAGCGTCCTGTGAAAGGGCGCTTGGTTTTCTGACTCGCAACAACAGACTCTCCCCGGTTTTTGTTTGAAGTTGATCCGCAAGAGCTCTGTTTATGACGACGGAATCCGGTGAAATTGCGGAAAAAGAAGGGGGATCTCCGGCTAGTTCCCAGAATCGTTGATCCACACCCATCACATGGACACGGTTAGCCCGGGCATCCGCGTCACCGGTCGTGGCCGTCCCAAGAATCTGCAATACTGGAGCTGTTGTTGCGTCCAAGCTGGCTCCAATGTCGTCCGCGAGCTTCTGCCGAAAAAGGCGATCGTTCGACGCCATCGCCAACTCGACTTTGCCGAGCCTCGAAATTGCCATCGCCCGCAGACTGCCGCGCACGGAATCTCCGACCACCAAAGCGCCCACCAGAACTCCACTTCCAACAGCAGCTCCAAGAAGAGAGCCCAAATGAGACCGCGCGTGAAAGCGGAGACTGCGAATCGCAAGCGTCCACGACGTCATAATTTGTCTCCCTCCGTCGATTCGAGCTCGCGAAGATCTCCGTCGGTCAGTTCGCAAATTCGCCGCATTCGTTTCGCGAGTTGCATCGAATGGGTGACAACGATCAGGGCCACGCCCTCTTCGCGATTCAGCTCGACCAAAAGCTGCGCCAAGTTCTCCGCGGAAGCGCGATCCAAGGCTCCCGTTGGTTCGTCCGCGAGTAGAAGTTTGGGAGCATTGATAAGGGCGCGGACAACCGCGACTCGTTGCCGCTCGCCTCCGGAAAGCTGTCCGGGACGATGGGACAAACGAGCCGAAAGACCCACGCGGTCCAACAACCGGCGCGCCCGCGGCTCAGAATCCTCGATCCTGTTCGGCAAATCAGAAGCAAGCGTCGGCAACAAAACATTCTCCAAGACCGAGCACTGAGGCAGGAGATGATGAGCCTGAAAGACAAAACCGATCTTTCGGTTCCGAACCAAAGCCAATGAGTCTTCGTCAAGCTTCGCTAAATCATCCCCTTCCAAAGTGATGCTGCCCCGGGTCGGCCGGTCGAGTGTTCCGATCACGTTCAGCAACGTGCTCTTGCCAGATCCCGAGGGTCCGATGATCGCAAGCGACTCTGCGTCCGAAACCTTAATGGAAACGTTCCGAAGGATCTGCACGGGAGTTGCCCCGGATAAGGAAGGAAAGTCCTTAGTAATTCGCTCGAGGACGAGGAGTGGCGGCGATTTGCTCATGTGTCGAAACGATCCTAACAGTTAGTCCTGCAATGCAATGCCAAAAAAGTCATTTCAGACCCGCCGTTGGGCGCTCCGAATGAGGATCGTTCAATCCTGGGAAAGATCGATGCGATTGGCTTTTCAGCATCCTGATTGGTTGATCGGACCCTTTTCATAACGGTGGGGCGACAGTCTCTGGAGCCCTAATCAACCTCGAAGCGAAGATCTGAAACCCAAAGGCGCAGTGGAAACGCGGAAGTTCCATCCTGTCCGGCGGTTCCACTGCTCCATATTTGCAGGATCTGTCCCGCGAGGGGAATTTAGGGCTCCAGGGACTGTCGCCCCACCACGATCTCCGACAACCGACCTCATTCGGATGCGCCCTCCGCCGTTTCATCAATGGAACCCGTTTAGAATTCACAGATAGGCGCAGTCCCATTTTAGACGTGAATCCACCGTTTGGCCTTCAACTCGAAGCGAGGCAACGTTCCGAGAGGAACGTCGGCAACCGGAATCCGAAGCGAAAACGCTTTTAACAGTCGTTTCTCAAGCGACGCGGCAACTCCGGTCACATCGACGCATTCGGACGCCGGCTCGATAAGCACCCGCATTTCCGTCAACGAGTAATCCGTCTTAACCTGAACCTGGTATTCGACGATTTCCGGCATTGAGCGAATGATCTCTTCCACCGCGCTTGGATAAATGTTGACTCCGCGAACAATCATCATGTTATCGACCCGACCGAGAATTCCTCCCTCCAGAGCCAGCTCGAACCGTCCGCAGGCACATCGTGATTCCGATCCGCCATCGTGGGCTCTTGGTATGAGGGCTCTCACAAGGTCTCCCGTTCGATATCGAATCAATGGCGACCCGGTGCGCCCGAGTGTCGTCAATATCAGTTCGCCGGTTTTCCCTAAGGGAACCGGCTTGAGAGAATCCGGATCAACAACCTCGGCGATGAAAGCGGATTCAATGACGTGAAGCACCCCAGGCTTGGCTGGACATTCATACGTCACGGGGCCGACTTCGGTCATTCCGTGGTGATCAAATATTCGAACGTTCGGCCAAAGGGCCTCGAGACGTGACCGGATTGAAGGAATGCTGCCTCCCGGCTCTCCGGCAACAATCATCGTCTTCAGACCGCACTTCCTTAAATCAATCTTCTCAGCATCGGCAACCTCCGCCAGTCGGACAGCATAGGTCGGCGTGCAACAAAACACGGTCACATTGTGATCCAAAATAGCATGCAACCGAGAAACCGTGCTTAAACCACCACCGGGCAAACAGAGACAACCGATCTCCGAAGCCGCTTCGAACGCGAGCCAAAATCCGATAAACGGACCAAATGAGAACGGAAAAAACACCCGATCACGCGATTCAACATCGGCAGCTCGGAACACCTCCTTCCAGTTCCCAAGCATCCATCGCCAGCTTTCGGGTGTATCGAGCCACCGGAGCGGCGTCCCAGTCGTTCCGCTCGTCTGGTGGCAACGATTGTAACGATCCAACGGAAAAGTCAGATTGCTGCCATACGGCTGGAATTCGCGCTGGTCCTGGACCAACTCCTGTTTGGTCGTGACTGGATATCGATTTGAGAAATCCTCAATACTCTCCACGTTTGCGGCAACTCCCGCATCCCGAAGTTTCTTCGAATAAAACCGGTTGGACGGCAGAATCTCAGAAAATAATCGCCGCAATCCGTTCAACTGTGCGCATCGCAGCGAATCCCTGCTCTCGATTGAACTCTCGGCCATCGAGTCGTTCAATGGCCTTCCGCCGGAGGAGCGGGTGATTGGGAAATCGACGCCGCAGGTTTCGCAGGAGGTGGATTCGGTTTGTAGAATGTGACAAGACAACCTCCAAGCGCGGCTAACGCAATGCCTAGAATAAACTGCGGCTTAAGCGAGCCGAAGCCGCCGGCCGGAGGGTGAAGCCAGAGTGAATAAAGCGCATTCACAACGGGAGCCCCGGCAAATACGATCGACATCACAACCGCTGGAGTCCCTTTGGCACCGAAGGCCAGCAGAACTCCGAATGCCCCGACCGCTCCCACAATCCCCGCAATCAGCGACCACCCCATTCCGCGCATCGGATAGTTCCATGAAGCGCCTTTCGCCAGCAACACGGCAAGGGGCGCGAGAACGGCAGTCAAGAAATAGGCAATACCGACGAACAAGAAGGCTTTGTACCGGCCATTGACCGGGTCTCCCATCGCCATTTGACCCGTATGCAGAAACGCGCCATAGACTCCCCATGAGCCGACGGTCAACAAAGCAAACAGCAGCCATGTGAATCCCGGCTGCGCTGAATTATCAGTAATCATATGCGTCGTGAGACTAGTGCCGGCAGGGCATGACTTCAATGTGATTGTGAATCCGAATTCCTCATGGGTGAAGCAATTCCTCCGGAGCGACCTCAATCTTTCCTGAAATTTCTTCGGGAATCGCCACAGCCGCCATTCTCCCGTCAAAACGGTGCGCCACACAAACGACCGTCACCATGCCGCGCGCCACCTCCTCGTGCGGGGTGACGCTCAAATTGCGGAAACGGAAGAGATAACTCAACGCTTTGGTTTTCTTTTCACTCACCAAAAGGTGAATCTCCACGAGATCCTCGAAACGCACCGGCTTTTTGAAATCGCACTCCACATGCACGCGGGGAAACCCCAGCGGAGGATCGAACCCTTTTAGCACAACAGAAAAACCTAGGGTTCGATAGAAACCGTGTTCGGCCGTCTCCATGAACCGAAAAAAATTTGAGAAATGCATGATGCCAGCCATGTCCGTCTCAGAAAACTCGACACGACGCGTCGTTTTGTATTCGAAGGCCATAATTAGAAAGCTGCGATGTCTCCGCGCGGTGAATTCATTTTACAGTTTTGAGACCACTCCAAGCCGCCATCATGTTCTCAGCCATCCGCTCGACGCTAAATCGCTCGGTGACGGCGCGGGCGCCCGCCCTGCCGAGTTCTTCCGCTTTCTCCGGGGTACGCAGAAGTTCGTCAATAGAGTCCGCCAGAGAACGAGGATTCTCCGCCTCGCAAAGGAGGCCGCCGCCCGTTGCTTCGATTAGTTCCGGGAAAGCCGAAACCCGCGGCTGGACAACAGGAACACCACTGGCCAATGCTTCAATGACATACAGGCCAAAAGCTTCACTGTATCTGGCGGGAACCGAGAAAATGGAAATCCCTCGCAGAAAAGCCTGTTTTTCAGAGCGGTCGAGATTCGGAAAAAACTCGACGTCGCTCTCAAATCCGGCCGAAGCAAGTTTCCGCCGAAGTCCATTCACATACTCCACGTCACCCGGTCCCATTCCGCCACCCACGTGCAGTTTTAGGTTTGGGACCGACTGCCTGCGTTTGACGTCAATATACGCATCGACCACTAGATCGAGCCCTTTTTCCGAGCACATGCGGGCGAAGAACCCAAGCACAGGCGGATTCGGGCGCGCGTCAGCGAGTTTGTAATTCTCAAGATTGATCCCATTGGAAACAACTTGAATTCGATTCCGAGCGATTCCGAGCCGACTGCTCATTCGATCGGCAAAATAACGGCTTGGAGCAACCAGAAGGTCCGCCTCCGCTGCTCGTTCAGCCAATGTCTTCCACGTGATTTCCCGCTGGACATCGGGAAGCCCATCGAGAAACGCGTCCTCTCCCTGAAGCATGCAAACAACGGGAACCCCAAGCTCGGCTTTAAGCTGGCGCACCATTCCCACGAGCAGCGCATTCGATAGGCAAACGACGTCCAAAGCGCCTTGCGTCTTCAGCCACTCGATGAGTTCCTTAAGTTCGCGCGCCTGATTGCCCTCTTCACCGCGGATCATCGAGAGCGTCAAATCGCCGACATCCGCGGCGCGAGTTCGAGCAGCCCGACCCGCGGCCAATTGCAGCAATTTCGGTGAGGCCAAAAGACGATGCAGCCACTCGGGCGCCCGGCGGAAGAACGCCGATTTCTGCTCGAGATAGACGTTAATCCCGCTGAAGAAGATCGGCGTTCCGAAGCTCTGATCCTCTTCGTCCAAGGTCAACGGAAGGTAAAGAGGAACCATCAGCGTATGGTGCCCCATCTTCCGCAAAGCCGCGACAAGGGCATTGTCTCGGAAACAATTTCCGCAGAACATCTTTCCAGCTCCGGGTGTGACATGAACGATGTTCATCTGTGTGCTCTGCCTGATTCGGCGCATCTCAGGACGTGGCGCGGGATGCCTCTCAGGCATTCTGTAAATTCAGGTTCTCACTCACCAGAGGTTTTCCCAACGGCAATGGTTCTGGAACCTCTGCAAATTCGGACACCGCCGCAAAGAGCGCTGTAAAATCCTTATCCACATCGCCTGAAAGGCAGTCCGTGACATCGCTCGCCATTTCAGGATATTTGTCGGTCAACGCTCTGAAACTGAAATTCGGATCGTAGAAAGCGTACACAAGCTTTCGCATATTCTCGATTCCGTTGCGGAGCGCAGCGCCATATTCCGAGAACTGCAATGGCGAAAAATCGCGGGCCTTGATTGCCTCGTGGACCGCGTCACCCGCCATCACGCCGCTCTTAAGCGCGAGCATCAAACCCGACGAAAAAACGGGATCCAAAAAGCAGAAAGCGTCCCCAACCAACAGCAAACCTTCGCTCGCGCAATGCCGCACATGATAGGAATACTCACCGGTAATATAGTACGACCCGGTCTGTTCGCCACAGGAAAGATGCTCCTTGATCCAAACGTTGTTTTCGATCTCACGGTGGAAAATTTCCCCCGGATCCCGCACTCCATCGCGGCTCAAATATTTGCCCTCAGCCACCACGCCGACGCTTACGAGATCATGATGCAACGGGATGTACCAAAACCATCCTTTCTCGGGAATGAACGCAACCGTTGTCGCTCCAGCGTCAATTCCTTCATCTCGACCGGCTCCACGGTAGTAGGTCCACACGGCGGCTTTGTTCAACTTCGGATCACCGCTTCGCCAACGGTTTCGAATCGCGCCGAACGCGTCGCGCCCCGAGCAGTCCAGCGTGATCGGAGCGTAGCACTCTCGGACCTCACCCGCCTTGTTCTCAGTTCGGACTCCTGCGATTGCATCTCCCCTCCGAACGAAATCCTTGACGGCGGTCTCCTCCCAGACCTCCGCGCCTTTGGCGCGCGCGTTATCGAGAAGCATTAGGTCAAACTCTGAACGTAATACTTGCCATGTCTGAGAAATATCGGCGTCGTAACGGCTGGCAAAATAGAACGGTTGCGAGGCTTTCCCAGACGGCGAAACAAATTGAACACTGTATTTCTTAATAAACTGGGATTGCCGCATTTTCTCAATCAATCCGAGACGCTTCAGTGGATGAAATGTAAATGGTAAAAGCGACTCGCCAATATGATACCGGGGAAACTTTTCCCTTTCGATCACAAGCACCCGATTTCCCTTTTCGGCAAGAATTGCCGCCGCAGAAGCGCCTGAAGGTCCACCGCCGATCGTGATTGCATCAAACTGATACTCTTTTGCCATAGTGCGAACCCAATCAGAATCCGGAGTTACTGCTCAACTCTATAAGTGCTTCTTTGCCACGCTCTCCTCAAATCCACGATCAGTGGTTCAAGGCCCCGACTTCCTGTTCATCCTCGGAAGTTTTCGCCCCGTTCAGGATCGGCGGCAGAATCTCAACAACTTCCGCCAAGGATCGCTGGCTCGGATCAAGCAACGCATTTCGACGTCCGTAAATAGCGCAGGCGCTCTGCAATCTTAGAGCACTCTCGATGAAAGAATCCGATACGCCTTTTAGGAATGCCTTGGGACGGCTAATGTGCGCAAACTTCAGTTCCTCCAAAATATGCCCCAGAGGGTATCTTTCCTCCAGAATTTGCCTGCGCGCATTGGGCGGAAAAAGAGCTAGATTGATCTTGATCGCCCCGAATTCGACCGGTTCTCCCGTCTGATCCAAAACGAGTACGACTTCGCGAAAATAGAAATCGTCCCTTTGCTGTCTGCTCAGAATTTCAAGATGAAGCGTCTCTCGGTAAAATTTCTCAAGAGTCGGCGTCATGTCATTCGAATGCACCAGCAGGCTCTTGTAGGGCTCCGGAACATCCTCCCCGGACACGGGTTCAATCGCGGGAAGAACACGGTTTGCCTGAGTATAGAACTCGTCCAACGGATACAAGAACGGACTAACACTCAATGGAATGTTATTATCGGTCATTGGTGGCTCAAGGAGCGACTCGCGCAGAATAAGCCGCAAATCGCAGGAAAGGAACCTTCAGGCATAACGCACGTTCCGGTGCTCCGGGAGAAAGAAGTCATGCAACAGCCGGTCCACTCGCAGAAGGCCCTCTCGATTCAAACTAATCGCGTCTCCAGAAATCGTTATAAACCCTTGTTCCTGCAGGCTCTTCAATGTGGCCGAGAATCGTTCCCGAATATTCACAGCGAACTTCTCCTGATAATAGCTGCTGTCGATTCGGCCTGATTTCAGCTGAAGAATTACCTCACGAATGAGCCGTTCGTCCTCTGTCGGAGTCAACGCCCTATAAATCGGGAACTTGCCGTCCGACAACGCCTCGACGTACGGCTCGAAGTTATGTTGATTTTGAAAATGCGTGCCACCCACATGCCCGAACGACGCAACGCCCAAACCAATCAAATCCGCCCCGGCCCATAATCGATCGCGGTATAAAAAGGTCGCGGTATCCTTGTTCTTGACGGCTGTATAAGCGCTTCCAACGCTGTAGCCGGCCTTTTCCAGTTCTTCAAACCCATACGCCACCCACTGGCGTTTGGTGTCCCAATCCGCCACGGGAGCGGCGAGTTTGCCGTCGGCCTTCATCTGCTGATAAATGGTCGTGTTGTACGGCACCTCCATTTGATAAATCGTGACACTGTCCGGCTGCATCTCGATTGTCTTGCGCACGCACGCACGCCAATTCGACTCCGTCTCTTCGACCATGCCGGCAATCAGGTCGATATTGATCTGCGGAAAATCAAGTTCCCTTGCAAACGCATAGGCGCGAGCAATCTCTTTGCTGTGATGCGCCCGACCATTGATTTCCAAGATATGATCGTCAAAATTCTCAACACCGAGGCTCAGCCGCGTGACTCCCATTTCACGAATCGCTTTCAGCTTATGATCGGTAAGAGTTCCCGGCTCACACTCAAACGCAACCTCCTCAACTTCATCCCATGGCAAAATCGCCTTCATGCCATCGGTAAGATGCTTCAGTTGATTGACGGAAAGATACGATGGAGTTCCACCGCCGAAATAGATGAAACTTGGCTTTCGTCCTCCAATGAATCGCTTTTGGGCGTACAGTCTCAGTTCTTGAAGCGCTCTTTCGATATACCCCTTGATCGCGGATGCGTCTTTGTCGGTATAAACTTTGAAATAACAGAAATGACAGCGCTTTCGACAGAACGGAATATGAAGATACACCCCTAAATCTGTGCCCGGTTTTGGAGCACGATCGAGCGCTTCGAAAGCTTCCCCAACCTGTTCCGGCTTCCAAAACGAGAACGGTGGGTAATTCGAAACAAAATAGTTACCCACAGTGGTCTGGATCTCCGCCTTTGCGTTCGAGGATTGACTGAGATCGATCGAGCTGGTCGTGGTCATTCTTGTGGTTCCTTTCGCAATTACTTCGATTGACTGGTGCTTTTGGCCCCAAAGGCATAGATGCTCCCGTCCTCGGATCCGATCACAATCACGCCGCCCGCAACCGCGGGCGAACCGGTCAGCGGCTCGCCAATTTCGAAACTCCAAACCTCCGTTCCGTCCTTCAGTGACACAATATACAAGCGACCGTCGTCGGAACCTACCACCACTTTGTCCCCGATCACCGCTGGAGAGCTGTCCACCTTGCCACGCGTGGAAAAGGTCCAGATCGGCTTTCCGTCAGAGCGCTGAACGCAATGCAACCGTTTGTCTCGTCCGCCGAAAATCACCCTGTCTTTCGTAACCGCCGGCGACGAAAAAAATGGGAATTGCTTGTCCTGGTAGCGCCAGACAACTTTTCCCTCCTGAACATCAATGCACAGAAACTCGTTGTCATACTGGCCAATATAGACACGGCCTTCGGAAACCGCACCGGATCCGGCGATATACGCTCCCGCCTCGATCTCTTTCACCTTCTGACCATCAACAAGAGAAATGACATGCAATAATGCATCGCACCCTCCGAACATGGTTTGCCCTCCGCCCACAGCCGGGGAACCATTAATATAATTGCCTGTCTCGTACGTCCACGCCGCTTGTCCGGTGGCCGAATCGACACAGTGCAACTTGAAATCGTAGCTTCCGACAAGAACCCATGGCGGGCCTCCCTTCGGATTTGCAACCCAATTGGGCGCGCCCAGAATCCGGTCTTCAGTCCTATACTTCCAAATTAGCTCTCCAGAATCGGCGTTCAACGCATACAGAATACCGTCGGAAGATCCGACAAAGACTCGCTCCCCTAGCACCAGGGGCGACGATTCGACAGGGCCCTCCGTCTTGAATGCCCACACTTTCCGGCCACTGGCCAGGTCCAGGGCGTAAACGTGTTCATCGTCCGAACCAATGAAAACGCGCCCGCGCGCAATAGCCGGAGACGATTTGACAGGCTCGTCCGTTTTGAAAGTCCAAAGCAATGAAAGCGAATCGGGCACCTCCCCGGTAGCTATTCCCAACAGACCCGGTCCACCCCGAAACATGGGCCACTCGTCTGAGAGCCTTCGGCCAGAACCGACCGCCGAATTAGAGTTCGCAGCACCGCACTCCAAGTTCGCAAACAATGCAAGACTCAGCAAAGCAACAACAAATAGAAACCGTTTCACTCGAAAAAAAATCATCACGAGACCGATAGATTACTGTTCCGCAAATCGTTAAGCCGACCGCGCAACGTGCCAGACTATTCCGCACAAACGCTGAACTTGCAACCATAATAATACCTACACGTATCAATTTTCGGCTGGTTTGGATCGGCGCGGGGTTGTATATCCCGACTCCCACGATTCAGTTGCATCGATCCGGCTGCGCGATTTTAGCTGTATTTTTTTTCACCGTCTCTACATGCTTGCACCAGAATTCACAGAAGACGCTTCGAGAGGGGTTCCCCATGAACCGGCTAATCTGGCAGGGTGGCGTTGACGCGCCACCCTCATATTAGGGCTGCGCAGCAGCACAGCCCCACCTTGCATTAGAAAGGGGTTCATGGGCGCGAAGCACGCTAAGAATAGGATCAGAACTCCACGAAGCGGGCAGAAGAAACCGCGGATTTAACTATGAGAGAATCAGAGAAAACGAATGCATGGCTGGCCGCATCAATACTATTGATCGCGGCGATCCCGGCGCACTCAGCCGAGCTTCCACCTCCGGCCACCCACAAAATCAGTTTCTCACGCGACATCAAACCAATCTTCGAAGCGAGCTGCATTAAGTGCCATGGACGCGGACGGGATAAGGGCAATTTTCGGTTGGACACTCGCGAGACGCTGATAAAAGGAGGCGATTCTGGAGCATCCGTGACTCCGGGCCGCAGCGCCGATAGCTATTTGATACAGCTTGTGGCTGGAACCGATCCCGACAACGTCATGCCACAAAAGGGATCGCGACTTACGGTCGAACAAGTGGCTCTCATGCGCGCGTGGATCGATCAAGGGATCCCCTGGGAGGAGGGCGTTACATTCGGAAGAAAAGTTCCCATCAACCTTTTTCCACGAAGGCCGGAAATACCAGCGGGTGTGACCGGCCTGAGAATGGGCAATCCAATCGATGCGTTTCTCAAGCCTTACTTCGCGGAACACGGAGTTACTCCGAACGAGCCGGTCAGTGACAGAGTCTTTGCCCGCCGCGCATTCCTCGATGTGATCGGCGTCCTTCCAACGCCCTCCGAGGTCCAGGAATTACAATTGGACAATCGAGCCGACAAACGCGAGCGTCTTGTCGAGCGCCTTCTTGCCGACAGCCAGCGTTACGCCGAGCACTGGCTTTCGTTTTGGAACGATCTGTTGCGAAACGACTATCGGGGCACCGGGTACATCGACGGTGGACGAAAACAGATCACCCGCTGGCTCTATTCAGCGCTCGCGACAAACATGCCTTACGATCGTTTCGTTGCTGAATTGGTCAATCCCGCACCCGAATCCGAAGGTTTTACGAAAGGCATCATTTGGCGGGGCGTCGTGAACGCGAGCCAAACGCCTCCGATGCAGGCGGCTCAAAACATCTCCCAGGTCTTCATGGGCGTTAACTTGAAGTGCGCCTCCTGCCACGACAGCTTCATTAACGATTGGACACTTGCCGATGCGTATGGGCTGGCGAGTATTTATGCCGATGAATCGCTGGAGATGGTGGTTTGTGACAAACCGACCGGCAAGTTCGCCGCCATGCGATTCCTCTATCCGGAGCTTGGATCACTGAATCCGGATTCGCCCAAATCGGAACGGCTTCAGCAACTGGCGGAACTTATCACACAAAAGCAGAATGGCAGGCTCTCTCGGACGATCGTCAATCGTCTCTGGGCCGAGTTTTTCGGTCAGGGACTGGTGGAACCGATTGACGATATGGAAACGCACTCTTGGAATCCAGACCTCCTGGATTGGCTCGCAGAGGATCTCGTTGAAAGCGGTTACAACCTGAAGACTGTCATATCGCGAATTCTCACTTCTCGAGCCTATCAAATGGCGACAGTTGCTTCTTCACCCACACAACACAGTCCGTATGTTTTTCGAGGCCCGCAGGTTAGACGTCTTTCGGCGGAACAATTTAGAGACGCGCTTACATCTATAACGGGAGTCGGATTTGATTTGCCAGCCACGGACGTCGATTCCTCGATCAGCGATAGCTCCCGTGCCCCAGAACCTGAGTCGCTCGAACAGTCCGCAAAAGCACAATGGATCTGGAATGATTCCAGCGCTGCGGACAACGCTCCAGTGGAGACTCTCTATTTCCGAAAACGTGTCTTTCTTGCCGAAGAACCGGCCACAGCAACGATCGTCGCCACCTGCGATAACAGCTTTCAACTTTACATCAATGGCGAGAAGGCGGGCACCGGAAATACCTACTCCAAACCAGCAATCTTCAACATGGGATCCCGTCTCATAAAGGGCGAGAATATCGTCGCAGTCGCGGCGACCAACGGGAAAGGCTCAAAGTCGGAAGAAAACACGACTTCATCAAATCCCGCCGGATTCTTTCTTTACGCGCGAGTGCGAAATGAAAAAACAATTCAAGCCCAGGCGGGTAAAATACTCGGAGGAGCTCCTTCGAACCAGAACTCCAGCCTCTTAGCCCAAGCGATTCCGGTTGAGACGGTCATGGATTTCATCAGCGATTCATCGTGGATTTGGTCCAACAATGAGGCCGAAGGATGGACGCGAACTGAATTTGCCCCGGACGGATGGAAGCACGCGGTTGAGCTGGGCGACTCGGCGGTGGAACCATGGAAGCTGAACCAGAAACTCAGCGAGTCTATTGCGACCTCCAATCTTTCAGGTAAAGTCCGAGCTTCGCTGGCGCATGCCGATCCGTTGACAACGGCGCTTGGGCGTCCGAATCGGGATCAACTCATTACGCAGAGGTCCTCTCTGGCGACAACACTGCAAGCTTTGGAACTTACGAACGGCGACACCCTCTCGGGAATTCTCGCTCGCGGCACGAAAAATCTCATTCGCAACTCGCCTCCATCTGCCAGCAGCCTCGTGGACAATCTGTACAATCGCGCCCTCTTGCGCCCCCCAACTCGACAAGAACGGAAACTTTCCGAGTCCCTGGTCGGATCACCGATCCGAAGGCGTTGAAGATCTGCTTTGGGCAATCGGAATGCTTCCGGAATTCCAGCTTATTTATTAACGTCCAATCAAGGAATCTCTATGAATCGACACCGATGGAACCGACGCGATTTTATTCGAACCGCGAGCGGCGCGACGCTCTCCGCCCTCGCCGCCGCGTATCCCAAACAGATGCTCGGCGACGTGCCTGCCCCGCCGCGCCCGGCCAAAACGACCGCCGACACAATCATTGTCCTATGGATGGGAGGCGGAATGGCGCACACCGAGACATTCGATCCGAAGCGATATGCGCCTTACGAAAAAGGTCTCGATCCCCAGCGCGTTCTCAGCACTTTTCCGGCGATTGACACTGCGGTCGATCCCATCAAGATCTCCCAAGGACTCGAGCGAATCGCAGGGGTAATGGACCGAGGAGCGCTCATCCGAAGCTATACTGCCGGGGACCTGGGGTTCATTCTTCACTCGCGGCACCAGTATCAGTGGCACACCGGATACGCGCCGCCGCAAACCGTCGCAGCGCCGCATATTGGAGCCGTTGTCGCACGAACACTCGGGCCGCTCAACGACGCAGTACCGCCCTTCATTAATATCGGACAACGCTTTGATGTGGGAGAAAGCGAGGAAATCAAAGCGTTTACGACCTCGGGATTTCTCGGAAGCGAGTTTGGTCCGTTTAACATTCCTATCCCAGATCAAGCGGCGAGCACGGTCCGGCCGCCCGGGGGAATGACTCCGGGTCGTTTTGAAAGCCGGGATAGGTTTTTTAGGAAACTTCTCGCTGCCAGTCCGGTGGGCGAGTTCGGAAGCGATTACCAGAAAGAATCGCTTCTGCGGTCTCTGGACAATGCGCATCGGCTTCTCAGTTCCCCCGCCGCCAAAGCATTCGATCTCGCAAACGAACCGATCGAGAACATTCGAAAATACTTTCCGGCGTACGATCCAGGTCAAACATTTGACGCGGAGCGCAAACGTTTTGGAAACTACGAACAGCAAACGATCGGCAGATTCGGCCTGGGTTGTCTGCTGGCTCGCCGACTCGCGGAAGTTGGCGCCCGCTATGTGGAAGTTACCACCGAATACATTCCGTTTCTGAACTGGGACACTCACGAAAATGGTCACACACGGCTCGAAGCGATGAAAGCGCAAATCGATTCCGCTGTCTCCCAACTCGTGCTCGATCTTGAAGACAAAGGATTGCTAAACCGCACGCTGATTGTGTTGGCGAGCGAATTCAGCCGCGACATGCTCATTGAGGGCAAACCGGACAATCGTGTCAAGAATCAGGTCGAGGTCCCGGATGTCATTGAAGATCCCAAACACTATGGGATGCACCGGCATTTCACCGACGCGGGCTGCGTCCTTCTGTTCGGCGGCGGAATCAAGAAAGGTTACCTGCACGGTGTTACCGCTGATGAACGTCCCTGCAAGACACTCCAGGATCGGGTCGTGATCGAAGATCTCCATGCGACGCTGTTCCACGCGCTGGGGATATCGCCAAAACTCGCCTACGAAATCGAGAAACGTCCTTTCTACGTCACCCGCGACGGCGTCGGCAAACCGATTATGGAATTGTTGTAAGCGCCAATCGAGATGGGAGGGACTTGCGCCCCGTTCTCCATGAACTCCCGCGCGCGGACAAGTTTCCGGCCGTCCAGTTTCTAACCGCCGACCTGGTGCAGGGCGAGGGCGGCTATGGCGCAACGCAGCACATGCAGATCTCGAGGATCCCTCAAGTCAGCAGGGATCGGCGGAGGGTGGGTTGAGGCGGGCTTGATAGGGCTGGCAGGATTGCGTGGCGGCGGCGGGGGCGTCGCAGATTTCAAGGATGACGCTTTGAGTACGGTAGTCGCCCCACTGCTCCTCGTCCTTGCGCCTCACGATGGCGAGGGTGTCCAGGATGCAGGACATGGCGTCAGTCTTGCGGCTGTGTCGTCCTCGACCAGCCGCAGCAACCCACAAAACCTCGAGCGTTTGGAATCTCTTCATGTGCTGCGGCTGGTCTTCGACACAGCCGCGCTCCATTTTCAAAACAGGCACTAAATGCCCAGCCTCGTGAATCGCGAGCATGTTGTCATCTGGCTCTGCTTTTGGTGCGTCGCTCATATCTTCATTGACGGATGACAGCAGCGCGGATCTGCCGGCGGGTTGTCGAGGCGGGTCTGATACACCTGGCCGGTTTGCATGGACTCGGCGAGGGCGTCGTAGATTCGAGGATGAAGCGTTTGGTGCGGTAGTCGCCGTTGAACTCGGCCTCGTCCTTGCGTTTTACGATGGGGAAGGTGTCCATGATGTAGGCCACGGCGGCGCGGGGCGTGGGAAAAGCGGCGAGCAGGGGCGACACAGGCAGGGGCGAGGGAGTGAGCGAGTAAGGAACGGAGGGTGACGGCTCACCCTTACTCCCTAACTCCCTCCACTCTTCCACACTCCCTAAATAGAGGTGAAAGAACGCGGCATCCAACTCGCACCGTAGCAGACACCGGCGTCCCTCACTCCAGCGGGGCGGGCCGCTCCGTCCGGAAACGCTGAAGGCAGCCATTTGACGGGCTGCCTTCGCACGAAAAGGACTTAGGATGGATGGCATCAACACATCCAGTGCTGTTTCGATTGCTCCTCGCTCTGCCGACGGGCTTCGCGGAGGTCTTCCAACTCAGTCGTGATCTCTTCCGAGTAGCTGCGACGGAATTCCTGATACTCGCGCTCGGATTTGAACAACGGCTGCGAGAGTTCGGCCTGCCCGGGAATCACTTCAAGTGGCTCTTTCATGGTTGGATGTCCGTTAAATTGCTGCGGTAAAGTGGGTAAATCCGCGAGTTTTGCAAAGGATATTTTTGCACCTTTTGGCGCGACGAAAGACTCGATGTCCTTGAACTCGAATTTCGATTCATCATTCGTGCCCTGCAAGGTAATCGTCTCATCACAAAGGCGCATCGAGCCGGAAACGGCGTTCCGCGATTCCGGTTTCAGGAGCGTGCGCCCGAGACAATTGGGCCGTGTGGGTCGGATAACCGCGTAACCGAGGTAGTCCGCCTGAACCTTCACGGCATCCTTCAGTTCCACCCGTGCCACCGCCCGGCTGAAGAAATGAAGCCGCACGCAGCGCGAATCGGGTGTGCTGAAACGCTTGGAGTGAAAGTTCGAGAACGTGTCTCGATAGTCCTTGTCAATGTAATGACGTTCCAGCGCCACGGTCTTGGCCTGACCGCTCAGGGCTTCCATCAGCCGTCCCACACCACCACTGGGCTGGAGCCGGAATCAACTGGCGCACGTGATGACTGCTTCCGAACGCGCGATTGTGAACTGGGAACGAGGCGACCCGATGAGTCCGGTTTACGCAGCGAAGCTGCGGGAAATCCAGAGCGTTTACAGCGAACTCAAGCAGTTGATGAAGCCAGAGGAAATTGGCCCGTGGCTGCTGACCGAGGTGGACGAGTTTGAAAACCGAACTCCCGTCGGCCTGATCAGCAAAGGCGAGACCGGGCGGCTCCGGGCATCGTTGTTTTGCCTGCGCTCCGAATGCCGGATTGAGACGCTGAAATTGGTTTTCCCCCTAAATTGGTCCATTGTTTTGGATAACCTTTCGCAAGTCTTCACACGCCACGTCTATTGTCTCGGAAAGCGATCTCGTTGGAGTGAGAGAGTACTGAACGGAATTCCTGCCCAACAGATCTGATGGGACTTTCAGCTTCTTGCCAGACGGTGATACGACGAAGGCTCTCTTGCTCCCGAGCGCGCCCATGAAGAGGCCGAGTTCGAAAATCACGTTGTCTCTGGGACAATCAAAACGTTTACCTCTGCTGAATATCACATCATCCGGACCGAAAACCATAATTGCAAAATCCACATTTTGGGCCTGATCTTCAAGTGCTTCCAGAGTGAACTTGTCCGGTCCAAACACACCTTGGCTCCAGATGGTGGGTTCAGCTACCTGTGCGAGGCTTGCCTTTACCGCCTCAGCGGCCGGCAATGATTCCTTGGACGAGCCGATAAAGACGCGAGAGACGTCGTTTCGTGGGCGCACTCCTTGCAGCCGCTGACGGAGCCGATCCATCGCCTGTATGGCTAAGCACCGCCACAATTCCGGAAATCTCTTCGCAACCTTGGTGAAATCCCGCTCTGACACAAGCGCGACCGCGCATTCCTCTTTGGCAACGAGTGAAGCGCACCGACGCTGTTTCACATCCGTGACGGCCATTTCTCCCACGCATTCTCCTGCACTGCGTTCGGCGATTTCCCTCTTATTACGCTGTACGATGATTGTTCCGGCTAAGATAAAAACGATGTCATTGGTGCCATCACCTTGATTGATGATGACATCTCCAGGGCAATACTGCTTAAGAATCAGGACCTCGCAAAGCGCCTTCGCCAGACCGCTGCTCCCTTGCACAATTCGTTGCTGTTTCAGCACCTCGAAGCACAGTCGGACACCTTCTTTGCCTTTGAATCGTCCGAATAGTGATTTAGTCGATTTCATGTGCCGTTCCGTTCTCGAACCAACTCCGCAAACTCCCGAACTCCGTCTTCCCCGTGGCTCCACTGTCCCCACTGTCTTGGCCACTTCACAATCCCATAGCGATATCCGTGCAAGTGGCGCGTGATGAGGCTGTCCACATTACGAATGCACCATGAACAGCTCACTTCGATTATGGTACCGGAATCAATGCCACTGTTCCACATCTCATCGAGTTTCCACCGCCACTCTCGATCCAGCTCATGGCAGATATAGGGTTTAAGCGGAACGTGCCAATTGCGCTCTGTCCTGAGGAAGGGGGCGTCCGTGGCCACGAGCGGCGGTGATTGCATCCAGTCCGGCCAGACCGTCAGCGTGACCCCGACCACGGTTTCGCCCGTCTCCCCATGTTGGCACAACGGTAGCCTGCCATTGACCACAACCAGCGTGGCAGGGTCTGCCAACGCCCGGTGATAGTCGCGGTGCAGTGGCTGATACTGAATGGACTTCGGTTCCCGCAGTCGGCCGTAAAGCGCGCCGGCGAACGTGAGCCGCAATTCCCTCGTGAGAAAACCCTTCACTCGCAATATGGCTTTGGTGCCGGCACAGTGATCGTCTTGGCCTTTTCGACGATTTCAATCTTGGACGCACTCTCGGACTTGCCAGCTTCGAGCGCGGCATCGCGGACTTTCTTGAGCGAGATATCCTTGGATTTCCAGAACTCGGTGCCAGCCACTTTCGAGAACAGCGTACGAACCATCGGGAAGCATGCGTGGTGATCGGTGGAGTGGATGATAGTTTCGCCACCATTGCCAAGGTTCTGAGCATCGTGCGCAATGGCCAATGGAGCCCCGGCGGCAATCAAGAATCTCCGGGAAAGCGCCGACACCGGCGCGACAAGACAGCAACCATCATCGGCGTAGGTGATGCCGACCGCCCACGCCACGCTGCTAAAAATGGCAGCCCAGCGGTGCTTTTGCCCATTTGGCGTGTTCGCTCCGAACGTCTGCCACTCCTCCACAAACGCAATCCATTCCTTGCCACGGAACGATTGCAGATCGGTCGTGGGCGGGATGAGGAAGGCTACGCAATCGCCGGCCCATGGCATTCGGACAACGCCTAAGTGCCGCCGCTCAAAGTAGTCCCCGAACTCGAGGATCTTAATGGCTCTTCGTGTACTCGAGTGGGTGAATTGGGGCCATTTTTGGGCCAGGGAGCGAGTTAAAACTAG
>JAQBVM010000388.1 GCA_027623095.1 Verrucomicrobiota bacterium
CGTGGGGGGAGGTGGGAATCCGCGCTTGCTGCGCCAACACATCGCTCAACTCCGGGCGGCCTTCAAAAATGCACCGGCTCAATCCGAACGGGCGATTCTCCAGCAGCGCATTGGGAAACTGATCGGCGGCTCGGCTATGCTGTGGGTCGGCGCGGCAACGACGACAGAGATCTCGACTCGGAAGGAACTGGCCGAAAGAACCGCAGCGACGCTGCGGGGAGCGGTCTTCGAAGGTGTGTTGCCGGGAGGTGGGGTCGCGCTGTTAGAATGTTGCGGTGCCCTGCAGAAAATGCTGAAGCAAAGCTCCGAGCCGGACGAGCAAGGCGCTTACCGCATCCTGATTCGGGCACTGGAAGAACCGCTGCGGACGATTATCAGAAATGCCGGAGAAGAGCCGACCCCGATTCTAGCGAAAATCAAATTGGCCGGATCCGGCTACGGTTTCGATGGGGTTTCCGGACAGGTGGTCAAGGTCGCTGACGCAGACATCTTCGACGTGGCCGCCGTTTTGAAGGCCGCCGTGCACGGTGCGATCGCCACTGCAGCCCTTTCGCTGACGATCGAAGTGCTAATTCATCACAAGCTGCCCACATCGGTCTTGACGCCGCGGTAAGGAGACTGCTGGAATATGGCCCGAGACATGATCGAATCTGAGGCTCAATCCGAGGATATAGTCTTTGCTCTCGCCGCTTCGCCGGGCTTCCTCAAGGATGGCATTTGTTTCGCGGCCAGCCAATCCGGACTGAATCGCTCAGATGATGGTGGCGCCACATGGCGTTCCATGTACGGTTCTTTGAACCCGGTGTCACCTTTGACGACAGTGGCGGTGGCTTTATCGCCCGATTTTAGATCCGACCGGACCCTGTTTGCAGGCGTTCAAGGCGGAGTGCTTTGCTCGGCCAATGCCGGCGAAATCTGGCAGGCGGCTCTGTTGCCTTCCCCGCCCCCTAATATCTCGACCATAGTCGTATCTCCTAATTTTATGCACGATGGGACGGTGCTGGCCGGCACGATGGAGGATGGTATTTTTCGTTCAACTGATCGGGGACGCCAATGGCCTTCGTCCAACTTTGGCCTGCTGGATCTGAATGTGCTATGCATGGCGATATCTCCAGACTTTGCGAACGATGAAACGATTCTGGCCGGAACCGAAAGCGGCATTTTCAGAAGCACAAACGGAGGGCGTTCGTGGCGGGAAGTTGACTTTGCCGCTGATCTGGCGCCGGTGCTGAGCCTGGCACTATCCCCAAACTACGCCAGTGACGGTATTGTGTTTGCTGGGACCGAAGCCGGCGGTTTGTTTTGCTCGAAGGACAAAGGCAGCACTTGGACGCGTCTGGGCGAGGAGTTGATGTCAGTGGCGATCAATGGTATCGTCACCGCGTTGGGGCACTCCGGCAAGCTCGAAATTCTTATCCTTCTGTCTGAGCAACTCCTCATCTCGCGCGATGGGGGACAACGCTGGTCAACCTGGAAGAAGAAGGTGCACTTTCGTCAAAGCTTGACTTCCGTGGCGGCCCCCAGCGGGCTTCGTCCCGGCATGCCGCTGCTCGTAGGGCTGGCGGACGGGAGCGCGCTGAGGATTGATTAAACATCCGCCTGTTGACGATCGTTTTAGTGAAAAGGAGCCTTAAGTGTCATGTCTCGCACTTACCAAAACTATATTGACGGTCAATGGATGCCAGCACTGGATGGCTCGACGACCACGGACAAAAACCCTGCGAATACTGAAGAGGTAATAGGCGTTTTCGCGTTGGCCGGGCGGGCAGACGCTGCCCGCGCGATCGAGGCGGCCGCGAAAGTCTTTCCGGCGTGGGCTAAAATGCCGATGCCCAAACGCGGCGAAATCCTGCATCGAGCAGCGGCGCTCTTTGAGGCGCGGGCCGACGAGATCGCCGAAGCGCTGACCCGTGAAGAAGGCAAGACCCTCGCGGAAAGCAAAGGTGAAGCCCTGCGCGGCGCTATGATTTTGCGCTTCTTCGCCGGTGAAACCATGCAACCAACCGGTGAAATCTATCCTTCGGCCTCGGCCAACACGTTCTTATATGCGGAGCGTGTGCCCACCGGCGTCGTCGCGCTCATCACACCGTGGAATTTCCCGGTGGCCATTCCGACCTGGAAGGTCGCGCCCGCCCTGGCCTATGGTAATACGGTCGTTTTCAAGCCGGCCGAGTTGACGCCGCTGACGGCCTGGCATCTCGTGGATGTGTTGGAGAAAGCCGGGTTGCCGCCCGGCGTACTCAACCTCCTGGTGGGGCGCGGATCGCAAGCCGGGCAAGAATTCGTCGAGAATCCACTCGTCAAGGCTATCAGCTTCACCGGTTCGAACGTGGTCGGGGCGCGCATCGCCGCGCAGGCGACGGCGCGGGGAGCCAAAGTGCAATTGGAGATGGGCGGCAAGAACCCGGTCGTCGTGCTGGCGGATGCAGACTTGAAACAGGCGGTTGAGTTGACGATCGCCGGGGCGATGCTCTCGACCGGACAAAAATGCACGGCGACCAGTCGAGTCATCGTGCAGCGAGAAATTCTGGATGAATTCCGCGACCGGCTGACGGATCGGGTCGCGACGCTCAAGGTGGGCAATGGAATGCACCCCGACACTTACATGGGGCCGCTGGTCAGCGCAGACGCCGAGCAGGGCGTGCTCAATTACATTGAGATCGGCAAGGCCGAGGGCGCGCGTCTGGTGGCGGGCGGGGTCAAGCTGTACGGGGATGAGTATGATCGGGGATACTTCATCGCGCCGACGGTGTTCGATCGAGTGACAGCCGAGATGAAGATCGCGCAGGAGGAAATCTTCGGGCCGGTTCTGGCGGTGATGGAAGCGCGGGACTTCGATGAGGCGGTGCGCCTCGCCAACCACACCCAATTTGGGCTAAGCGCTTCGGTCATGACGCGCGACTTGGGTCTGGCATTGCGCTTCGTGCGTGAGATCGAAGCGGGGATCGTGCACGTCAACTCGCAGACTGCTGGGGCTGAGCCCCACGTGCCCTTTGGCGGCTTCAAGAGCAGCAGCAGTGGCGGTCGAGAGCAAGGCAAAGTTGCGCGCGAGTTTTTCACTCAAATCAAGACCGTCTATATAGACCCATCAGGGGCATAACACAATTCACTCGATTGGCGAAGCAAAGGAGACATCTATGGTTACTATGCTGCCATGGCATCAAATTGACGGGACACGAAAACGCGCCTCTTCCTATGACGTTTCAGGCGGGAACATGGATTGTTGGACCTTTGCACCAGGAGAGACCAGGACCCTATTAGAACATGAGGGATCACCTGGAGCGTTGCTGCACATCTGGTTCACACTGTATTCCGAAGATCCTTCGTATCTGCGGAATACGGCGGTGTCCATTCAGTTTGACGGCGAAGTGACCGTCGCCGAAGTCCCCATCGGAATCTTTACGGGCACCGGTCCATGGGCCGTAAACGACCTAGTTTCCCAACCCGTAAGTATTATGCGGTCGAGGAGATTGAACAAAGACCAACAAGGAGTCGGTTTTGGCAGCGTCAATCTGACATGGTATATGCCTTTCAGCTCGAACTGCATCGTTCAAATCCACAACCGCTCGGAGAAGGAATTGATGATGCATTTCTATGTGGACTACCTCGCCGAATGTGCGCCGCCCAGTGCGCGCCCCCTTCTCTTTCACGCAAATCACAACCTGTGCGCGCGCACGGTGCCCCAGCGACGGCACGCCTCCGAGACTGACATGACGAACGATCTGATTGACTATGACAGCCGGAATCTCTCGAACGAACACAACTACGTTTGGGCGGATATCGACGGGTTTGAGGGGAATTATGTCGGAACGGTTCTTGCCGTAGAATCTCACCCTGACCGACACGGGAAATGGTATGAAGGCGACGACATGTTTTTCATTGATGGAAGGTCATGGCCGCCAGCGCTTCACGGGACCGGGACGGAAGATTATTTTGGGATGGCGTGGGGCGTTCATCGCAGATACCAAGGATGGAATCTGGGTGTGACTCATTACGAGCGCGGTATCACCGACCATGACCGGTTCTATGACGGTCGATTTGTGGTTTACCGTTGGCATCTGGCAGACCCGATTCCGTTTCGGAGGAGTCTGCATGCGTCTATTGAAGCAGGACATGCGAATGACTGCGAGCAATCCTATGAGAGCGTTGCATTTTGGTACGGAAGGCGCGTCGAACCGACAAACCTGCCCTAGTGCAAAGCCAGACCTGATATTCGGAAGAATGGTACGATTGGCCTTATGACAAAACCGATTTGCGTTCGTGAACTGACGGCTGAAGAGCGCGAGCAACTGAAAGCGGGTTTACGCTCAACCGACAGCTTCCTTCTGCGCCGATGCTAGATTCTTCTGGCGAGTGAGCGCGGCGACCGTCTATTTTAGTATAGGCCTGCTGCTCATTTGGCCAGCGTTCTTCGGGGTGTTTGTCGTCAACAACTGCCTCCTAGCCTTGCAGGGTGCAAAAGAAAGTAATGGATCGCGATGACGTCTACCCTCATCCTCGTCGGCGGCTTCCTGGGCGCCGGCAAGACAACGTTGCTCCTGCAGGCCGCCAAACAGTTGGCCGCGCGCGGGCTGCGCACTGCCTTGGTCACCAACGATCAAGGCAATGCCCTGGTGGACAGCGCGCTGGCGACCCAGCAACATGTCCCAGTCGTGGAGGTAGCTGGTGGCTGCTTCTGCTGTCGCTTTCCCGATCTGCTGGGCGGCCTGCAGCAGCTGCAGGCGACGATCGCGCCCGAGGTCATCCTGGCGGAACCGGTGGGCAGCTGCACCGATCTGATGGCGACGGTGGTGCGTCCTCTTCATGCCCTGCATGGGCAGGAATTTTCGCTGGCCCCGTTGACGGTGATGCTCGACAGCACGCGCTCGCTCGCCGGATATTCTGAGGAGGTGGGCTATCTCTACTATCAGCAACTCGCCGAAGCCGAAATCATCGCGCTGAGCAAGGCCGACCTGCTGGACCCAGAACAGATTGCCGGCGCCGCCCTGAAATACAAGAATCTCTATGCCCCCGTAAAGGTCTGCCCACTGTCCGGCCACACGGGCGCCGGCATCGCCGCCTGGCTGGATCTGGTGTTGGCTACGACAAGCCAAGCCAGCAAGATTCTGGCAATTGACTATCAACGCTACGCCGAGGCCGAAGCACAACTTGGGTGGCTCAACACATGCGGCGTTCTGCGCGGACAAGCGCCCTTCTCGGTCCAGAACTGGATCGCCCATTTTCTGCGCCTGCTCGACGTGGCGCTGGGTCAACACAAAGCCGCGATTGCCCATCTCAAGCTGCAAGCTGTCAGCGGTGAGGCCTGTTTCAAGGTGAGCCTTACCCAGTCTGGCGGGGCGCTGAGCTGGGATCTATGTCCCAGCGGCGTGCGCGGCGATTGCGTGGAGTTTGTGTTGAACGCCAGGGTCCACACTACGCCGCGCGTGCTCGAACAGGCGGTGCGCCGTACCTTCGCCGAAGTGACGCCCGAGCCTGAATTTCAGTACGAATTTGCGCACTTTGAGTGTTTTGCGCCTTTGCCGCCCCAACCTACCTATCGCATGGATGGTTGACGGCTCCACAGCGCGTGAATTCTGACCGAAGAAACTTTAACGGAGAGACGCGGAGGCGCAGAGAAAAAGCTTTTTCATTGGATCATTAGGAGGA
>JAQBVM010000036.1 GCA_027623095.1 Verrucomicrobiota bacterium
GCCTCGACATCACTTCGATCGGCTTTCGATTCGGCGGTTTTTCGCGGCGTTCACGCCGCCGTCCGCACCTTCTTGCCCCGCTCTCGCCGAACGCAGCCAATAGTCCGCCTCGATCCGCGTCGTTCCGGCCCGCCACCCCATTCACCGACTTTGAGGTTGCGGCCGAAGCATCTCGAATCAAATCCAAGCCCCTTTGGACGGGAGTCTCCGCAATACCCTCCTGATTCCGCGGCGCACTCCAATTGCTTCGGTCCAATCGAGAAAAGAAGCAAGAATGCTGAAGTGCGAAACAAGGGTGTTCCCTTGCGCGATCAGAGGCGTGGCGGGTAAGGTCGATACATGTCGCACGCAGACTTCGTCCATCTTCATTTGCACACGGAATACTCTCTGCTCGACGGCGCCTGCCGGCTGGACCGGCTAATGGATAAAGCGCACGAACTGAAATTCCCAGCCCTTGCGATTACCGATCATGGGGGGATGTTCGGAGTCATCGAGTTTTATCAGGCCGCCCTTGCAAAAGGCATTAAGCCGATTATCGGCTGCGAGGTCTATGTCGCGCCCGGAAGCCGGTTCACGAAAAAGTCCACGAGCGGGGGCAAAGACGTTTACAACCACCTTCTCCTGCTGGCGAAGGACGAGGTGGGTTACAAGAATCTTATCCGTCTCGTCACGGCGGCACACCTCGAGGGCTACTACTACAAACCCCGTATCGACAAGGAAATCCTATCAGAGCATAAGGAAGGCTTGATCGCCCTCTCCGGATGCCTGGCAAGCGAGATTCCCGAATACATTCAGCGCGATCAAACGGACACCGCGCGCGACACAATCGACTGGTTTAAACAGACATTCGGCCCGGAGAACTTCTACCTGGAACTGCACAATCACGGAATCGCCGATCAGGCGAAGGTAAACCGTGCGCTCATCCCTTGGGCCAAGGAATTCGGCCTGAAAACTGTGGCTACAAACGATGTTCACTATGTCGAGAAGCAACATTCTCACGCCCACGACTGCCTAATCTGCATCGGCACCCAGACAACGCTGAACGACTCAAAACGGATGCGCTATGCCGCCGAGCAATTCTATCTTCGTTCAGCGGTGGAAATGAGGGCGCTGTTCTCTGAGGTCCCCGAAGCTGTTACGAATACGTTAGAAGTCGCCGAGAAGTGCAACCTGGAAATTGAATTCAACAAACTGCATTACCCAGTCTTTGTGCCTCCCAACCATTACACGCGGGAGGGTTACCTGCGAAAACTCCTCGCGGATAGCCTGCTTAAGCGTTACGGGATCCATGCTCGCGCAGAAGGCAAAGAGTACATCATTGAACGTGTGGAGGATCCGAGGCGATTGCCGACATTCAAAGATTTCCATCTGCTCGATTCTAACGAAGGAAAGAAGACAAATGAATTGCAAGTGTCTGTAGCTCAATCTGTTAAGATAGTAGTGGACCGTGTGCAATCTGAACTTGAAACGATCGAGAAGACCGGTTTCATCAGCTATTTTTTGATCGTGGGTGATTTCATTCGATATGGACGCAGCAAGGGAATCACCTGCGTCGCTCGTGGTTCGGCCGCGGGTTCGATCGTCATATATCTTTTGGAGATCTCGAATGTCGATCCCATACGGTACGGCTTGCTGTTCGAACGTTTTTTGAATCCTGAACGTGTAAATCCTCCTGATATCGACATCGACTTTGCAGATGATCGGCGCGCGGACGTGATCGATTATGTTCGAGAAAAATACGGGCGCGATTCGGTAGCCCAGATCATAACGTTTGGAACGATGGGAGCGAAATCCGTCGTACGCGACGTTGGCCGGGTGATGGGGCTCAGCTATGGAGAATGCGATCGGTTAGCCAAGATGATTCCAAACGAGCTAAGAATGGATTTGGCGAAAGCACTGAAGCAATCTCCCGAATTCAAAGAAGCCTTTGAAACAGAAGAGACCACGCGCGAGCTGCTGGAAACGGCCTTTGTGCTCGAGGATCTTACTCGCAATTCTTCCGTCCATGCCGCCGGAGTCGTGATCGGCGACCAACCACTCGTTAACTTGCTTCCTCTGAAACGGGACGAGGACGACGCCATCGTCACGCAATACGCGATGAATCCCGTCGGCGACCTTGGCCTTTTGAAAATGGACTTCCTGGGGCTCAAGACCTTGTCGGTCATTCGTAATACCTGCGAATTGGTGAAAGCCACAAAGGGAATCGAGGTGCCGATTGACGATCCTCCGCTTGATGACGCCAAGACGTACGATCTGCTAAACAAAGCGAATACGATCGGGATTTTTCAGTTGGAATCAGGCGGCATGCGAGACTTGTGCAGAAAATTTCAAATCAGTTCCGTTGAACATATTACCGCCTTAATAGCGCTCTATCGGCCCGGTCCAATGGAACTGATACCGGAATTCATCAAACGGCGCCATGGAGAAGTAAAGATCGAATATGAGCACCCCCTTCTGGAGCCCATTTGTAGCGAAACATACGGGATTATGGTTTATCAGGAGCAGGTGATGCAGGCCGCTCAGAGGCTCGCCGGCTATACGCTTGGAGCCGCCGATGTGCTCCGTCGCGCCATGGGTAAGAAGAAACCGGAAGAAATGGCAAAGCAGCGCGAAATCTTCGTCAAGGGATGCGCCGGCACGAACAAGATTCCCGCAGCAAAAGCGAATCAGGTGTTCGATTTGCTCGAGAAATTCGCCGGATATGGCTTTAATAAATCACACGCCGCCGCGTATGCGATCGTCGCATATCAAACGGCCTATCTGAAGGCGAATTACCCGGTCGAGTTCCTAAGCGCGATGATGACGAATGATATGGGCGACACCGGAAAGCTGAGTATTCTCATTGCCGAAGCACGGGCGTTCGGGATCGACGTGCTTCCTCCGGACGTGAATGAGAGCCAAGTTGCGTTCGCACCCGCGCGAAACGGAACGCTTATTCGGTTTGGCCTCGCGGCGATTAAGGGTGTTGGTGGGATTGCGGTGGAGAGCATCTTGGCGGCGCGCACCGTCGGCGGAAAATTCACGGGACTGGAGGATCTCTGCGAACGCGTCGATGGCAGGTCGGTCAATCGAAAGGTCCTTGAGGGACTTACCCGAAGCGGGGCCTGCGATACGTTCGGGGAAACTCGGGCGACGCTTTTCTCCCGAATCGAGCATACACTGGCGCGCGCGGCGCGCGTGATTCATGATCGCGAGCAAGGGCAAGCTTCTCTATTCGGGCTTATGGAGGAACCGGAGATTTCCTCATTTGAAAAGACACCTCCACTTCCGGAATGGCCCCAAAACGAACTGTTAGCCGCCGAGAAAGAATTGCTTGGCTTTTATGTAACTGGCCACCCATTAACGCCTTATGCAAAGATATTAGAACAATATGCGCTCTCGAATAGCGCGTCAGCCGCCAACCTTCCGAACCGGTCGATGACGCGGATCGGCGGAATGGTTGGGGCTGTTCAGGCTGGCGTCTCCAAAAGAACAAACAAACCCTACGCACTGGTTACGTTAGAAGATTTGCACGGATCACTGCAGGTACTCTGCATGAACGAGAACTACGACAAATACCGCGACCTGCTCGTCGTTAATCAGACTGTGTTCGTTATTGGCGAAGTCAACACTGGTGAAGACAAACCAAAAATCTTTCCTCAAGAGATTCTCCATCTCGATGACGCCCCCAAACGCTTCACGCAACAGATACACTTCCGACTTTATGTAGCACATCTTAACCGAGATCGCCTTGAGGGCATTCGTGATTTGGCTACTGCTCACTCGGGCAAGTGTCCGTTGTTTCTCTGCATGATTTTACCTGGAGGCGGGATTGTTTTCGTGGAGGCACATGAAAGATATTACGTCTCCCCGTCAAAGGAGCTGCAGGAAGCTGTCGATGCATTTATCGGCGAGAACACGTATTATGCGAAAGTTGATCAAGAGTTGCCTGAGCAGAACCAGCGACGATGGGAAAAGAAGAATGAAGACGAGTGACGGAGATTTCCGAGCTCCGCTTCCTGTCTTTGATTCCAGATGCAATAGCCAATCCCGCTGCAAACACTGCTCGCAATTGATCGCCACATCTGTTTTACTCCACCGTTTTCAAAGTTAAAAAATACATATGAAGTTTTCCCGCGAAGATCTCTTGGTTCGTTTCCAAAACCACTATCACGAATACCCGTCTCTAGGCCTGGGAATCGACCTGAGCCGTATGAATTTCCCCGATGATTTTCTCGCGGCAATGGAACCGAGAATCCAGAAATCATTCGAAGCAATGTCTGAATTGGAACGTGGTTCCAAAGCGAATCCGGACGAGGGAAGGATGGTTGGACACTATTGGCTTAGGAACCCGGCAATTGCACCCATCCCGGAGATTTCCCAAAGCATCACCGAAACTCTTCGGGACATTAGATCGTTCACTGCTAAGGTTCATGACGGTTCGATCCGAGGTGCGAACGGGCCATTCGAGAACCTGCTAGTGATCGGAATCGGCGGTTCCGCGCTCGGACCTCAGTTTGTATCTCGCGCGCTGGGAGAACCCACCAAGGACAGACTTTCAGTTCATTTCTTTGACAACACAGACCCTGACGGAATGGACTATGTGCTGGCTAGGATTGGTGATGGCCTTGGTAGAACATTGTGCGTTGTGATATCGAAATCTGGAGGCACCCAAGAGACCCGCAACGGAATGCTCGAAGCGAAGGCGGCATTCGAAAAGAGGGGACTTAAATTCGAATCCCATGCAGTCGCTGTAACGGGCGAGAATAGCAAGCTCGATCAAACCGCCTCATCGGGCGGATGGTTAAAGCGATTTCCGATGTGGGATTGGGTTGGCGGCCGGACGAGTGAACTCTCTGCTGTTGGACTTCTTCCGGCAGCCCTTCAAGGCCTTGACATCGACGGAATGTTGGCGGGCGCCAAGGCTTGCGATGAGATTACCCGAAGCAAAGAGACACGAATGAACCCGTCCGGTCTGCTGGCATTGATGTGGTACTACATTGGCGAGGGACGAGGCTCAAAGGATATGGTGATTTTACCATACAAAGATCGCCTGGAGCTTTTCTCGAAATACCTTCAGCAACTAATCATGGAGTCACTAGGCAAGGAGTTGGATCTGGACGGAAATGTCGTAAACCAAGGAATTGCGGTTTACGGAAACAAGGGTTCAACCGACCAACATGCATATGTTCAACAACTCCGTGAAGGGCTAAATAATTTCTTTGTGACTTTTGTCGAGGTTCTACGAGATCGAGCGGACGAATCTCTTCATGTTGAGCCCGACGTCACTTCCGGAGATTATTTGAACGGATTTTTTCAGGGCTCACGTCGAGCGTTATATGAGAATGGCAGAGAATCAATAACGCTAACTGTTACCGAAGTGTCCCCATTTTCAATCGGGGTTCTGATTGCGCTGTACGAACGAGCAGTCGGGTTCTATGCCTCGCTGACAAATCTCAACGCGTACCATCAGCCTGGCGTGGAAGCAGGCAAGAAGGCGGCAGCCTCGGTAATCTCACTTCAAACTAAAGTGCAAGAATTCCTCTCACGGCGAAGTGGGAATGCCTCGACAGCTTCCGAGATTTCAGAAGGAATTGGTTCAAAGGATGAAGCAGAGACTATTTTCAAGATCTGCGAACATCTGGCTGCCAATCCGGATCGAGGCATCCGCAAGATTCCTGGGAAAGTTCCGTTCAACGCCTCCTACCAGTGGCTCTGAGCGGCTTCTGGTGCACTGTTTGAGGTATGTTCGTTTATCCCAAGAGCTACGACATTATTGTCGTTGGCGCAGGACACGCTGGCGTGGAAGCAGCATTAGCTGCAGCCCGAATGGGCTCTCAGGTCCTTCTCCTCTCCATTAACGTCGATGGTATCGGGCAGATGTCCTGTAATCCTGCGATCGGCGGGTTGGCCAAGGGTCATCTTGTTCGAGAGATTGACGCGTTGGGTGGGGAAATGGGAAGAACAACGGACATGACTGGCCTCCAGTTCAGACTGTTAAACACAAGGAAGGGTCCATCAGTTTGGGCGCCACGCGCTCAGTGCGATAAGAAAGCTTATCAATTCCGCCTTAAATGGATCTGCGAACGGCAACCGAATCTCGATGTAAAGCAGGGGCAGGTTTCAAGTCTAATACACAAGGACGGGAGGGTGCGGGGCGTCGAGACAACCCTTGATGTCCAATTCCTCGGGAGGACTGTAGTGATCACGACCGGCACATTCCTGCGCGGTTTGATGCACATCGGATCCAATCAACAGTCCGGAGGGCGCGCAGGCGAAGCATCTGTGACCGGCCTTTCTGCTTCTCTTCGAGAGCTCGGAATCGAACTTGGGCGATTGAAGACGGGAACGCCGCCCAGACTTTTGCGGCGGTCGATCGATTTTTCGCGCACGGAGGTTCAGTCAGGGGATGAGCCGATTCCCTATTTCTCATTCTGGAAGGAGGACTTGTTCCACGTGGAACATTCTAAAGAAAGTGAAGCTTCGGCTTGTTATCAAAACGGGAAATATCCTCCGGGCTCGATTCTAAGCCAGATTGGCGGACAGCTTCCATGTTATATCACTTATACAACAAGTGACACCGCTGCAGTGATTCGCGCGAACATCCACAAGTCTCCCATGTACTCGGGTGTCATTGAGGGAACCGGACCTCGCTACTGTCCGTCAATTGAGGACAAGATTGTCAAATTTCCCGACAAGGAACGGCATCAGATTTTTTTGGAGCCTGAGGGTATTGCAACCGATGAGATCTACGTGAACGGCTTCTCGACGTGTCTGCCCTTCGAAGTCCAGGTCGGTCTAATCCGGACGATTGTCGGATGTGAGAACGCGGAAATTCTTCGCCCAGCTTATGCGGTCGAGTACGACTTTGCATACCCCACTCAGTTAAAACCTACTCTCGAGTGTAAAACCTGTGAAAACCTGTTCCTTGCCGGGCAAATCAACGGAACTTCAGGGTATGAGGAAGCCGCTGCGCAGGGAATCATGGCTGGCATCAATGCCTCAAGGAAGGTACTCGGCAAGGACCTGATCGTCTTTCGGCGCGACCAAGCATACATCGGTGTATTGATTGACGATCTGATTACAAAGGGAACGACAGAACCTTACAGAATGTTCACGTCCCGTGCTGAATATCGGCTCCTTTTGAGGCAAGACAACGCGGATACGCGTCTGTCTAAAATTGGATTCGACATCGGACTATTACCCCAAAAGAATTACGAACGACACCTTCGGAAGCAGAAGGTGATTCAAGAGGAACTCTCGAAGCTTCAATCAATGAAGGATGATAGTCTCAGTCTGCTTCAGATTCTTCGGAGACCAGGTATTTCCTATTCGCAGCTCCCAGGCAGCGACTCGAGCATTGATGGCGAAATCGTACAACAGATTGAAATCTTGGTTAAATATGCGGGTTATGTGGAAAGACAGCAGGTTGAGGTCGATCGTTTCAAGGCAATGGAAAACAAACAGATCCCTGAATGGTTGGATTATTCAAAGATCTCAAGTCTGCGTCTGGAGGCGAAACAGAAACTTCAAGCCATCCGTCCAGCGACACTCGGTCAGGCTTCCAGGATCTCGGGAGTTTCACCAGCAGACTTGAGCTTGGTGATGGTCTGGATGAAGCGCGGCAACACGGATACCGAGAGTTCATTCTCGAAACGTTCTGATCCAATTCTCTGACTCCTCCTCTTTATGAACCCTTTCAATCGTTGAAAGATCCAGCGTGCTCCTTACACATACGTCCAGAACTGTTCGATAGACCGAGAACCTTTCTGACGTTCCGCAGTACTTTCCCAATGTTCCACGTGGAGCAAACATATCTGACTGCCTTGGTTCTGGGAACTCAGTTTCTTATTTAGACTTATTCTAAGTATTGACAGACATCGGATTCCAGATACGTTAACCGAGTTCTAATGTGAATGAAATGGAAAACCTAGTAGCGCACCAACTTAACGAGCGATTGGCGACGAGCGGACTCCGTTCGACCGTGCAACGGCAGCAGGTTTATGATGTACTGCTCCAGCGTCGAGATCATCCAACGGCGGAAGAAGTATTCATTCGAGCGAAAACTGGCTCGCCGGAGATCTCAATCGCGACCGTCTATAATTGCCTTGACGCTTTGGTAAAATGCGGCCTCGTCCGCCAAGTTAACCTCGATCGCAGCGCAACACGTTACTGTCCGAATATGCACGAACATTTCCATTTTTATTGTGACGGATGCGGAACTATCTACGACATAGACAGTCCGGCGAAAGGCCCTGCGACTCTCCGGGTGCAAGTTCCTGACGGATTCACGATAGGTCACTGTGAGATTTCAGTTCGAGGTTCCTGCCCTGCGTGTAACAAGAAGAGGGAGTGATTCTTTCTCATAGCAACAATTGAAATGTTCCTTTTAACCGCAAAGTTTTTCGAAGTGTCATGACAACCGCGACTGAAACAATTGAGGGGTTCGTAAAAAGCGAATACAAATACGGATTCTTTACCGACATCGAATCCGATTCGGCGCCACCTGGCTTGAACGAGGATATCGTTCAATTCATTTCAACTAAGAAGAATGAACCTGAATTCCTGCTAGAATGGAGGCTTAAGGCTTATCGCCATTGGCTGAAAATGGAGGAGCCCAAGTGGCCAAAGGTGAGTTATCCAAAGATCGACTTCCAGAAGATCGTTTACTACTCCGCGCCAAAACGGAAGGGCGACGGTCCAAAAAGTCTCGATGAAGTCGATCCCAAACTTCTGGAAACTTATGAGAAACTTGGAATTCCTCTCCGGGAACGAGGGCGACTCGCAGGAGTTGCTGTCGATGCCGTTTTTGATAGCGTCTCGGTTGCAACAACATTTAAAGGAACGTTGGCCGCCAAAGGGGTCATTTTCTGCTCATTTAGCGAAGCGGTCCACGAGCATCCGGACTTAATCAAAAAGTATTTGGGAAGTGTCGTTCCTTATACCGATAATTTCTACGCCGCGCTCAACTCCGCGGTATTCAGTGACGGTTCCTTTTGCTTTATTCCAAAGGGCGTTCGGTGCCCAATGGAACTTTCGACCTACTTCCGAATCAACGCCGCAAACACAGGTCAATTCGAACGAACCCTAATCGTCGCCGAAGAAAGCTCTCACGTTAGTTATCTCGAGGGCTGCACAGCTCCGATGCGCGACGAGAATCAACTCCATGCCGCAGTTGTCGAACTCGTCGCGCTCGATAACGCCGAGATCAAGTATTCGACGGTGCAAAACTGGTATCCCGGCGATGAAGAGGGCCGAGGTGGAATTTACAACTTCGTCACTAAGCGGGGTCTCTGCAAAGGCAGAAAGTCCAAGATCTCTTGGACCCAAGTCGAAACTGGATCCGCCATCACATGGAAATACCCTAGCGTCGTGCTGCAGGGTGAGAACTCGACAGGAGAATTTTATTCTGTGGCGGTAACGAACAATTACCAACAAGCGGACACAGGGACAAAAATGGTGCATGTCGGGAAAAACACTCGAAGTACGATTATTTCAAAGGGAATCTCCGCAAAACACGGCCAAAATAGCTACCGCGGTCTGGTGAAAATCCAGAAAGGCGCCACAGGATCCAGGAATTTCTCGCAATGCGATTCGCTCTTGATCGGGAACAAATGCGGCGCTCACACTTTTCCGTATATAGAGGTGAAAAACACTTCGTCGAGCGTCGAACACGAAGCAACGACCTCCAAGATAGGTGAAGATCAGATCTTTTATTGCAATTCCCGCGGCATCGAAACTCAAGACGCCGTCAACATGATCGTCAACGGATTCTGCAAAGAAGTCTTTAAAGAGCTGCCTATGGAGTTTGCCGTTGAAGCACAAAAACTTTTGGGCGTGAGCCTCGAAGGCAGTGTCGGATAAATCGAGGTAAACGACTGGGACTATTGTAACTATTTTGTTACTAGGATGTTACAAATGTTTTTGTGTTAAATCAGAGATAGATTTTAGCGCAGTATTAGAATCGGATTGAAATTGAAATGAACAACGAATGAAGCAGCCAATTCTTGAGATTACGAATCTTCACGCTGGAGTGGAGGGAAAACAGATTCTGAAGGGCGTGAACCTCCGAATTACGGAGGGCGAAGTCCACGCTATAATGGGACCGAACGGTAGCGGTAAAAGTACGCTTGCCGCAATTCTCGCGGGACGCGAAGGCTATTCGATCACCGAAGGCCAGATCCACTACTACGGAAAGGATCTTCTGGAAATGAGCCCTGAAGCGCGCGCTCGCGAGGGAGTTTTTTTGGCATTCCAATATCCCGTAGAGATTCCGGGTGTGAACACAACGTACTTCCTAAAGGCGGCGGTCAACGAGGTGAGAAAACACAATGGGCTCTCGGAGTACGACGCCATGGAGTTTCTAAATCTAGTTAAGGAAAAGATGAAAATCCTGCATTTGCCGGAGGACTTTCTAAAGCGGCCCGTGAACGCGGGATTCTCCGGCGGGGAAAAAAAACGGAATGAAATATTTCAAATGGTGGTGCTGGATCCCAAGCTTGCCATTCTGGATGAGACCGATTCTGGCTTGGATATTGACGCTCTTAAGGTCGTCTCGGCGGGTGTTAACAAACTCAAACGGCAGGACAACGCCCAACTTGTGATTACGCATTACCAGCGTCTTCTGGATTATATTATACCCGATTTTGTGCATGTCTTGTTCAACGGTGAAATCGTTCGCACGGGCGGGAAAGAATTGGCCCTCGAACTCGAGGAACGTGGTTATGACTGGATCCTAAAAGAAGAGCTCCAGACGGCGTGAGCCCAGTCGGACCTTCGCACACTGTATGACAGCGACCGAACAACCATTTATTGCGACAATGGCCAATCCTATACTCGAACAGTTTGACCGTGTCGCTAAACGCTCCGCGAATTCAGAGCCGAACTGGCTGCTACCAATTCGAAAGGCTGGTTTGAGCAAGTTTTCCGAATCCGGATTCCCGACCCAGCGTGGGGAAGACTGGCGATTCACAAATACCGCCCAGGTGGCCAAACTCCCATTTCAGCTATCCGAGAAATCGACGTCGGAAAGCTTGACTTCAGACATTCTCAATGACGCCACCTTCGGTAGCCTCGGCGGAATCCGGTTGGTATTCGTCAACGGCTTCTATTCCGAGCGACTCTCGGACCCTCACCATAATTCGAACGGCATCCATGTCGGAACCCTCTCTCGCGGGTTCGAAACGGCAGCGGATCTTATTAAACAACACATTGGCAAATGCGCTTCAAACGATGATAATTCGTTCGAGCACCTCAACGCCGCGTTTTTTCAAGATGGCGCATTCGTTCATGTTTCCGCCAATGTCCACCTGGAGGAACCGATTCATTTGGTGTTCGTCTCCACGGAGGAGGCTTCGGGGGCCACGATTCACCTCAGAAACCTGGTGATCGCCGAGTCAGGCGCGCGATTTACCCTGACGGAGAACTATTTCTCGATCAAAGGCGTGTCGTATGTGACAAATACAGTCACAAACTTTGTCGTGCGAGACTCCGCGTTCGTCGAACATATCAAGTTCCAGGACGAAAGCCTCGATGCGTTTCACCTAGCGACCCTGCATTCGGATCTTGGCGCCGCCTCCCGTTATATCTCGCATTCATTTGCTCTCGGAGCCCGCTTGTCACGAAACACTATTCGATCGAAACTCAATGGTCCAGGCCTCGAGTGTGTCTTCAACGGACTTTACATTACTCGGAAGGACCAAGTCGCCGACCATCACATGGTTATCGAACACACTCAGCCGAATTGCGCGAGCCACGAGTATTTCAACGGAATCCTCGACGACCAATCCAAAGGCATCTTTCACGGAAGGATTCTGGTTCAACCCGAAGCCCAAAAGACCGATGCCAAGCAGACTAACAAGAATATCCTACTCTCCGATTCCGCCACGGTGAACACAAAACCGCAGTTGGAAATCTATGCCGACGATGTCAAGTGCACCCATGGCGCGACGATTGGCCAGCTCAACGAAGAATCGATCTTCTACCTTCGCTCTCGAGGAATTGGACAGGAAACGGCGCGGCGCATGCTGATCCATTCGTTTGCCGGCGAAATCATCGAACGAGTCGATTACAAACCGGCGCGAGAGGAACTCGATCAACTCATTTGGAGCCGCCTCGAACAAAACCCGCGTCTTTCGGAGAACAAGCAACTCCCCTAGCCCGACCGCAAGCGGTTCCACATCGAATGATGTTATGTTTGACGACTTGAATGATCTTTACCAGCAGGTGATTTTGGATCACAGCAAATGTCCGCGGAATTTCCACAAACTAGACCACGCCACGTGCACCGCCCAAGGCCACAACCCGCTCTGCGGCGACAATGTGACGCTCTACCTGATCATGGAGAATAATGTGATTAAAGACATCAGCTTCCAGGGTTCCGGATGCGCGATTTCGAAAGCTTCCGCATCGATTCTCACCGATAGCCTTAAAGGCAAATCAGCCGCCGACGTCACGGCTCTATTCGACAAAGTCCATGCCATGGTCACAACCGGAAAAGCGGGAGGCGATATGGGGAAACTTGCCGTCTTTGCCGGTGTTCATAAGTTTCCAGCCCGCGTGAAATGTGCCATTCTGCCATGGCACGCGGTCGTCTCTGCCATCGACGGAAACCCCGAACCCGTGACGACGGAATCTCAAAATGGCTGAAACAACTTCACTGGACCGATAATAAAACGCCACGCATCATCAACTTCAGTCAAATTCAAGAAATGAATCAAACGGAACTAGTTACCTTGAAACGCGACGTCGAAGCGGCCGTCGTTCCGGTCGGCACGAAGGTCACTTTGCAGTCGGGCGAACAGGCTCAGATAACCCAATCTTTGGGAAGCAGCATCACCGTAATCGTGAACGGGAACATGTTTCGCATCGATGGAAAAAACGCAGACGCGCTCGGATTGGAAATCCCGGCGAGTCCTTCGCCAACAAACACCGATTCTCCCGCCTCGACACCCGAGGAACTTGAACAACAGATTTGGGATTCGATGCGAACCTGTTACGATCCCGAAATTCCCGTCAACATTGTCGATCTCGGATTAATCTACGATTGCGCGATCAAACCTGTGGGCAAAGGGGCAAATCAGGTGGATGTAAAGATGACGTTGACCGCGCCTGGATGTGGAATGGGACCAGCTCTTCAGCAAGACGTCCAAAACAATCTTCTATCGATTCCCGGAGTTCAAGAGGCGAACGTCGAGCTTGTTTGGGATCCTCCGTGGAATCAAAGCATGATGTCCGAAGCGGCGAAACTGCAACTGGGATTTTACTAAGCTTAATGAACACCGAAAGCTGCACAACGGAACTCGATCATCCGGCGCTTGATGTGGAATCCATCCGGCGTGAGTTTCCGATTCTGGATCAAACCGTCAATGGTCACCCGCTTGTGTATCTGGACAACGCGGCTTCGAGCCAAAAGCCGCGCGCTGTTATCGACGCGATTTGCCGATACTATGAGCACGACAATGCCAATGTGCATCGAGGAATCCACGAACTAAGCAACCGCGCCAGCACCGCTTACGAGGCCGGCCGAAAACGCGCCGCGCAGTTCATTAATGCCAAACATACAAGCGAGATTGTCTTTACCCGTGGAACCACCGAGGGGATCAATCTGGTAGCCCAGGCATGGGGCACTCGCCATTTGCGGAAAGGCGATAAGATCCTCCTGACTGAGATGGAGCATCACAGCAACATTGTTCCATGGCAATTGCTCGCCGAGCGCGTGGGTGCCGAGATTCAATATCTTCCTGTGAACGATGACCGCGGCCTGCTCGACTTAAGCCGCCTTGACGAGTGGCTCACCAGCGACGTCAAAGTCTTCGCCTTCACCCACATTTCCAATTCGCTCGGCACCGTGAATCCCGCGGCCGAATTCTGCAAGCGAGCCCGCAGCCTCGGGATCATCACAGTGGTGGACGCCGCGCAAAGCGCGGGTCACGGCCCGTTGGACGTTCAGGAACTCGACTGCGATTTTCTTGCTTTTTCAGGACACAAAATGTGCGGACCGACAGGGATCGGCGTTCTTTATGGTCGGCAAGAACTGCTCGAGGCAACACCGCCGTACCAGGGGGGAGGCGATATGATCGCAACGGTCGATTACCATAAGAGCACATGGAACAAAGTTCCGCACAAGTTTGAAGCCGGAACACCGCACATCAGTGGCGTCGTCGGACTTCACGCCGCGATGGATTATTTGGACCGCATCGGAAGAAACAGAATCGCCCGGTACGATCACGAACTCGGAGCTCACGCGTATGAGGAACTCGCGCGCTTAAAAGGCATCCGCCTATTCGGCCCGCACATTGGCCGCGCCGGTTTGGTCAGCTTTTTAATGACGGACGTTCATGCTCACGATCTCGTCACAGTAGCGGATCAGCGCGGCTTTGCATTGCGCGGCGGACACCACTGCAACCAGCCGCTAATGAAGAAACTGGGCGTGGAATCGACCGCTCGCGCGAGCTTCTATTTTTACAATACTCACCAGGAAATCGACCGAACTATCGAAGTCTTAAAAGAGATCCAAAACTTCTTCACCCGTTAGGAACGTTTTCGTATGCCCGGCCCAAGCGACATCATCACGGAAAAAAGCACGATGCGGGAAGTCCTTGAGGCATTTCCCGGCGCGCAACGCGCATTGTTCCGGAAGTATCACATCGGAGGATGCAGCAGTTGCGGTTTTCAGCCGGAAGAAACTCTGCAAGATCTCTGCCGGCGAAACAATGATTTGAATGTCGCCGAAGTCCTCCAGCATATTCGAACGAGCCACGATCAAGATTCGAAGATTTTCATTTCACCCGCCGAACTATCCGAGAGGATCAAGAACGGACCGGCGCCCAAGTTGATCGATGTGCGGGCGCGTGAAGAATACGAGGCAGTCCGAATCGAAGGCTCGCTTCTGCTCTCACAGGAAACCATGCAGGAAATCATGGGTGCGTGGCCGCGAACGGAAACGTTTGTGATCATCGACCACCAAGGCAAAAACGGCCTTGATGCCGCCGCATATTTTTTGGGCCACGGATTTGAGAACGTTCGTTGCTTGCGCGGCGGTTTGGATGCATGGTCGCGCGAAGCGGACTCAAAGCTGCCGCGCTACAGATTGGAACATACGACCGCAAAATGAGCGAACACGATACTCAATCCGCCTTGGCCGAGGCCATTCGGAATCCCAAGAACATCGGCGAACTCGCGGACGCAGACGCTATCGGAACCGTTGGAAATTCGGAATGCGGTGAAATGCTCCGCATGTGGGTCAAATTCAAAGAGGAGAACGGAAGGAAAGTAATCGACCGCGCCACGTTCCAATCCTTCGGCTGTGAAACTGCGATCGCGGTGGCGAGCCTGGCTACCGAAATGATTCGAGGCAAAACCCCGGACGAGGCACTCGCATTGTCGAGCGACAAGCTCTCGAGTGAATTGGGGCCCTTGCCGCCCATGAAGATCCACTGTTCTCAATTGGTCGAGGGCGCTCTTCGGTCCGCTCTGCTTCCGAAAAAAGATGCGGATCCAGTATCCGATTGTGCCAGTAAGCCCGCTCCGGGAGGAAACCAGAATCTTCTCGCGAATTTCGCCGCAACTGAATCCAAGCCGGGCGGTCTTCGCATCGTGATGCTTGATGAGAATGCAGACTGATCTTGAGGATCGGCCGATCGCGGCCCGTTCGAATACCCACTTGCCAGCCTCCGCCAGCCTTTTTCTCGATCGCATCGCACCAGTGCTCTTTGCTGCTGTGCTTTTGCTCGTACCGGTGAACAGCCTTCGTGCAAATTCGATGCGGGCCGTTACTCTTGAACAGCAGCTCGAATCAGCGCTCGCAATCTGCCGCGGTCGTGTCATCGATCAAACGACGTACCGAGATCCCTCGAACCTGAGGATTCATACACGCACTCATATCTCCGTGGACGAAGCGCTAAAGGGGATTTTCCCACCGCGGATCACGGTGACCCATCGCGGAGGCGTTCTTGACGGGGAAGGTCTTGTCGATCACTCGGCGCCTCGGTTACAAATTGGGGGCGAGCATGTGTTTTTGCTGGAGCTCCGGAAGGACGGAACTTTCTTCTGCTACGGTGGTTCCGGCGGGACGCCTTCTCTAAGCCGTGCCCAGCCAGAAACACGGAAGAGCAGAATTCCTCGCTTCACCGAGTCCAGCCTGTCCCTTCTCCAACGAATTCGAAAGCAATTCCCCAACCCTGAAACGTCCGGTCCGGACCTGCGACCTATCGCAGAGGTTCTAGACATGAAAGACATGGAAACGCGCTCGCTCGCGGGACTTTCCTCAGACAGTTCAGGTGTGTCCCGGCGATTCATTGCGGGCGATCGCGGCGAAACGATCGAGTACCTGGTCGATGCGGACGTGTTGCCTTCGGGAATTACCTTAGACCTGGCTCTCAGTGCGGTCACTGCAGCGTTCAAGGCGTGGAGTAGTGTGACAACGCTCACGTTTTCGTTTTCCGGAATCGAAAGTTTTGGACAATCCGCCGGGAATGTCTCAAGCCAGGACGGGAAGATTCGCATCCAGTTGCACGATCTCTATCAAGACATCCGCGACCCTGCCCAGTTGGGAGTCGGCGGCAATGACTTCCTCATTTCCTCCGTTTTCCCAACTGGCGGCATGGGAGGAAACGTGGGCGGTACCGAATTCTTCCCGGTCACTCAGGGATTCGTCACGCTCAAACACACACAAAAGTCTCTAAGTAACCCAAAGACTTTTGAGGAAGTGCTCTGTCACGAAATCGGGCATGCCCTCAGCATGGACCATTCGAGCGAGGACGCGTCCGAGACCGATCCGTTGCTCCGTGACGCACTCATGTTTCGAAACGCTCACGAGGACGGAAGGGGTGCGCGGCTTAGCCCCTACGATCCACCCGTAGTGCAAAAAGCCTATCCGAACATCAACACCCCACCGTTCGGCTACGACCGCTTTCTCCGTGTCATCACCACACCGGGGCCCGAACCAACACTTCCGGGAATCAATCAGATCGAGTTCACATCTTACGATCTTCAAACGGAAAATCTGACTCTCAAGCTTGTGCTCCAAAGCGGGGTCGGAGCGGGTGACTTCGTTCTGACTAGGAATACGCTGAAGTTCACGCCGAGCGGGTTTTTCAGCGCACCCGAATTGGATCCTTCCACGCAGTCCTACGGGCTGGCATACCTGCGGATTTCGGATGGCACCAACGGTTCGCCCTACTGCCTTGTCAAAGTCATCTCCCTTCAAACCGACCAGAATCCACGCAATGCACCAGACGGGCTTCCGGACGACTGGGTTGCCAAACATTTCGGAAATGACTCCGCTCCTGTTAATCCGAATGCCGACACCGATGGCGACGGGATCAGCAATATCGACGAGTTTTTCAGCGGCACGAATCCAGCCGATTCAAGCGATGCCCTTAGAATATCATCCGTCACGGAAAAAGGCATCTCATGGCGCGCGAACGTCTATGATCTCTACGAGGTGCATGGCACGGTCAATTTCGTCAATTGGTTTCGGGTTGGCAATCCGGTGATTGCCACAACAACTTCCGCGACCCTCTCCAATTACGCATCCCCTACAGGAGAATACCGATTCTTCCGCCTCGTCCGCCTTCCGTAAATCTGCTTTCAGGTATTGGAGAAATTCCTTTATTGGTGGTCGAATCACCAGCTCTCGTCTGTCTTATGAAAATCTTGAGAAAGGCCGTCGTTTCGCTGGTGGTCTCCCTGCTCTTAATCAGTGTAGCCAAGGGTAGTCCACAACGGAATGCACTGTACGTCGTTGGCACCGTTAGCATCCCGACTCTAAACGTCTCTGATGAGGCCATCGTAGCCCGCCTCGAACTATCCGGTTACACGGTCGTCGTCATCGGAGCTCCGGCCAGCGCTACTGCCGACGCCAACGGCAAGTCGTTGATCGTCATTTCATCGACCGTAGCTTCCGGCGACGTCGGTACCAAGTTTCGCGGATCGACTGTTCCAACCATAGTTTGGGAGCAAGCCGTCCAGGATGATTTCGGAATGACCGGTAATACTGCCGCCGTTCAGCGTGGTACCCTGGCCGGGCAATACGATCTGGAAATCGCCAATCCGTCGCACCCGCTCGCGGCCGGACTCAGCGGCATTGTCGGTGTCGTGGACTTCTAGGAGACCTTCAGTTGGGGCAATCCCGTGGTCGGCGCGATCAAGATTGCTCAGATTCCGGGAGATGGCGGGAAATTTCCAAGAGTCCCGCCGACGGAGCCACGTTTCCGGCCGGAGGAGACATTGCCATCACAGTGAACGCGTCCGATCCAAACGGGTCTCTAAAGAAGGTGGAATACTTTGCACAAAACGCCAAGATCGGAGAATCAACGGTGGCTCCCTACACCTTTGTCTGGACCAGCGTTCCGGCTGGCAGCTATAACGTCTCCGCCACCGCGGTGGATCGCAACGATCTCGAGATTCCGTCCCGCGCTATTTCGCTCGTGGTCGGCACACCGCCACCCGAAGTCCTGTATGTTTATGGCACCGTCAGCGTGCCGAACTTAAATGCGGCCGATGCCGGTGCGGTGGCCCGCCTCCAACAGACAGGTTTCGCAGTGCGCTTGGTGGAAGCTCCATCAAGCACAACAGCCGATGCGGCTGGAAAAGCTCTGATCGTGGTCTCGTCCACCATTAACTCCGGAGATGTCGGCGACAAGTTCCGAGATGTGGAAGTTCCCGTGATTCTGTGGGAGCAAGCTGTCCAGGACAATTTTCAAATGACGGGCAACGTGGCCGACTTTGACCGGGGAACTTTGGGTGGCCAAACGGAAGTGGAGATCATCAATTCTTCGCAGATGCGAACAAGATCGGCGATTCCACGGAGCCGCCCTTTTCATTCACCTGGAAAGGCGTGCCGGTTGGGAACTATTCGCTTTCCGCACGGGTGGTAGATCGTCAAAGCCTCGCCGTCAACTCCACGCCAGTGAACGTCGTTGTGGGCAGACCCGGACCGGAGGCTCTATTCGTTATCGGCACGGTCAGCATACCGACCCTGAACGCTTCCGACACGGCGATTCAAACCCGGCTAGAACGAGCTGGGTTCATCGTCAAGGTCGTGCAAGCTCCTTCGAGCGCGACCGCCGACGCAGGAGGCAAAACCTTGATCGTCGTTTCCTCGACCGTGGCGTCCGGAGACGTGGCCGCCAAATTCTGCAGCGTGCCAATTCCCGTCGTCAATTGGGAACAAGCCGTCCAAGATGACTTCTCGATGACAGGAAATGGCGGTACGGACCACGCAACGATCGCCGGCCAGTTAGAGCTGGAGATTGTGAATCCTTCCCATCCTCTGGCGGCGGGATTAAGCGGCTTCGTGACAATCGTCAACGATCTGGATACGTTCAGTTGGGGATTGCCCGGCGATGCAGCGATCAAAATCGCGCAGATACCCGACGACCCGACCAAGTTTCCGCTTTACGCCTGCGAGGCAGGCGCGGCTATGTTCAACGGATTTGCGGCCCCCGCTCGGCGCGTGATGTTGCCGATGGGCGATGCTTCGTTCGAAATGTTCACCGAAGAAGGTCTCAAACGATTCGACGACGCCATCGAATGGGCCGCCAATCTTTCTTCCGCCCCACCGAAACTCGCCCCCCTTTTACGGCAAGGAAACAACCTCATTCTTTCTTGGACCGGAAACGGAACCTTACTGGAGGCCATCCAAATTACGGGCCCGTGGACGAACGCACCCAATCAAGCCAATCCGCAAACGCTGCCGATCATCGGAGCGGCTAGGTTCTATCGCCTGCGTCAGTAGCGTTGGATCCACGCCGAGAGTCTCTGCACACTGGCACATCTCAGCAATCCGGCCGAGTGAGCGATTCTCAGCTTGATTGCGCAACTCCCAACCCAGTCTGAGCAGTTCACAGGAGATCGCGCAAATTCGCATCACTCTTTCAGAATCTGGTGTTCGAGGCGATTCTGCCCCCGATCGCCAATCGAGAATTGAAAAGATTTCGGTATGTTGCGAGGAGGATCTATGTTATTGTCCGCGGAAATAAACGTTGATTTTATGGCTCAAGTGAGAATTTCAGAACCTTTTGTCTGCTTCATACTGGCAATCACTGTCGCACTTCCCGCCCTTGCCGATGAGAGCAAAACGCCCGCTTCCAATCCGCCCCTTGCTCAGACGGAGGGCGAAGTCGCGCAACTTCCAGGCCTCACTTTTTCACCGTATTCGACCGAGACCAGCAAAATTCTTCTCGAGGTCCAATCGCGCGCGCTTCGGCCTGTGCGCGTCGGTCCCACCGATCCGGATATCGCTGCTACGACGGCCGCTATTCTCGAGCAGTTGCACTACTCGAAGCGCAAGCTTGACGACGCCATGTCCGGAATGTTTTTAGATCACTACATTAATAATCTGGATTACCTCCATCTCAACTTCCTCCAGTCAGATCTGGATGAATTCGAGCAATACAGGACCAAGCTGGATGATCTAACCGAAAGACGCGGCGACGTGCGGCCCGCTCACGAAATCTTCGCTCGCCTCTTGGAGCGCGTCCAACATCGGGTCGATTATGTTGGGAAACTGCTGGCAACGGAGAAATTCGAATTCACAGGAAATGAACGATACAATTTGGATCGCAGAAAAGCTCCGTTTCCCAAGGATATTCAAGACGCACGCGAACTCTGGAAGAAACATCTTTCGTATGAAATCCTTCAAGAGAAGCTCAATAACGAGAAGCCGGACGAGATTGCGCGAAAGATCGCCCGCCGCTACGCCCGGCTTTTGCGAACTCTCCAAGACTACGATGGCGACGACGTTCTGGAGCTTTATCTTTCGGCGCTCGCGCGGATTTATGACCCGCATTCGGATTACATGGGCAAATCCGCGTTCGAGTCGTTCAACATCAACATGAAGTTGTCTCTGTTCGGAATTGGCGCGCTGCTCCAATCTGAAGACGGCTACTGCAAAATCAAATCGCTCGTCCCGAACGGTCCCGCCGAGAAAAGCAAGGAGTTGCAGCCGAACGACAGCATCATTGGCGTGGCGCAGGGAACCGGAGAACCGGTCGATGTCATTGACATGAAATTGAACAAAGTGGTGGATCTAATCCGTGGTCAAAAGGATTCCGAGGTCCGGCTGACTGTTATTCCGGCTGACGCCCCGGATCCGTCCGCTCGAAAAGTAGTGAGGATAATTCGGGACAAGATCAAACTGGAGGAGCAAGAGGCCAAGGCGGAACTTATTGAACTGCCGATTGAAGGCGGCTCGGGAAGTCTTCGATTCGGAGTGATTGACCTGCCGTCGTTTTATTCCGAATTCGATCTAACCGGCAACGAACCTGATTCCGAGAATAAAAAGAGCACCACGCGCGATGTTGAAAAACTGCTCGCAAAACTCACCAACGAACGCGCGGAGGGCATTATCCTCGATTTGCGGAGGAATGGCGGAGGATCGCTTGAGGAGGCCATCAACCTCACCGGCTTATTCATCAAGAAAGGGCCGATCGTCCAAGTGAAAGACTATGATGGCCGTATCTATGTGGACGAGGACACCGATCCGCGTGTTGTTTACGACGGACCGTTGATCGTCTTGACCAGTCGTTTTAGCGCGTCCGCCTCGGAAATTCTTGCAGGTGCATTGCAAGATTATGGACGAGCCCTCGTTGTGGGTGATTCATCAACACATGGCAAAGGAACCGTTCAATCCTTGGTTCAACTGAAGCGCCACTTGAAACCAACGCAAGCCGCTTCAAAGGATCCAGGCACCGTCAAATTGACAATCCGCAAGTTCTATCGAGCGAGTGGCGCCTCCACACAAAGAAAGGGTGTTACACCCGATATTATCCTTCCTTCCGTAAACAATTACGCGGAAGTAGGAGAAGCTTCCTTGGAACGTGCCTTGCCGTGGGATCCGATCACGAGCGCCGAATTTGATAAATTAGACCGGATCACACCTATCCTGGAAGAACTCAAAAAACGTTCCGAAGAACGCGTTCGCAACGACATCGATTTCGCCTATCGCCTGGAAGATATCGAAATATTTAAGAAAGCATTAGCGGACAAAAGCGTTTCTCTAAACGAAGCCGAGCGCCTGATGGAGAAGGAAAAAACCGATGCTAGACTCAAAGCCCGACGTGAAGAAATAACCTCGCGACAGCGCACAAACGAGAAGCTTTACGAACTCACGCTGAAACTGGCAGGCGCTGAAGGTTTGCCAGATCCGAAAGGCGCCGACGCTGACAAGGAATCATCCACTGTCGCGACAGTTTCTGAAGACAACGATTCGGAAACCGCAGGCACGGAGCCGAAGGTGCCCGCCGTCGATGCAAGCTTGAAGGAGGTAAAACGGATACTAGTGGATCTCATCAAGCTTCGCTCTCAAAAAGCCTCCGTTGCCGCAACACTGAACTAAATTGTTCGTTTCGACCGCCGGAGCAAAGGCGTGGCTCCCTCATTTCACGACAGCCGTTAATTTGAGGTTCTACGATGGTCCTGCTGATGATCTTATCGCCGACAGATAACCCCAAGCCAATCCAACTGCGAGTCCAACCGCGTGGACCGAGTTGGCAATATTCAACATTCCGGTGAAACCGAGGACAAACCAAATCATCATCATTGCCACGGTGGTGGGATGCACGTAGTACCCAGAAGTTGGCTCGAATTTGCCCTTCATCCAAATATAACCGAGAAGGCCGTACACCACACCGGACATACCGCAGAAAGCAGGACCCGTGTCGAAATATTGGGCCAGATTGGATGGCACACTGATGCAGATCACCAACAGGAAAAGCCGGAGCCAACTTTGACGCGCCTCAACCATACTGCCGAGATCTTTTAGCCATAACAAGTTGAACAGCAGATGGAAAATCATCGGCATCGACGCGTGCAGAAATATGGGAGTGATTAATCTCCAAATCTCCCCGTTTCGCACCTCGGGCAGCCCTTTCATGTAGTTGCTGATAAACAGAAAATTCCAGAAATCTTTGTTCCCTCCAAATTCCCGGGCGGCCCAAACGGCAACGCACAATCCAATGAGAACTCCCGTCAAGCGCCCTAATCCATACGCTCCCCGGTCACGAATTATCTGGCTTCTGTTAAAGAAGCGCTTCGCGGCCGCTTCATCATTCTTCCGTTCCTGCAGCCGCAATTCGTCCGCCTGCGTCGCGACGGTTTCAAACTCAGGATTCATTGGATTCGCCGAAAACTTCTTCAACTGGTTTAGAGCTTCCTCAACATCATCTTCGCCAAGAATCCAAACCACCCACTCACCTTCCGTCTCAAGCTCGACCTCCGACTTAATCCCTTTAACATAAAGGTAATCAGCGAAAGTCCTGGCTTCCGTTTCACTCGCGAGCTGGCCAATCATCCTCATAGGTCCGAAAGGACTAGCGGTACAGGGTACCCGCGAATACTGCAACCCCAAAACGGACACAAGAGACCGGATGATGCGACGATGCTTTTCTTTGACGAGATCGTGAGTTATTGTTTGCGAAAAGAACCCCTGGTTTATGATTGAAACGACTATCAAGGAACTCGAAGCGCGATTGAGCAACGCGAATTCAATCCAAGAGGCTCAAAAACAAGAGCTTCTGAGTCTCCTCAACACCCTTAAAGCGGAGGTCTCCCACCTCTCGAAAACTCATGGCGAACAGGCCCAAAGCATCGCCGGATTCACGCGAGTCTCCACACATGAAGCGATCCGCCGAGAAAAGGATCAAAAACTGATCGAGCTTGCATTGAACGGCCTTGGTTCTTCAGTCGTGGGATTTGAAAAATCGCACCCCAACCTCGTCGAGATCGTCAATCGGATCTGCCTGACGCTCTCAAATCTCGGGATTTAGAGCGTCAATTCATGCGGTGGCGGGTTCTCTTCACGCCACGGATGCGCGGCAGAGCGGCAGAGAGCGGCGCTGCTCCACGGAGAGAGTGTTGCGCCGTTATCCCAAATGCGCGAGCAAGCTCCGCCCTAGGCATTCGGAGATTGCAAATTTCCCCAGGAAATTCTTACTAAGGGTGAATGGCCACTGTTGCTGAACAATTGCGCGAAGCCCGCGAGAAAATGAACCTTTCTGTTTACGACGTGGCGGATGTCACAAAAATACGCACCGATCACCTCCGTGCTCTGGAAGAGGGCAACTACCAAGTTTTTGCCGCACCGGTGTACATACGCGGCTTTGTGCGATCCTACGGCACAATGCTCAAGCTCAACGTTGTGACATTGATGGACGACTTGGACGAAGAACTTTCCGGAGAGGAGAAGTTCAGCGAACCTCCAAGCCTGACAGGAAAAAAGAAGAGCGCCGTGGATCGCGCGATGCTTCTAATGTCAAAAATGAACTGGCTGTGGATAACGATCGCTCTCGTTGTCGTTTTCTCCCTGGTTACAGCGTCGATTGCCTACAGGTCATGGCAAAGCTACAAAACTCGCGATCCACTTTCGGGATTGAGCTCGGGAATTGTTCAGCCTGAGAGCGAAGTATCAGGAGAGTTACTCCCTCTTCCGAAATAGCCGCATTCGCGGTCCGCCTAGGCGGACCGATTCTTTCGATACGCACCCATGTTGGGAGCACTGGGATTTGCCTCAGGACCGAAGTAGCGGAGACATACCAAGGGCTCGGTTTCGCTCCTGTTCTCAAAAGTCACACCCGACTTCGCTCCATCCTCCGTGCAGAAGTACTCATCTTCTGTCAACTCAGTGAAACGAATGAGTTTTGGGCTATTCAATGGCTGGCCATTGATCTTGCCCGTTCCTTGAACACAGATGAGGCCATAGGCACCAGAATCCTTAATCTTGCAGCTTACTCCAGGATCAATCGTCAATTCTTTGGCACTGAACAACTGCTTGCCTTCGATTTTTCCATAGACAATCCAACGATCCACGAATCCATCCTTTCGCGTGTCCGCGACGGAAACCGGTTCCAAATAATGATTGTCTTTGAAATTCTCATCAAGATTTCCCTTCCAATCGAGTTGCTCCACAATGAAATCAAGATCCCTGTGATATTTCCTGGGCATGTCCTTTACGAGGAGTGACCAAGGCACTTCCCGGCCTTCAACCAGCGACTGGTACATGCCAAACACATCACTTCCCCATTGGGGTTCGTATGTGCAGAGAGATCCAGGCGCATGAAGAATGCACGGCGGAATCAGCCATCCGGTTCCTGGCTTGAGCCGGTAGGCGCGGCTCAGATCCAGAATGCCGTTGTCACCCTTGTTCCAATTCTCCAGGCATTCTCGAACCTGCGCTTTCGTCGTTCCCGGTTCCAAGCCCATGAACGTGTAGGGAAAATTGTTGCCAACGTTGTTGTGCTGCGGCGGAAAATAATACGACTCCGGTTTGCCTTCTTGTCCGACTAACGCCGCCTGCTTGGCATTCTGGTGCATGTGGTGGGGAATGGGACCCATGTTGTCAAAAAACTTGGAATAAACGGGCCACTTTCTGTACTTGCTCCAAATCTGGCTGCCAATGAGTGTCGCACCGCACTCGGCCACCGCTTGCTGAAGCGTGAACCGCTGTTTCCCCACAACGACATAACTAAGCCCCTCGTCCGGCGTCCTGTTTTCGTTCGCAGCCGGAGTCGTCGAAGCAAACCAGCGTTCATCAATGCCCCCCCGATTCAGGCCATAGGCGTATAGATCATCAGGATGCAATTTGAGACGTTTTCCCGGTTGAAGAAAAGATCGCGGCACCCAGCAGGGTGCCAAGCGCAATAAACCGCCCGTTTCCGAGAGCGACGCTTCAACAAGATTGCCGACCTTTTTCGAGACCTTCTTGAGTTGGGTAACGGAGTGGATGCTCATATTTAAAAAGCTTAAACAGTTTCGACAACAGCAGCAGCTCCGCTGTGTCCTATGATCTTGACGCAGCTATCTTTGGAAATCATTTCTCCTTGCGAAATCACATCGCAAACCGATTCACCAAACTGGGCTTTGCCGCTCGGGCGGAGCACCGATAAAGCGATTCCGACCTCACCTCTCATTTTGACGTTCCGATCATCCTGAACTGCCACTGACACGACACCGCTAGCCGAGCTGGAAACCATCAACCCGTAAAGTTGGGTCTTCGGAAGCAACCGGCTTAGAATCCAAATCGCAACAAAGGATCCGAAGATTGCCACCGTCATGTTCAGAAGAATCTGCTGCAGCGGCACGCGCACCCTCGCGGCGGTCGGAAAGTCTGGCAAGCCGGGATAAACATCGACCATCGCCATAATGATTGCCGAAAGCATTAACGCCGCCCCGGCGAGCCCAAGCATCAACGTGCCGGGGAAAAAAAAGAGTTCAGCAATACAGAGCAAGACTCCCAATACAAACAGCGCGGCCCATTCCAAACCTGATAATCCGGCCACATAGCTTCCAAGAAAATAAATCGCAAACGCCACCAATCCCACGATCCCTGGCAAACCGAACCCGGGCGTTTTGAATTCAATGTAAATCCCAACGATGCCAATCAACAATAGGATCGGACTGATCGCGTTAATCCACGTGGCAAGCTTCTCCACACCTGTGGGCTGAATTTCCACGCGCTCGGCACCCTCAAACTCAAGATGACTAAGCAGCGCGTCCAAGCTCTCAACCGTCCCCGATGAAAGCAGCGGTTTCGGAGGATCTCCATATTCCTTCTCCGCTTGAATATTCGTGAGCGTAAGAATCTGTCCTTTTTCGCTCAAAACCTGATCTTCAATCTTCAGCTCCTTGCTCTTGTCAATCATCGCCTCGACAACCTCGACATTGTAGCCGTTTTTCTCCGCGCTCGTCCGCACCAATGCCTGAATCCCGGATGTCATCTTTGCCTCCATCGTATCCGAAATCTCAGCTCCCGGTCCCGTGGGTCCCATGAGAATTGGGGCGGCCGCTCCGATCACACTTTGCGGCGACATGTAGATCCGGCTTGTTGAAAACGCGATGAACGCTCCCGCTGAAAAAGCCTTTCGGTTCACGAACGTGACTGTCCTTCCAGGGAATTGGCTCAGAATCTCAATGATTTCCTCGGTCACATCAACCCGTCCACCGTTGGTCTCCATGTCCAACACAAGCAAGTCTGCTTTGGCTTCGATCGCCGCCTTGACCCCTCTTCGCACGACATAAACCATGGGCGGCATGATGTCCTCGCGAATCGGCAATATATAGACTTTGCGATTTGTCGAAGGCGCCTCCTCCGCGGCGCGGGATAACTGGCTTGGGCTCAGACACGCAATGATCAAGAAGATAAGAATGGATCCAGTCCGCATAAAACAAGCCTAGCGCACAAGCTGATCAGTCGCAAGATGCCGAAAACGATTCAAACCCATAAAAACGGACCGCGTTAAAAAGTGAACCGCCGTTGCTAGAGGGGAAAACTCACTTATCTCCATTGCCCTTCAACAATTTCGCGCAACGATAGCTTGAATGGATCGACAACGACATGTTTGATCCGTTCCCGTTTCCACGTGTATGTAATATGCACAGAACCATCTCGGGTCTGAATAACCGCAGGATACGAGAATTCCGATCCCGGTTCATTTTCCAAAACCAGCGCCGCATACCAGCGCTTTCCTGTCGGTGAAATCGCGACATTTAGAATTTCCCGACTTCTGTCCGAGTGATTGTAAACCAGTAGAGATCGGCCGTCCCGAAGGAGCACCGCATCGATCGCGCTGTTTGGATTCGGCAATTCCGTCGCCGTCATTCGGCCCCAAGTCTCGCCGCCGTTCTCCGACCAACTCTCGCTGATCCGCCGCTGTTTGGTCCTGCAAAGGATTTGAATCGCGTCGGTTCCGTGAGCCAGAATCGTCGGTTGAATCGCCGAGAACTCCATCGCGCCGTTGAGGCGTTCCGTGCGAGACCAGCTTCGACCGGAAGTGCTTCCTCGTTCCATATGAACCTGCCAGCCGGCGTTTTCGGTGCTAGATCCCGACAAAACAAGCCCACCCATCAGTTCGACCGGCTTGTTGCGAATCGGACCAAGTATGCCATTTGGCAGCCGTTTCGAATCCGACCAAGTCCTTCCGTTGTCTGTCGACGTCATGAGCATTCCCCACCAGGAGCTTGGACTCGGACCCACTTTGTAAAAGAGAAACAGCGGACCCATCTTCGGCTGAAACAAAACAGGATTCCAACATGGATATTGAATACGCTTCTTTTCGTCCGACCCATTCGCAACCTCGACAGGCTCCGACCATTTCTGCCCGTCATGGCGTGACATCCATATCCCCACGTCGAGTTTTCCCTCCGCCGTTCCTCCGAACCAGGCCGCTACTAAGCCTGAACCGGTCTCAACAATTGTCGAAGCATGACACGAGCGAAAGGACGGGTTCTCAAATAGGAACTCCGATTTCACGTATCCCACCTGCTCTGAGCTGCCGCCATCCGCCGCTGCGTTAGCCGTCCGTGTGCCCTGCGAACCGGCAAAGCTCATCCACCCGAGCAGAATCAAGATTCGCAAAACATATGATGTAAGTCTGATACGCATTTTCACTGGGATGATAAGTAAGCGTAATCGCCCGCCTGCGCAAGCGACGGTTTTCCAACCTTCAAGACTGCCAACCGTCGCTCTTACTCTCCCTGAATCGAGGTATCGAGGCGGCGGTAGATGTGCGAAGCGGTTGAAAACCTTCCATATAGCTAGCGAGGCCGGGCCTCAGACCGGGCGCTTGGAGCGCGGCTTGTCCCAAGCCGCAGCACTTCCGCAGCGGGTGAAGCGTTTCATAGGTTCGGGCGCGCGCAATACGTCCACGTGCTGCGGGCTGAGACAGCCCTCGGTCCGGTGCATGCGAATGGAAACTTGACTCATTTACAACAACTTTTGAAGTTCAAGGAATCTAGACCGGATTGGACGTTTTGCCACCGCCACATGAGATTGTGGCGCCTCGGCGCCCCTCTATTTTTTTGGCGCGGTTATCATTGGGAAGTCGTCCGTCCGGAAAGGAGTCGCCGGAAGTCCCTCATTGTTCCAAAGGTTCACGACCGGATAATCAGCCCATCCAAATCGAACCGCCGCGGGCTCCGAAACTTCAGAACTCCGAACCACCACACGATTGTTGCGAATCCGGGCGGTCGCCGGGACAAATTTCCGGTCGGCTCCCGCTATTGTGAAACCTGTGAGTTCTCCGCCGCGCGCTTCAAGACCACTGCCAACGTGATCAAAACTTAAGACAGCTCGATTATCCCGGATCTGCATTCCAGTGTAAACCGGGCCGGAATAAACAATCTTCCGGCCGTACGCGATTCCTTGCGCGGCCAGTGCCAACCGCGCGCCCACAGGCTCTTTCTTTCGCGGATGAATGTCGTCCTCCTCGCCCACGTCGGTGATCACTGCCATTCCGACCTTTGGCAGAATCTGCGTCGCCAGGAGCTGCGCTTCCCTTAGCTCTGCCCAATCACTCTCCGCCGGTTCCTGCTTGATCTTCTTGAACGGCGCCAATTGCACTTCCAAGAATGTGAAGTCCCCCACACCCCAATCACGGCGCCAATTGCGAATCATATCGGCAAACAGGGATCGGTATTGATGCGCGCGTCCTGCATTCGATTCACCTTGGTACCAAATGGCCCCTTGAACGCCAAAAGGGATCAGTGGCGCGATCATGCCATTATAGAGTTCACTTGGTTTCCAAGAAGGTTTCCGCGGCGGTCTCGCATCGGAGGTTTTTCCCTGGCTTTTAAGCTCCGCCTGCTCCGTCTCATACTTGGCTAGCGCCTCTTCATACCGGGCGATCGAGTCTTCATATCCTTCAAGGATTTCGGTCCGATATCGCGAATTGCTCTCGAGCGTCTGGTGACTCATCCACACTTCTGCGGGCGAACCTCCCCAAGAAGTATGAATCAGCCCCACCGCCACCCCGAGGGCTTTCTGAAGATCACGTCCAAAAAAATACGCCACGGCTGAAAAGTCCGCCGTGCTGTCAGGCGCGGCCAGCTTCCATTGGGCCTTTACGTCATTGACCGGTTCGGTTTCTTTCAATTTCGGGACGGTGTATAATCGGAGCATCGCATTGCCGGAGTTCTCTATTGCCTTCTCCGGTTCGAAGCTCCGCTTCAATGGCCACTCCATATTGGACTGGCCGCTGCAAATCCAGACTTCTCCAACATGAACGTCTTTCAATTCGATCGTGTTTTTCCCGAGCACCGTTAGCGAATCCGGTCCCCCGGCTTTCGCCGCTGCTAGCTTGATCATCCATTTTCCGTCCTTCGCTTCGGTCGCCAGTTTTTGACTCCGGAACTCTACGGTGACTTTCTCCCCAGGGTCCGCCCAGCCCCAAACAGCGATCGGCGCGCCCTGTTGCAACACCATATGGTCGCTGAACAGCCCGTGCAGCTTAACGTCAGCTCGGACCATCGGTCCGATCGCCGCTAATAACAACAGGGTTCCTATGGCCGCATATCGGCGAAGAGATTTGCTTTGATATCCGTACAATTGCCGGCCGCGAATCGAGAGTGCATTCTTTGGTTTCATGGGAATATCGGTGGTTGTGCTCATCGCGTTAGTCCACTCCAGGAGACGCAATTCGTCAATGTTGAACACACCGATCGATCGACCCAAGCAGATTGGCAACGAATGAGTATTTTCACGATCGGTTCGCTCGCCACAATAGAAAGCCACCAACCAACTGAAAAATGAGATTGGGAATCCAAAGAATCAAATGTGGGAAAAGGTCCGGACGCGTTTCCAATGCTTGTCCGAGAACAAAAAAGCTGTAGTACAGAAACACTAGAACGAGGGCGATGGCCACACCCACGGAGGTTTCGCGGCGATGTGCCCGGATCCCGAGAGGGATTCCAATCAATGTGAACCCGACGCTCGCGAACGAAAATGCAACTTGTCGATTCAATTGCACCTTCGCGGGAGTTGGATCGATGCCCAATGCTTCAAGCGACTTGATCTCCCGCCGAAGCTGATGAAAACTCATCCAGCCAATTCTCGGTTTTTCCGCCTCGCGGGGAGCCCCTCGCGTGCTGAATGGCCCTAGACGGGACTCCTCACTCTTTAGTACCCTCCACTCTACCCGGTTTCCCAAGGCATCGACTCGAATGATCCGTTTGACCTGAACCGCTGCTAGCTCCGTGTCCATGATTTCGTCGTCGGCATTTGGCCTCTTCCGATTACTGACAACGTTCCGTGTTTCCGTTATTACCTTCCGCAGGTTGAGCATCACGGTTTCTCCCTTCTCGTCCACCTCCAGGGTTCCGTCCACAGCCGATATTTTTCCAACAGTCACGTTGTCGTCGAGCTCATAAATCAAGATCTCGCGCAACTGATTTTCCTCTCGTTCGCGAACATAGATGATATACCCCGGCAAATTGCGCACGAACCGGTCTTCCGGAAGCAACGTCGCCGCCTGTTCAAGCCCCACACGATAGAGCAGCTCCTTGTAAAGAACGCGGCACTTCGGGGCGACCTCCAGCGACAACAAGGCGCATACTCCGCTCACGGCGACACTCAAGAGCAGAACCGGGGTGGCTAACGAAATCAGACTTAACCCTCCCGCCCGGGCGGCGGTCAATTCTTGATCCGCGCTGAATCGACCGAAAACCAGCAGGGTCGCCGTCAACATCCCCATTGGCAGGGCGAATGCCAGCACATAGGGCATCAACAGTCCAATCGCTTTCACCACCACGACCAGACTTGCCTGCTGATTCACCAGCAACACCATGATCTCCTTGAGAATGTTCCCCAGCAACAGAATGAATGTAAACACCGTGATGGTCATCAACAGTGTCGATAGAACCTGCCGCGTGAGATAGAGATGCAACGTTCTCAAAGAGCAGACACTACTCATACTCGACATTTTCACAACCACTTCTCACAGTGCAATTCGAATGGACCCTATCCGTGAACACAATCGCGGCGCATGGAATGACCGAGTTCGCCGTCGCGACTGGTATATCGATACGGCAGCCGATCAGGATTTTGCTCATCCTTTGGCGATTGTAGATCCAGACGGGTGGCTCGAACGAGACATGCGTCAGAAACGAGTTCTCTGCCTTGCCGCCGGCGGAGGCCGCCACGGCGTTCTCTTTGCATCCCTCGGGGCCGATGTGACTGTGGTCGATCTCAGTCCAAAAATGCTTGAACTCGATCGCCGCCTAGCCGTCGAAAAGAATCTTAAGATTCGATTGATTGAGTCGTCCATGGACGACCTGTCGATGTTCGGAGATTCAGTATTCGACATTGTGGTTCAGCCAGTGAGCACATGCTACCTCCCGGATATCGGGCTTGTTTATCGTGAAGTTGCGCGGGTTACCGTTTCCGGTGGAGTCTACGTGAGCCAGCACAAGCAGCCTGTGAATATGCAAACCTCTTCCACGGCGGCCACCCAAGGCTATCTGCTCACCGAGCCCTACTACCGTGCCACTCCCCTACCTCCAGTGCCTCCGGGCACTTGGCACCGGGAATCAGACACGCTCGAATTCTTGCATCGATGGGACCAAATTCTCGGCGAGCTTTGCAATGCCGGATTTGTAATTGAAGCGGTCTCCGAACCGCACCACGCTGATCCTGCCGCATTGCCGGGCTCGTTTGGCCATCGGAGCTTTTATGTTCCACCCTACATCCGCTTGAAAGCGCGCCGCACACACGCTGTCACCGACGCGAAACCGGCGAGGCTTTGGACGCCGAATCTTCCTCAGAGATGATTCACCTCAACATGGACGCCGGCGAAACGACGATTACTTCACTCATCGAGAAACACATTACTCGGCTGCGGGCATGCAGACGCTGCCGCTTGATGCAGGGACCTGTCGTTTCAGGCGGCCCCGTCGTCAGCAAAATCATTCTTGTTGGCCAGGCGCCCGGCGACAAAGAGCCGGTCCTGGGCCGGCCCTTTGCGTGGACAGCCGGCAAGACGCTATTCGGATGGTTCCAGCAGGCGGCAGGACTGCCTGAAGAAATGTTCCGACAACTGATTTACATGGCGGCTGTCTGCCGCTGTTTTCCCGGAAAAAAAACCACAGGCGGGGATCGCGTTCCTTCCGACGACGAAATCGCAAACTGCGCGAGCTGGTTGCGAGACGAGTTTGCGATACTTAAGCCGGAGCTCGTTATTCCGGTCGGTAAACTCGCCATCGCGCAGTTTCTTCCGCAGCCGAGATTGGACCGGTGCGTTGGTCGAAGCTTTCGAACCGTTCTGGCGGATCAACGATTCGACACGATTCCGCTCCCCCATCCCTCCGGCGCGTCTCCCTGGCATCGCATCGAGCCGGGCCGTACCCTGCTCGCCGAGGCTCTCGGATTGATTTCGCGGCACCCCTCGTTTCAATCGCTTACCAATACTTAATCTCGGACCAAAGCGCTTCCAAATCGCTGTCGGCCAATGCCAAGGATTTGATCCGCGCTTTCCCCCCACTCGACACTGCGCGGCGAAGCCACTCTCTCGCCTCGTCGATAAGATTCATTTGGCAGGCATAACACTATGATCACGAAACTCAGTTGGATTTGAGATTTTGGATGAAGTTTTTGATGGAGGTTGGGCCGGAAAG
>JAQBVM010000037.1 GCA_027623095.1 Verrucomicrobiota bacterium
CTGAAGCCTAACGGCCACAGAGTGCCGCCCCGCCAACACTATGAAAGCGTGCATGGAAAATGAAAACTTCCGAGAAGGCACGCGAATGGAGATCCTGAACCGAGCCGGAACGGTAGCGCCGATTGGTAATTGGCTGCATCGCGGATTGCTAATCTGCGGCATGGCGGACTGCCAGTCCGCGCTGCTTCGAGCAGACTGCTCAACACGAGAAAAAAACCGACGACGGACGCGAATCGAAACCATGAACCTACGTTTTGGTGGGGCTGTGCTGCTGCGCAGCCCTGATATCTGGGTGGCGCGGCAGCACCACTCCACCGGGTGTGGCGACCGGTTCATAGAGAGTATCCACTCGCTAAAGGCGGGCCTTCTGATACTTCTCGCGACGATTTCAATTCAAAGCGCCGATCCGAATCCATTCTCGCGGCCAAACATTGCCGGTTACGAACAGTTTTTTCGGAATCAACACAATGATACGGCTCAAGCGGGCGAACTCCTGTTTTCGGAGCTGGGATGCATCAATTGCCATATTCCAGAGCCGGAGATAGCGGAACGTTTCAGCTTCGTCGAAGCGCCGCGGCTAGAGGGAATCGGACATCGCGTACAGCCGCGGTTTCTTCGTGAATGGCTGGAGAACCCGCACGCAGTGAAACCAGGGACCACAATGCCCGATCTCCTCGGACATTTGCCGAAATCGGTGAAAGCTGGTAATGTTCGCGCCCTCGAACAGTTTCTTCTTTCGGTGCCCTATCCAGCGGTCCGAAATGATGTTCCAAAGGATATGCCGGGTAACATCAATCGAGGCATGGAACTTTACCAAACCGTTGGCTGCGTCGCATGCCACTCCATCGATCCGAACACCGCTGCACAGGAAACATGGAAGGATTCGAACCCGGACATTCCGGATTCGATTTCATCCGTGCATTTTCCCGGGTTGCGGCGGAAATACACCGAAGCGTCACTCGCGGCGTTCCTGATCGATCCTCTGAAAATCCGTCCATCCGGACGAATGCCTCGCATTCCCCTTTCCGAGCCTGAAGCATGCGACATCGCTGCATATCTGATCAGCGATTCTTCCGCGCCCTCGGAAATCAAACCGGTGAATGAGTCCGAACGATCCGCGATTGATGCGGGGAAAGAGCAATTTCAACTCCTTGGCTGCGCAGCCTGTCACTCAGTAAAGATCAACGGCAACCGGCTGACATCGCTCCTTCGTGCACCTTCTCTCAAACAGCTTGCCCGCCGCGCCGAGGGTGGATGCCTTTCCCCTGCTCCACGAAATGGACTGCCGTATTACCCCTTGGAAACCGGTCAGCGAGCCGCAATTTCAGAAGCGCTGAAGTCGATTGAGACGCCTAGATCATTTTCTAGTCAGGAAAATCTTGAGCGGCAACTCATCGCCTTGAACTGTTTTGTTTGTCATCGACGGAATGGACGCGGAGGTCCAAACCTCGAGCGTAATCCGCACTTCAAATCCTCCGGTGAGGATCTTGGCGATGAAGGCCGGATTCCGCCGGACCTGACCAGGGTCGGCGCAAAACTAACTGCCACCGCGATGGTCCGCATTTTGACCGGTCAAGGTTCCGTTCGCCCCTATATGATGACTCGAATGCCCGATTTTGGATTGGATCATTCGCAGAATCTCGCGTCTTTGTTCGAAAAAGCCGATTTACTCGCCACCCCGAGGCCGACTCTTCGGGACGGGAACGAGAACCAAGTGGGTCGAAACGCTTGGGGCCGGAGTTTAGTGGGGATCTCCGCCTTGAACTGTATCGCCTGTCACAACCTAAATGGCGCCAAATCTCCCGGAATTTCTGTTCTCGATCTCGCAAGTGCACCTCACCGCCTGCGACCTGAATGGTTCCGTGATTACTTAATCGATCCGACACGCTTTCGTCTCGGAACCCGCATGCCCGCTTTTTGGCCTGCTGGCAAGCCGCTTCTCCCCGGATACGGCGGAACGACCGACCGTCAAATCGACAGCATTTGGGCATACCTCAATGAGATCGATCAGTCGCGCCTTCCGGAGGGAATGGAAATTAGAGGCGATTTCAAGCTCCGTCCCAGCCCGCGCCCCATCGTGTTTCGAACATTTATGAAGGGTGCGGGGATGCATGCGGTTGCGGTGGGATTCCCTCAAGGCGTCCACGCCGCATTCGACACTAAGAACATGCGCTGGGCGCTCGCCTGGAAAGGCGATTTTCTCGATGCCGAAAGCACTTGGGACGATCGTTTCACTCCGCTCACACCGCCGCTCGGACACGATGTCATTGCGCTCGAACCCAACCTGTCCGTCGCACGGCTGACAGAATCGAACGCGACATGGCCATCAAAGAATTACGCTGCATCAAAAGGGTACAGACTCGACAAAGACGGTGTGCCAACATTCCACTATCATTTCAAAGGAGTGGATGTTGAAGATCGGATTTCCCCAAATGAATCGGCTAACGGCCTCGTCAGAAGCCTTCGGTTGAGAGGCAGTCCGAGCCTAATTATCATTCGTTTGGCGGCTGGGAAAACGATTACTCCTCTGGCGAACCTTAAATGGCGGGTTTCTGACGGAAAAACGGTTGTGATGAGATTCTCAGAGAATACCCGCCCTATTCTTTGCAACCTCGAGGGTTCCCAAGAATTAAGATTGCCTGTCGATCTCGGCTTGGGCCCAATCGAAATCGAATGGGAGATTCAATGGTGAAAGGCGTCAATCGAATCCAGGTTCGGACACATTTGCGTTCGCAACCACAGACGAAGACTCTCTCCATGAACTTGATATTGCTGCGGGTCACAGACCCGCGCTCCGGAGCGCGCCTCTGTGAGGCGCAGCAGTTAAGGGGTTCAAAGCGCGAAAGATTTCGTGGAATTCTCTCCATGATCCGGTTTATGGCCACGATTCACGTCCAATATTCGGAGGCGTTCCCTCTTCATGAGGTCAACGTTCAACGTTCAACGTTCAACCTGCAAATGAACGTTCGAAGTTGGATGTTCAACGTTGAACGTTCGACGTTCCTGGTCCCGATGCGCGGATGAATGTCGTGGATGTGACATCAAAACCGGTTTCCCGAACGCGGATTTGGGCGCTACTGTTTCTGTTGGCATCGTTGCCTACGCATCTCACCAGAGCTGCGGGACCTTACGAAGAAAATGAATTCTACAGGCTCGAAACAATCGCGATTCCCAACGGCCTGTCGTTCGAAGTCAGCGGTCTTGCATTGCTTCCGGATGGCCGATTGGCGGCGGCAATTCGCAAAGGCGAAGTCTGGATCATTAAGATCCACGATAACGCGACCGGGTCGAAACCTCAATTCACGCGCTTTGCGTCCGGACTTCACGAACCGCTCGGTTTAGCCTGGCACAACGGAGCGCTTTATACCGCCCAACGAACTGAGGTGACGCGGCTCGCCGACTCGAATGGGGATGGAATCGCCGACGTGTACGAGACAATCGCCACAGGCTGGGGAGTGAGCGGCAATTACCATGAGTATTGCTATGGACCTGTGTTCGATCGCAACGACGATCTTTGGATCACGCTAAATTCCACGCTCGGTCAAAGCGTCGATCCTGCTGATCGGGCCTGGCGGGGATGGAGTTTGAAGATTCGGGCGGACGGAACTTGGTCTCCCATCTCAGGCGGCTTTCGATCTCCATCGGGAATTGGACTCAACGGAAGCGGCGATTTGTTCGCGACAGACCAGCAAGGCAACTGGTTCGGCACCTGCGCTCTCGTTCAAATCCTACCCGGCACATTTCACGGACACGCCGACGCGCTTGAATTTTGCAGTCTTCCCGGTGCGACATTTCCGCATCCGGGTCCACTACCTAGGGGTCTAACCGTCGCCGAAGCCTCGAGAAGAGTTGCGGCCTACAAACTCCCCGCTGTCTGGTTTCCGTACCGCAAGATGGGGATGAGCACGACCGATCTCCTCTATGACACAACAGAGGGCGCTTTCGGTCCATTTGCGAACCAGCTTTTTGTCGGCGAATTCACCATGTCTCAAGTCAGCCGCGTCTTTCTCGAAAAGGTTCAAGGCGAATATCAGGGAGCCTGTTTTCCATTTCGAAAGGGGTTTCAATGCGCTGTCTTTCGGCTGGCTTGGGGAGCGGACGGTTCCATGTTCGTTGGAGAGAACAATCGCGGTTGGAATTCCCTCGGAACCCGAGCCTTCGGACTTCAGCGCTTGGTCTGGACGGGCGTGACTCCTTTCGAGATTCAAGAGATGCGCGCCCTGCCGGATGGATTCGAGCTTCTTTTCACAGCGCCACTTCATCCAAACACCGAATCCGGGACAGATTCGATTGCAATGAAATCCTACACCTATCGCTATCACGCCGCATACGGGAGTGAAGAAATCGACACGCGCGACCTCAGCATTACGAAGACCTCGATTTCAGAGGACCGCTTGCGGTTAGCCCTCTCGATCGATGGATTACGCGAGGGATACGTGCATGAACTCAGGCTTCCGCGCATGCGCTCGGCTCAGGGCATTCCCCTGCTCCATCCGGAGGCCTACTACACTCTCAACAGAATCCCGATCTCTCCATGAAACCAATTGAGCTCGAACTCCGTCTCCCATTGCAATATCCCGATGAAAGAGATCGGAACGCGGCGCAAAAAAAATCTCTCACACAGTCACGAAAATGAATCAAAACATCGCAAGCGGCAGGTGCCTCTTACTATTGCTGGCGGCCACGCTGGCATTTCGAGCCTTTGCGGAGGATCCGCCGCAGTCCACCGCCGCCGATTGGTATTCGCAAACTCCGGAAACCAAAGAGGATCTGCTGCAAATCCAAAACCGGCTGAAAGAACTGCTTCCTCAGGCCAGCGAAGCCACGGTAGCAATTTTTGTCGGAAGAGGCGCCGGAAGCGGTGTGATCGTTTCAGCGGACGGCTACATTCTTACGGCGGGTCACCTAATCAGCCGGGCCGGGGAATCGATCGAAATCGTGCTTTCCAATGGAAAGCGCGTGGAAGCTAAAACTCTAGGAGCACTCAAGTTCACGGACGCCGGGATGGCAAAAATTGACGAGGAAGGCCCCTGGCCATTCGTTCGCCTTTCAAAATCGAACATAGAAATCGGGGATTGGTGCTTCGCTCTGGGCCATCCGGGCGGTTACGATAAGGAGCGAGACGTCGTTGTGCGGCTCGGTCGAGTCATCCAGTCAAGCACAAGCCGGTCGAGCCAGTTGAGCCGATCGAGAGGCAAGATCCGAACCGACTGCAAAATCATCAGCGGCGACTCTGGAGGCCCGTTATTCAACTTGAACGGAGAGATCATAGGAATCCATAGCAGTATCTCGGAGAATCTGAATGAAAACTTCCACGTGCCGGTGGAAGCGTTTCAGCGAGACAGGGAAAAGCTTGTTGCCGGAATTGTTTTCCCGAAAAGGACTCGTCCAGCGGGTGGTTTTCTTGGAGTCCACACTCGATCCCATACCGAGGGTGTCGAGGTTGAGGACGTCGTAGAAGATTCCGCGGCAGCCGAGAGCGGAATCAAGGGGTCCGACATTATCACCCGCGTGGATGGTTTCCCGATGACAGGAGACATCGACGAATTCACCATGGCAATCGGAAGTTATCGCCCCGGAGAAGAAATCAAGATTGAATTGAAGCGAAATGGAGAAATAATTGAACTCGATATCAAATTAGGCGCCCGATCCAGATTTTGAATCGGTGACGCCAAAACTCAGATCCTTTTGAAATTCGACCTTCTGCAAGATTGAAAATGAAGATTCTCATCTCAATATTCGCCGTGATCGCATGGCTGGCTCCGGCAACGCTCGAGGCACAACCTCGAACGCTCTCCACGAGAGATCGAATCGACGGTGAACGCACCACGAGGGCATTCGCGGAGGCGGTGAGCGGGCAAAAACAATCCGTTGCCGAAATACGGCGCGGAGATCGGCTGATTGCCCTGGCAACCATTGTTTCTTCCGACGGTCTGCTTCTCACCAAAGCAAGCGAGCTGACGGGGGGATTTTCCGTTCGATTACCCGACGGACGAGAGTTTGAGTCGCCGTTGTTTGAGCCAGCCTATGGCGAGGATATCGCTCTCGTTAAGGTGCCGGCCCAGGATCTGCATCCAGTGCGTTGGGGTGGCTCGACCAATCTGACGATTGGGCACTGGGTCTCTGGTTTTGACACCGAGTTGAATCGCGTGCGAATTGGAATCATCAGCGCGAAAAGACGCACGTTTAAACGCACTGGCGGAGTTATGGGTGTGCAAATGGGAACCGACGGCGAGAGTGTCGGCGGCGTTGAAATCGTCCGAGTGTATCCGGGCAGTGGCGCGGATGCCGTCGGCATACAGCGGCGCGATGTGGTTGTTTCTGTCGATGGCAAATCGGTCCTTGAACGGTCTGAACTGCTTGAAGCCGTTTCCGCGCACGACCCCGGGGAGAAAATAAAAGTTACGCTTCGGCGCGACGGCGAGGACATTGAGCTTGAGATCACTCTCGGGGACCGATTGGCTGTATTTGACGAGTTTAACAACGATCTCGAATTTAGCGGAGAAACCTCGAAGCGCCGATCTGGGTTTGGCGAGGTGATCCAACACGATATCCCCCTCGGCTCGCGCGCGATGGGCGGACCTCTATTTTCGCTCGATGGCGCGGTATGCGGGATTCAAATTGCGCGTTTCGACCGAGTCGCCACATTCGCAATTCCTTCCGAATTGGCTCAATCAATCATCGAACGTCTGAGACCCAAACTCGCGGTTCCCGCAGATTAGGCCTGGGACGATCGCGAAAAATTTGCAGAACCCGAGTTTATCGCGCCGGGCGGATTTCCAAGGTGCCGCTTGCTTAAGGAACGTTCAACTCGTCTGAGTTCAGCAATCGAATGCGGAGCTTGCTAAAGGCGCGCAGATTTCTCTCTTTCGATTCAACGACTACAACGCTTTCTCCGTACCGCAACGCTCGCAGAATGGAAGCAAACTATGCCGTTGTGCCGCGCAGCTCTCACATTTCTCGAAAAGAGACGTTCCGCATGAGGGACACGCGTAGGGCGAATCAAGCCCACCGCCGGAGCCAGTCGCATTCTCTGATGAAGTCAGCAGTCTCGGCCCCTTGCGAGTCCAGATCGCGTGCCTGAAGGCGCCGCGAACAATCGGGTACGAGCAGATCGGGCAAAGATGACTCGCGTAAGCCTCGCGGTAACGTTTGAGGAGCGTTTCAGCTCCCGGTTTCGCGACTTTCCACAGCACCCAAATGAAGAATGCGATCACAATAAAGATTGCGGCCAGAATCGCGATGTACTTGAAGAATTCTCGTGGAAAATGCTCGAACATCACAATCCCAACCTTCCAAAAAGAGGCTATCAGAAGCGAAACGAAGATGAGGCGGTAAGATCCCTCCCGGCACCAATAAACGAGCCATGCCGCCAACAAGAAAAGGGGAACAATGAACGCAAGCTTGAACGAAGCAACCTTGAACCGATGCTGCCGCAAGAGCCGGTCGAATTCCTCTTGCGCCGGCCTGTGCTGAGCTTCAACCTGCCCGGTCACTAACCGTTGCTCTTCGGTCAATTCGAACTTCGTCTGACTGGAACTTACAATCTCGGCATTCGCGCTCTCAAATCGATCCTGAGCATCGAGAAATCGCTGCTGACTCGTGGCAAGCGCCTGCTGTTCGGTTTCGCTCGGAGCCACCTTCTGTTCCAAACTAAGCCGATGCAGATCCATCATCTGCTTCATTGTTTCGCGCGCGTTGTCCATGCTCTGGCTGAGATTCTGTTGAATCTCCCTCTGACGGGTAATCTGCGTGTCGACCTCCCGGATCCGCCCGGCAAGCTCACTCGTTCGATCCAAAAGACTCTGATCCACATGCCGTTCCGTTACTCTCTGAAAATCTGGTCCCGTGAGATCTCCAATGTCCGAAAGGAAAAATCCAAGCAGCCAGATCAGGAGAAGGGTGAGCAACGTGGACAAGAAATAGGTTGTCCATCTGAGTGAAGCAGGAGCGGTTCCGCCAGCGTGAGTCTTTTTCATGCGGTCACGGTATCTCTACAGGTCGGATCTCAGTAATTGGAAAAGTTTTCTCGGATATCGACACACTCAATGACGGTTCCAAACTCACCGGCTTTTTTACCCCTCAAGGATAGAACGATACACTTGAGGATCCACATTCCCGCCGCTCGCAACACAACAGACAGATCGGCCACGAAATCGTTCCGGATCGGTCAGCAGCGCGGCAACGGCGAGCGCGCCTGTCGGTTCCACCTTCAGGTTTGCGAGATGAAAAAGAAGCCGAACCGTTTCAATGATCTCTTTTTCTGGAACTTCGACAATTGCGGATAATCCCTCGCGCAGAATCTCCCAATTGCGCGCGCCCAGACTCACTGTTCGGGCTCCATCCGCAATGGTTTTCGGTTCCGTTGTATTCGTAACGATGCAACCCGCTCGCAACGACCGGGCCGCGTCGTTCCCCAACAACGGTTCCGCACCGATTACAGGAATCGATTTCCCGCAATCACGGAGGCCTTGGATAATTCCAGATGTCAAACCTCCACCGCCAACCGGAGCCACAATTGCGTCAATCTGCCCGTCAAGGGCGGCCAACTCCACACCCAAACTCGCGTTCCCACGGATCACAAGGAGATCGTCATACGCGCTCGCGAAATACGCGTCCGGACGTTCCCGCGCGATCGCATCCACTCGCTCTTGTCGGCTTGTGACCGCAACGTCAATTAGATCCACAATACCTCCCGATGCTCGGACTGCGGCGATTTTGACGGACGCGGAGTTATGTGGCATGACGACTGTGCAGGACTTCCCCAATAGGCGGCAAGCATAAGCCAGCGCCTGACCGAAGTTTCCGGACGAGGCGGTGAACAACTCCGACTGCGAAACATTCGCAGCCGCATTGTAAGCCGCGCGAAATTTGAAACTGCCCGTGTGCTGGAAAGTCTCGCTTGCAATGAGAACTTTCGCGCGCAGATGTGCCGAAAGCTGCCGCGCCTCGATCAGCGTGGTTGGACGCACAATGTCCTGAAGCGCATGTTTGAAGTTCATGCTCGCGGCCACGTTAGAAGAGGATGCGCTCAAACCAATCAGAAAGACAAAACACGGGAAACCTCAAGTCGCCTCTGAAACCGGTTTGGCTTTGTCTTTCAACCTATGCCGAATGAACCATCCAATTCCCGCGACGACGAAAACCACCACAAAAATATCCACCTGATGCGAGTACTTTTGAACAACTGTCCAGTTTTCGCGCAGTTTCATTCCGCAAACGAGAAGAAATGTGTTCCACAGGGTTGCTCCAACGAACGTAACAACGAGGAACGGCCCCAATGGCATTTTCCCAATCCCGGCCGGTATGGAAATGAAATGACGAACCACCGGAATAAACCGGCTGAGAAAGAGGGTCAACACACCCTTTCGCTGCTGGAAGAAACGCTCGGTCCGTTCCAGATCCCGCCGATTTAGAAGAAGATATTTTCCCAACATGAGGACCACCGGCTTGCCGCCAAAATACCCCATACAGTATGAGGCCAGCGAACCCACAGTGGAACCTAAGCTCGTAGCGCCAATCGCGAGGTACCGATTCCACTTCTGATCCGCAACCTGAAAACCGACGAAAGGCATCACCGCCTCGCTCGGCACCGGAGCAACCATGCTTTCGAGCGCCATCAACGCGCCCGCGCCCCAATAACCGGTCGTGTCCAGAATCTTTACGGCGATGTTCGTAATTGCTTCGGTAATCATTTCGTTCGCGCAGGGATCTTCCTATTTTCAAATACGATCGGAACGTACCTGGCTATTAATCGGTGGGGCGATACTCTGTAGAGCCCTGTTTTTTCCTTGTGAGAAGGGGAGACGCAAGAGGGATGGAAATTATCGTGCTTCCATATCACCTTTGTGTCGTGTTCATTCACCTCAAGGTTGGTCAGGGCTCCACAGAGTGTCGCCCCACCAATTCTGAAGTTCTTCGAGAGCCGCCCTATTTCCCGACGTAACTCAGCCGGTAGATCTTGCTGCCGGAATCATCACTGATAAGAATCGAACCATCCGGAGCCTGCGCGCAGTCAGCCGGACGGCCCAGGATTTCGGTTCCGTTCTTAATAAAATTGACCATCTTCTGTTCGCCGTAGGGATGGCCGTCCTCAAATAGAATCCGAGCCAGACAGTAACCTGATTTTTGCGTGGCGTTCCATGAGCCGTGCATCGCGACAAATGCGTCTCCGTAAGCGCCGGGAAACTGCTTTCCATCATAAAAAGCCATTCCATTCCCGGAGCAATGCGAAGCCATCGTCCACTCGGGAATGATGGTTTTCGACGCCAGCTCGGCGATGTCCGGGCGATCCAGAAAATTGAAGTTCGGAATGTTCTTCCCAAGAATATATGGATGTCCGTAGAACCCTCCCTTTACGTAGTGGTTAAGTTCCGCGGGTGGGTTATGATCCGTAATCGCTTGGCCGAATTTCTTCTCTTTGCCCTCAAATTTTTCCCCGAGCGTGTCGATGTCATGATCGACTCCCCAGATTTCGTCAGTACCGGGACGGACAGCGAATTCTTCGGTGTTTCTCAAACCGTAGGAAAAAAGCTGTTTATCAGAACCGTCCAACGCATAGGTCCAGATCTTCTTACGCTCGCCCGTGTCAACCGGTTCGTCTGTGGCGTTGGTTTGGTCACCGACCTGAGTGTAAATCCTGTCCTTGTGAATAAGAAGCGCGCGCCAGCGATGGCCACCCCCGGTGATCGGCAGTTGATCCTCGCCAATGACTTTGACGACTTCGTCAGCCGTGTCATCGCCGTTCGTGTCCCTTGACTTGTAGATGGCCGAGACTTCCGCGAACCAGAGCCAGCCGTCGTGCCATTCAAGCGCCTGAAGGATATTCCGCGACGCATACCCAGAGGCGTACGTCGTCACCGTTTCATACACCCCGTCACCGTCCTTATCCCGGCACGCTTTGATTTCCCCCGCTCGCGGCACGCTCACATACAGCACGCCTCCGGGGCCGAATTCCATAAACCGAGGCGATCGAATAGTGCTCTCCGCTACCGTGAGCTTGTAGCCGGGCCGGACCCAGATGCCTTCGGGAACTTCCTCCGACCAGCTTTGCCGGTAACAACCCAAAGAGACGAGACACGCGAGGGCAAAGCCAAACGCGCGAATCTTGAAAACGGATGATCTTCCAGAGTGAATTGATCTCATGATAACATTTCTTTCATTGATAACGTGATACTCGCCTGCCATTCGCCCGTGGTTCCCTTCACAAACGCAACAACGCGTTGCGAAGAGAACTCGCGGCGCCGGTTCCAGGTACTTGCTTGGCTACTTGCACCGAGGTTCTAACACAGAGCCCATGACGAAATCAAGGGTGGCAGCCTTCGTTTAAATAGGAATTGGACGGATCTCTGAAAGAGAACAACGGTGACCCAACATTTTTGACCGTCTTCGCCTTCCGGAGGGGGCTTGCAATCCGAGGTCTCTCTCGAGTCGAGCAGCACATGGCTCGACAACGACCCGCAATGCCAAGTTTTCAGCCGAGTTTTCAGTCTTGCGAAAGGCGTTCTCTTCCCTTTACCGTTCGTCGTCACTGAGCCACTCAAATCCATTATGAATCTTCGAAAACATTCGCGCTTACTTATCCTGAGTTTCATTTCTTTTGCCACTGCTTCGGCCTTGCGGGCCGAAAACTGGCCCAATTGGAGAGGGCCAAACGGCGATAGCACCACATCCGAGACCGCATTCCCGACCCAATGGGACAAATCCGAGAACATTCTTTGGAAAGTTGAGTTGCCGGACCGCGGAAACTCTTCGCCGATCGTGTGGGGGAACAGGGTCTTTATCACGCAAGCAGTTGAGAAAGAAGGTCGCCGCACGGTAATGGCGTTCGATCGGGAAACGGGCAAGCTGCTGTGGCAAGCTGGAACGGTTTTTCGATCCGAGGAAAAGACCCACGATTCCAATCCTTATTGCTCGGCATCGCCGGTGACTGATGGAGAACGTGTGATCGCGGGTTTCGGTTCCGCAGGCATCTTCTGTTTCGACCTGAATGGTAAAGAGCTTTGGCGCAAGAATCTCGGACCTCAGGAACATATCTGGGGCAACGCATCGTCGCCGGTGATTTACAAGGATCTTTGCATCGTTTATCACGGTCCGGGTGAAGCCTCATATTTGGCCGCCTTGGATAAACGAACGGGAGAGATCGTTTGGAAAGTTCCGGATCTGCCCGTGGTGACCAAAGGGCGTACAGACGGATTCAAGGGCCAAGAACCGGGGATCGTCGGCTCGTTTGCCACACCTGTAGTGCTCTCGCTGGACAACCGCGACGAGGTCGTCATGAGCTTTCACAATCAACTCATCGGTTTCGACCCTGCCACAGGCAAAAAACTGTGGTGGTGCGACGGCCTGAATCCGTTGATTTACGCGTCGCCGGTTTTAGGAGATCAACTCATCGTCGCGCAGGGAGGATACTCGGGCAACTCCATTGCCGTAAAACCCGGCGGCGCAGGTGACGTAACTCAATCTCACCGCCGCTGGCTGCTTGAAAGGGACAAGGGCGGAATCGGGTCGGGCGTTATCAAAGAGGACCGCATTTACTTTCTCAACAGCGGCTCTCTGATTGCCTGCCAAAGCCTGGAATCAGGCGAGACTTTATGGGAAGAGCGAGTCGCGGGCGCCGGCCCCAAGGCATCTTCATGGTCCTCAATGATCCTTTCGGGAAACAGAATTTACATGCTCAACCAATCCGGAACGATGATCGTTCTCCGAGCCAGTCCCAAATTCGAAGTAATTTCAGTCAATTCGATCGGTAATGAGCTGACGAATTCCACCCAGGCAATGTCCAACGGCGATATTTTTATCCGCACTCACGAACACCTCTGGTGCGTTCGATCCACCGGAAAAGTGGCGGTGAACTGAATAGAATTCACTCAGTGAAAACGGCACTGCAGAATTTCCGCCAGGTTTTGGACCGCGGAAACGGAGCGTGCGGAGTTGCCGCTTTCCCGTGGAACACAAAATGTCGGGAAAGTTCCGGCATGTTGGAACGGGCCGAAGCCAAAGCGCTGAATCGCTTCGGTCGTCAACGCAGTCCAACGCGCTGCCGCGCGGCTCCCGAGTTCAATTGCCCTTTGCCGCCTCTTTCCGAGGTCCTGTAAATTCTCGGATCACCTACCGTTTTCAATCGAAGCTCTCTGAAAAGCGTCCCTCGAAATACAACAATGCAAATGAATATCTCAAATCAACTCAACACACTCGCAGCGCTACTGTTGATGTTTCCTATCTCTTTGTTGAGTCAACCGGCTAGCGAGGCACGTCCTAACGTTATTCTCGTTATGACCGACGACCAAGGGTACGGAGACATTGGCGCCCTCGGAAATACGATGATCCGAACGCCCAACCTCGATCGTCTTCATTCGCAGAGCGCGCGTTTCACCAATTTTCACGTCGATCCCACCTGCTCTCCAACTCGCTCGGCTCTCATGACGGGACGTTATTCGACGCGCACGGGAACATGGCACACGATCATGGGCCGTTCGCTCATGTATCACGACGAAGTGACGATCGCTCAAGTGTTCGCGCAGAGCGGCTATCGAACGGGCATTTTTGGGAAATGGCATCTCGGCGACAACTACCCCATGCGCCCCCAGGATCGCGGTTTTCAGGAGGTTCTGGTAAATGGCGGCGGCGGCATCACACAGACTCCCGACTTCTGGGGAAACACTTACTTTGACGACACGCTCTATCACAACGGTAAACCTGAAAAATATTCGGGATATTGCACCGATGTCTTCTTCGAGACCGCGCTGAAATTTATCGAGAAAGACAGATCGAAGCCGTTCTTTGTTTATTTGCCGACGAACGCCGCGCACGGCCCTTTCAACGTGGCAGATCGATACAGCCGCCCATACCGTGAAAAGGGTGTTCCATCCACAATGGCGAACTTTTACGGAATGATTGAGAATATTGATGAAAACATGGGAAGGCTCACATCCAGACTGCGAGAGTGGAATCTTGAGGCAAACACAATCTTGATTTTCATGACCGACAACGGAACCGCAGCGGGCGCGACGGGAGCAAACAGACGGAGCGCCAATTCGAACGTAGCATCCTGGGAAGGCTTCAACGCGGGAATGCGAGGACAAAAGGGTTCTGAATACGACGGAGGCCATCGCGTGCCGTTCTTCATTCGCTGGCCGAGCGGCGGCATCGGCGGCGGGCGCGACATTTCGAATATTGCAGCGCACATAGACCTTTTCCCCACACTGATCGATCTCTGCCGCCTTGATAAACCCTACGCGGTGCGATTCGATGGAAGAAGCCTGGTTCCACTCCTCCGCGGTCAATCGGGTGAGTGGCCGGATCGAACCCTTTTCGCCCACGTTCAACGGCAGGAGATTCCGCCCAAATGGACAAGAAGCGCGATTATGACGGATCGCTGGCGCCTCAATAATCGAGTCGAACTTTACGACATGGACTCGGATCCCGCCCAAGCAAAGAACGTTGCGGAGGACCATCCCGAAATCCTGAACAGACTGCACGCCGCATACGAAAAATGGTGGGAAAGCCTGACGCCCAGTTTCAGCCGTTTTGGCTATATCGTGATTGGATCGGAGCATGAAAATCCCGCTCACATCACCTGCCACGACTGGCATTCCGATCAAGTCCCTTGGAGTCAAAACGCTATCAAGAACGCGCCATTGGCCAACGGATACTGGATGATTCAAGTCGATCACGCCGGGGCGTATGAATTCACCCTCCGCCAGCAACCGTCAGTCGCCGAATTTCCGATTCAAGCGAATCAAGCCCGGATTCAGATCGGGGACGAGGAAACAACCGGGACAATTTCGACGGGAGCCGATTTAGTGACTCTTACCCTCAACCTGAAAGCTGGCTCCACGAAGATGCAGACTTGGCTTACCGACACGGCCACAGGCAAATCGCGCGGGGCCTTCTTTGTTGATGCGCGCCGACTGGATTGACGACCAAGATCTCGATCGCCGCGATTCGGTTTTCTCCTGAGGCTCTTGGAAGAAGAATCTGAGAAATCACGCCTTTGAGCGTTGACGCCACTTGAACCCGGATAAGTGCTTGGCACACAACGATCTCATTTTCCGAGTTCATCGGACCCATGCCGCCTCGGTTATCAAAACCCAGACCCCTTTAGACTTCTCGCGCCTTGACGTGTTCCAGCCCCGGCGGATACTAATTCGATGAACACTTCCTGAATCGATCCCGAAGGAATCGCGGAGCATCGCATCGCCGTGACTGAGCACGGATCGCGTCTCGAGGTGAAGCCAGACGACGAAGAGGACAGAGATTACGTGAACGCAACAGGTGCCGCCAGGGATTTGATGCGGCGTGAACGCCGCGCTTCTGTCGCCACCAACTCGCAGATGCGCCCTCCCTTGGCTCGAGGTCGAGATTTAGATCGAACCTCAGCACGACCCAAGGTATCAATCTACAATGAAAAGCAATTGCTGGTTAGGCCTCCTCATCGGTTGCACAATGCTCCCTGCCGTCCACGCCGCCTCCCCCGCCGAACTCTATTTTCGAGAGGATTTCCAACTTTCACCGCCCGCCACGCCGATCACTCAGGAACACGTCGTCAACTCGCAATTGACGATGCATCTATACGGTGCCGGAAGCGCTTTTAAAGGGGTCGGTCCGATAATTGAAGAATTGCCACATGCACCAGATGGGCTTGGCTTCGGCGGATGGCCAATCAACAATCACGGCGTCACGGATGAAATGATCTCCGACTTCTAAAAACCAAGCCAAAGAAATGATGAGTGTGGGATGGCTCAGGAGACCTGCTTCACGGGGAGAACTTGGGCGAGTGCGCGGCCGTGGGCACGTTCCACTTCTCGGAGGTCATAGGCGGACTGCAAATTGAGCCAGTTCCGCGGGTCAATCCGGAAAAACCGACCGAGGCGCGCCGCGGTGTCGGCCGTGATGGAGCGTCGGCCCGCGAGGATTTCGCTCAGGCGGCTTTGCGGAATGCCGGTGGCCTTGGCGGCGGCCAGTTGGGTGACGTCCAGCGGTTCGAAAAACTCGTCCCGCAGGATGAGTCCGGGGTGGGTCAGGGGTGCTGGTTTGCTCATGGGTGTGTCCTCAATGATAGTCGGTTATTTCCACTTGTTCGGCATCGGTTCCCGTCCAGATCACGAGGGAAAGCTGCCTTCGCTTCAACCTGCCGTCAAGCGGATCCTATACGCGGTACGGATATATGATGAAAGGGGCGGTCCTGCAAAAGCTCTTGGGAATTCGATCCGCAGCTTGCGTGCCATGGCTGCTGCCTCTCAACCCTGGAGCGGACTGTCAATTCTTATATTATCTGTCCGACCCATTTACGGAGGCGCAATGTGTTGATCAATGGCCCGCGGCGGGAGAATCAGTCGTTTCCCGAGCCGTGCTCGAGATCGTTTGATCCTCTCCGTCCATTCGATGGATGGAAACAATTTCGTCCAAGGTGAACTCGAAACGCAAACCGCTGAGCCGAAGGCGCGGAGCGCGCTCAGTTCCGACGACGAGTTCAAGAATGCCTGTGAACGGGTGTTGGAAATCCCGAAGAATCACACGGACCTTTACTCCGAGCGGCACGCCGAGCTTACGCTCCAGGTCACGCCGATAGCACGCGCATTCCTCATGCCATCGCGAGTATCCCGAATCCGAGGTGAAAAACGGAAGCTCAGGCTGCATGTATGCGTCCATGGCAGAAAGCTATGCACGAACGGGCGACGTTTAAAGCCTCAAAGATCTCCGCGCGCTGAAAGAATCTGAATCCGGCTTTTGGCGTTTCTTCAAAACTTGCGTATAGGGGTTCTTGGTATTTACGATTCCCCAGGATTGGAGCGACTCCGTTGCCCGGGTGGCGCGCAAACTTATGGTCCAGTATCCTGGTGCGATCTATCACCTTCTGGACAATTACTCGACATTCGCGCAATCTCTCCAGCGCAATGAATTCGTCGCCCAGCGAAAATCCTTTCACGGTTCATCGCTTGCTAACGATTCTCGTTCAAAACAAGGGCTCCGATCTCCATTTGCAGGCGGGCGAACTTCCTGTCGGACGATTTGACGACAGGCTGGGACGTGTTGAAATGGACACACTGACCGAAGCGGACGCTCTTAGCTTGGCTCGCGAGATTCTGATCACCGAGACCGTTTCAACGAATTCCTTCAGAATAAAGAGGCCGGCACAGCCAAAATACCGGCGGCGATCCAGGCTTCCCGATCGGAGAAAATGCAGACCTTCAACCTATGACGAACGCAATCATGCAACAGTTTGATCTGACGGGGAAAACAGCCGTCATCACAGGAGCAGGAGGCGCGTTGTGCGGCACGATGGCGCTGGCTCTTGCGCAAGTCGGCGTCAAGGTGGTTGTTTTGGATATCGATTTGGAAAAGGCGCGAGCCTGCGAACACGCCATTGCCACCGCAGGCGGATCGGCGAAGGCCCTGGCTTGTGATGTGCTCAATGAAGAACAATTGGAAACCTGCTATCGCGAGATCCAATCACTTTGGGGAGAGCCCGACTTCATCATCAACGGCGCTGGAGGAAACGATCCTCGTGGATCAACCACGCGGGAATTCGTCGAACCCGGCGAACCAAACCGGGACGAGCTCACAGATTTTTTTGATTTGGAGCTCGATGGTTTTCAATCGGTGTTCGAGCTGAACTTCCTCGGCACGTTTCTGCCAACGAAAGTATTCTCGCGCGGCATGGTCGGGAAGAAGGCGGGCTCCATTGTCAATATCTCCTCGATGAGCGCGATAACACCGTTGACAAAAGTCGCCGCTTATTCGGCGGCCAAAGCGGCTGTGTCTAATTTCACGCGCTGGCTTGCGGTTCATTTTTCGCGCTCCGGAGTCCGCGTGAACGCGCTTGCTCCCGGATTCTTCATGACCGAGCAGCTTCGATTTCTGCACATCGATCAGAAGACCGGCGAATACACTCCCCGAGCGAAGGAGGTTTTGGCGCACACCCCGATGGGACGCTACGGCAATCCGGAAGAATTGGTCGGCACGATTATTTATCTGCTGTCCGATGCTTCCCGATTCGTGACCGGCGCGGTAATTCCAATCGACGGGGGGTTTTCGTCTTATAGCATTTGATATTGGCGCGACGCATTCCCGGAAATTCGCGCCGACCGGCAAGTTTTGGCTGGATCAAATCGCTTGGATTGACCAATGCAAAAGCGGTGAATCGCTTCGCTCGTCACCGCAGTCCAAGGCGCTGGCGCGCGGCACATCAGACTCAATTCTCCCGTTGTCTGGAAACCCGCCTCTGATCTACAGACTCGATCGAGGCATCGAAACTTTCAATTGGGGAGCAGTTCGTGGGAGTGTTAGTACTCAAGCGACATTGTTGAAATCGGTCCGCGGCCATCCTGGCCGCAGCACTCACAATCTGGAAAAGCAAAAGGCCAATTCGAGCGTGTTGCAATAAAATTCCGCTGCGGCCTATCGTCGTTGTGTTAACCATTCTTGACCATGAAAACGACATTTCATCAGACCTCACTATTTTTAGCACTCGTCATCCTGACGCTACGAATCTCCAGCCTTATTGCCGCCGACATTCCACTTTGGCCGCTGCTGCGAATTGAAAAGCCCGGAACCGCATCCGAACATGGTTCTAATATCGAAGTTCTATGGCCGCTTTTCGAGCTCGACAATACAAAGCCGAAACCCGCATTTGCCGTGCGCCCTTTGGTCTCTTACGACGCGAACCTGAAGACAGGCACATTCCTTTTCCCAATCGGCTGGTTCGGCAAAGAAAGCCTCTGTTTAGCACCAATCCTATGGACAGACTGGGGAAAAAATCCTCATTTTCTGCTGGCGCCCATTTATGGACAATGGGAAGGCCGCGAGACCGGTTATATCATCGGCCCAGGGCTCTTTCTCCGATCCAGCAGTCCCGAGCGAGAAAAGATTGGATCCCTCATTCCACCGATATTTTGCATCAAATCGATTGACGCAAACGATCAGCGAGATTGGGTTCTCAATTACTACCAGCGCCGCGGAGATTCCAGAAACGATACGGCACTCTTTCCATTCTTTTGGTGGCGGTCCGCCGAAACTGAGGATCGCCACTGGACAAACCGTGAAGTATATCCCTTCTTCGGAATTCGCCGGGAATCAGACTCTCAAGGCGAGAAGAGCCGGCGCGTCCGGGTTCTTTGGCCCCTGGCCGAAGCCGCCGATCATCGAGACGGTTACGAGCGAAATCTGCTCGGATACGCGGTCCAATGGGGCAAAGATGACGACGCGCAGTGGCACGCAATTCTTCCGTTTTACTATCGGAAGGAATCAACCGAGAAAAACACATTCGCCTTGCCGATGCTGGGATTCTACACCCATTCCAATCAAGCTACCGATGAACACCGCTGGTTAGCTTGGCCTTTCGCAGGGCATCGCGAAACTCCCAAAATCGATGCTTGGAACTTTCTGTCCGGACTCATCCAATATCGCGAATCGAAACCCGCAGGAAGTCGAACCCTCGCACCTTTTTGGCCGCTCGCTGAATGGAAATCAACCCCTGACTCAACCCGGCATCGGTTCTGGCCCTTGTATCGATACAACTCGCAAAAAGGTCAAACGCCCAGAAAACGGTTCTTCGCTCTGGCGGAGATGATCGGTTATCAGGAGGGAGAACGATTGGAGAGTGGATTCGGATTTTTGCTGCGTCCGATCACGTTTCAGCAATCGAATTCCGGCGAAACGCATTTTCGCTTCCTATGGAAACTCTTCGAGTCTCACACAACCCCTGAACGCCGCACTTGGGCGATCAATCCCCTATTCTACTCCCGCACCGACGGAGACTCGAAACGCTGGGATTTCCTGGGAGGAGTATTCGGATTGAAACGACAAGCGGACCAAACCTCCGTGCGCGCTCTTTGGTTTCTGAATATCCGCATTTAAGCAAGCTTCATGAATCCCTAAAGTCACGGCTCCGGGATTGCCGCGCCGTCTTTCCGGGGATCCGAACCGCCGTAGTTCACGCCCGACGCAAAATCCCGCATGACAGCCTGACCTCCGCCTACGGAAGATGCGTAGTCGCCACGGAGATCAATCTTGTGTCCGAGCGCTTCCAATCCGGAGCGTGTGTCCGCCGAAATGCGACGTTCCATTGTGACATCGCAGCCCTCGAATGTGAGCTTTGTAAATCGGGGCGCTTCGAGCGCGGCCTGAATATTCATCTCGTGATCCACCACATTGGAGACAAACTGGGCGTGCGCCTGGGATTGATTCCAGCCACCCATAATCCCAAAAGCGATTCGGGTGTCCCCCTTGCTCATGAACCCCGGAATGATTGTATGAAGCGGGCGTTTCCGTCCGGCCAGGAAATTGGGATGGCTGGACTCCAGCGAGAATAATCCTCCTCGGTTTTGAAGCGTGAAACCGGTTCCGTCGGCCACAAGCCCGGACCCGAAAGCGTAGTAGGTGCTTTGGATCAACGAGATCATATTTCCCTCTTTGTCCACGGCGCACAGATACGTCGTATCCGGACCTGCCTCGATGGGTTGACCCGCCGGGACATCGCAATTCGCTTTCGTTAGATCAATTCGTTTTGCCCGCTCAATCCCATACGCCTTAGACAGAATGCCCTCGACGGGCACCGTGCTGAAGCGTTGATCCGCCACGAAGCGGAGCATGTCGGCATAGGCCAGTTTCTTGGACTCGATCATGGCATGCAGGGCGCGGGTTGAGTTCTGGCCGTATTCGCTCATCGGAAACCCCTCCATCAAATTCAACATCGCCAGGGCCGCGATTCCTTGTCCATTCGGCGGAATCTCATACACCGTCCAGCCGCGATATGTCGTCGAAATCGGCTCGGTCCATTCAGCGGAGAATTCCTTCAAGTCCGAGTCGTTCATTGTCCCGTTCTTCAATTTCGAGTACTCGACAAGCCGCTTCGCAATCGCGCCCTCGTAAAACGATTTTCCACCTGATTCAACAATCTGCCTGTAAGTCCACGCGATATCCGGGTTCCGGTAGATCTCACCAACACCGGGCGGCATTCCGTTTGGCAAGAAGGTCTTTGTCGCGTTCGGGTCTTTCCTCAGGAGCGCCTCACCTCCGGCCCAGTAGGCGGCAACCCACTCTGTCACTGGAAACCCCTCCTCTGCGTATCGAATGGCTGCCGCCAGATCCACCGAAAAACCGGTTCGCCCAAATCGATTGATCAATGCCTGCCAGCCTGCGACGGCGCCGGGCACCGTTACCGAGTGGATTCCGGAGATCGGCATCGTACTCATTCCTCGCTGCTCCAAAAATTCGGGTGTCAGTCCCGACGGCGCCCAGCCACTCGCGTTGAGTCCATGCAACTTTCCAGTCTTTGCTTCATAGACGATGGCAAATAAATCACCCCCTACCCCGCACATCATCGGTGCCACAACCGCCATTGCCGCGTTGGCCGCAACCGCGGCATCAATGGCCGTTCCGCCCTTCGCCAGCACCATCGCGCCCGCCTGCGAGGCGAGCGGGTGTTCAGAAGCAACAATGCCGTTCTTGGAAATCACCATCGACCGTCCTTGACTGCGATCTTGCGCGATGGAATTCGGAGAATGAGTTGCCAACAGTGTCATTGAAATGATGGTTAGGATAGAATTCTTCATATTCATGGTTACCTCGTGAGCGTAACTCAAATGAACGATCCCTAAAAGTTTGAATTTCTAAGAAACGGCGAGTCCGAAGCATCTCCGAGAACCTGGTGTAGTTGCATTGTGCAATCGCACGACCACGGCTTGTCCCAAGCCGCAGTGATCCCGATCAAATGAACGCATCCGATTGTTTCCGATGCGAGGCATATCTTCCGAGCGCTGCGGGCTGAGACAGCCCGCGGTCCAACGATTGTTACGACAAGCCGGAAGTTTCCCGCGATGAAAATGAATTCTAGAAAAATCTTGTCAAACGCGTATTGGAGCTCTCGATAATACTCCAGTCTCATGAAGATTCACTTTCCACGGCGCGCGCGCGTAGGGGCTGCGAGATCGAATGTTTGCGATTCGAACGGTCGATATCAACGGTCAAATCCTTTCATATGTGAGTTTCAATGCCGAGTACCGCAAAGCTCTTGGCCGAGTTCATTGTTGCTCCACACATTTTTGTTTGTGATTCTCGCAGCGCCATTTCTTGTCTTTTCGCAGGAAGTGTCAGATCGAGAAAAGTATCCTGAATCGATTCGAGTAATCCTGAATAACACAAAACCTTTGGATTATCCGTTGGGGAATCGATTGCCGCTTTTTCTTTGGCCGGCGCACGCTGGGATTGTCGAAGATGACGCCATTCAGGAGGCGATTATACGTGACCTAGACACCCGCGGAATCGCCGTTATTTCAACCTGGACCCCCGGAGCGAACCGCGCGAAGAGCCTGCGCGACTCATTGCGGGTGGCACGCATCCAGCAACGGCTTGGCTTGCGTGTGTGCGTGAACGCGAACGACTGCATGTACGGAATATTTTCCGGAACCAACGATACGGCGCATCTGGATGACGCCGGAATTCCGTTTTTCGATAATTCGATTCCGGGCGGAAAGATCGGCTGCCCCTTTCGTATCGAGCACCGGTTCCCCGCGCTTCGGGAAAACATGACATTCTTTGCCGCGCAATATCGTGAATCCGGTTTGCCTTTGGATTTCGTCTTTGGCGATTGGGAAATCGACGGTCCGCTCGAAGTGAATCGAGCCTGGGAAAGTTCAAAACGGTGCGCAGTTTGTCGCAAGAATATTGAACAGATCGATGATTTCCGCTCATTCCAGAGGGCGGTGCGATTGAAGCGGAGCGAAGCGACTCGAACGTGCTATGCCTCCCCTCTGCTAGACGTCTATCCGAACGCTCTCGTCGGAAACTATGCGGTCTATCCGAACGACGGTTTTCGATATTGGTATGACTATTTCGAGTCGTTTTACGCAGCACACCCTCACCGAACCGAACAAAAGGCGGTTTATCGCGTCTGGTACGATGATTTTCCCCTTACAGGTTACACGATGGCGATGCCGGTTATTTATCCCTGGGCGAGAACGTTCGATTGGTACGATTTTCCAAGCACCGATTACCGATGGTTTTACAACATGCTGTTGATTTCTTCGAACGCCGGAAAACACACAAAATCATCTGTGCCGATTGTTCCATTCATCCACTGGCACACAGTGTATGATCCGGAAGAACCAAATCCCCGAATTCAGCAATTCAGTGAGCAAGCCTACACCGAGTTGCTTTGGCACTCTCTGCTTCGAGGGACCGATACATTCTTTATGTGGTGCATGGAGATTCAGGCCGCGAAGGAAATTGCATTGGCGCATAAGACTTGGTCCGAAGCGTTGGAATACCGCGCATGGCTCAATTCCGGCGAACCGGTTTCCTTTGACGTACCGAGCGATCAAGGTCCTGTCATCTCGGGGCTCCGAATGGGAAAACACGCGCTGGTGCGACGAACGGATTTCGACGAAGAATCGCCCGGGCCCCTCCCATTCCGTGTCGGCAATAACACTCTCGAAGTTCCCCGAAAAGCAGGCATCCAGATCTTTCGGTTGGAGTAAGAGAGTGTATTATCTCACGCGATTATCTCGTTTACAACTTTGCCGTGAACGTCGGTCAGCCGGAAGTATCGGCCCTGGTATTTAAAGCTGAGTCGTTCGTGATCAATTCCGAGAAGCCGGAGGATTGTTGCGTGAAAGTCATGAACATGAACAGCCCCCGTCGTGATGTTATAACCATACGGATCGGTTTCCCCGTGACTGTAACCGCCTTTGACTCCACCTCCCGCCATCCAGATCGAAAAACAGCGTGGATGATGGTCGCGGCCAAAATCCTTGGCTGTAAGTTTGCCCTGGCAGTAATTCGTTCGTCCAAACTCCCCGCCCCAAATGACCAGCGTGTCATCAAGCAGGCCGCGTTGCTTAAGGTCCCAAATCAGGGCGGCGGACGCTTGATCCGTTTCACGGCATTGGACTGGAAGACCCTTCGGCAGCCCACCGTGATGGTCCCAATCAGGATGATAAAGCTGAATAAACCGGACTCCGCGTTCCGCGAGGCGCCGGGCCAAAACGCAATTTGCGGCAAAACTCCCCGGTTTGCGCGCATCTTTGCCGTATCGATCGAGAATGTAATCGGGTTCGCTCGCCAAGTCCGCAACTTCGGGAACCGAGGTTTGCATTCGAAACGCCATCTCGTATTGGGAAATGCGCGTCTCAATCTCGGCATCCGGAGCCTCTTGCAGCTGGATTTGATGAAGGGCCCTCAGGGAATTGAGCATTTTCCTTCGGCTGGATGAATCGATACCCTTTGGATTGCTTAGGTAAAGCACCGGGTCTTCCCCCGAACGAAACTGCACTCCTTGGAACTCGGTCGGCAAAAACCCGCTTCCCCAAAGCCGGGATGCCAAAGGTTGCCCCCCTTTGTTTCGCGTGACCAACACGACAAATGTCGGGAGATTTTCATTCTCGGCCCCGAGTCCGTACTGGAGCCAGGCGCCGATGCTAGGCCGGCCCGGCAATTGAGATCCCGTTTGTAAAAAAGTCACCCCGGGACCATGGTTGATAGCCTCGGTAAACATGGACTTGATCACGCACATCTCGTCTGCAACTTGGGACGTAAACGGAAGCAGTTCGCTGAACCAGGTTCCGCTTTGTCCTTGCTGCGAAAACTTAAACGGCGAGCCCGCCAACGGAAGGCTCGACTGATTTCCAGACATACCGGTTAATCGCTGACCTCCGCGAACGGCCTCTGGAAGCTGACTTCCGTGCTTTTCGTTGAGAAGCGGTTTGTAATCGAACAGATCCATCTGCGACGGGCCGCCGCTCTGAAACAGATAGATCACCCGCTTCGCTTTCGGCGCAAAATGGGCTGCCGAAAGAACTCCGGGCTCGGCCACCGCTTTGGCCGGATTCAGAAGATCCGCAAGCGCGATACTTCCGAGACCAAGCCCGAATTTGCTGAGAAAATGGCGGCGGTTCATTCCGAACGAAGATTCGGAACCAGTGCACAACGGTTTAAATGAAAGACTGTTCATAACACTTTTATCAGATTCATCGATCGCCGGACCGCCTGTTATCTTTTCCGAAGGCAATCGTCAAAGTTCATCAACGCGCTCGCCAAGACGCCTGTTGACGCCAACTGCACCGCGTTTAGGAGTTTGCCGCGCGGAGCATCTCCATTCTTGAGAAACTCCTCCGCAGCTTCTGGATTCGCGGAAAAGTGCTCCACCTGTTCACGGTAAAGCTGGCTCAAGATCTTTTTCTCAGGCTCGGTCGCATGCCGGCTGGTCAACAATCGAAACATCTCATCAATGATCGCTCTCCGGTCGTCCCCATAACGTTCAACCAACCTCTCGGCCAACACCCGCGCCGCTTCGATAAATTGAGAGCCGTTCATTAGGACCAAAGCCTGAAGCGGAGTCGATGTTTGCTCGCGCCGCACCGTACACACATCACGTTTCGACGCGTCGAGCGTCATCATCACGGGGGCTGGGGCAGTGCGTTTCCAGAACGTGTAAAGACTCCGGCGGTAAAGCCCTTCGCCTTTGTCCGGATTCATCGGCGCAAATGACAACCCCACTTCGTACGGTTTAGCGGGCGGTCCTCCGAGCGACTTCACCAGGAGCCCGCTGACTGCGAGCGCATTGTCCCGAATCATTTCAGCCGGCAATCGATGGCGAGGAAATCGGGCAAGCAGGCGATTCTGCGGATCGCGCGCGATCAATTCAGGCCGGATCTCGGAACTTTGACGGTAGGTTCTGGACATGACGATGGTCCGAAGCAACCTTTTCACATCCCATCCGCTGTCGATGAACTGTCCGGAAAGCCAATCCAGCAGTTCCGGGTGAGTTGGCAGTTCGCCTTGGCTTCCAAAGTCCTCGGGCGTTCGGACGAGTCCGCGTCCGAAGATTTTTTGCCAATAGCGGTTCACCGTCACGCGCGCCACGAGCGGATGTCGCGGGTCGGTCAACCATCGGGCCAACCCAAGCCGATTGTAAGGCTGGCCTTCGGGAAACGAGGACAGAGCCGCCTGCGTTCGAGGTTCCACTGGTTCACCCGGAGCGTCATACGCTCCGCGCCGCAGGATAAAGGACGGTCGCGTTTGCCCGGGTGGAAGATCACGCATCACCATGATCTCATCAATGCCGTCCACCGTGTGACTGCGCTTGATCCGGCTGGACCGAACAACCGCCAGTTGCGCCTGATATTGCGAATCCACCGTTGCAAGATAGTATTCAAACAACGCGTTTCTTTCCTCGTGGTTCAAATCCGATGCGGGCCTCGAAAGGAGGTTTTGAAGTGTCTCCCCGTCATAAAGGGTTGCCATTTCGACGGGCGTCAGTTGCCGCCCATAGACCTGAAACTCGTCCACCAATCCCCCCGTAAAACCGCGATCCCGCATGCGCTCGCCGATCCGGATGAAATCGCCGCCGCCGCCGGTAATGTTTTTGGTCAGTTGATCCCGCACGATTTCGCACTCCGCAACGACGCCATTGACGAAGATGCTTAACCCCGCGGCTCGGCTCGATCCGTCGTACGTGACGCCAACATGCGTCCAAGTGTTCGCAGGAACCACGGTTCTCGTCCGAACCCGTATGGCATTTCCCGGCCAGTAATGAATCAACGCCGCGCTGAGCTGCCCGTCCTCGATCAGGAGTTCGTAGCCACGGCTGGCGGCGTCGGTCCAAGCCTGGGAACGGTGATACACCACCGCACGCTCCTTGATATCCGGGGTCTTCATCCACAGAGCGACCGAAAAAGGATCGTAGCGTCGAAAGTTGCCAAATCTCAGTGACACCGCGTCGTCTCCGGTCAGCCGAATCGCGTTTCCAATCTTCCCAGGGACAATCGCGTTCCCTTCGCTGCTGGTTGCCGGGGACTCATAATCTGCACCGTTGACCAATTTGCCATCGGTCAGCGATCCAAATGAAAAGTGCCCGACGCACCCGGGTATGCCGGACTGCTTGTCGGACATCGCGAGCCACTCCGGAAATCCGCTATCGCGCCGGTCCCGAAGTTCCGCCAACGATGCTTCGGTCGTCAGAATGCCCGCCTCCACAAGAGCGATCCGTTCCCGAGTGGCGTCGTCCGTCAACAGTAGTGTCGGAGTCGGAACCGCCGGGGTGAAATACGAATACAAACCCGCTTCGTCGATGTTATTAAAGAAAGCGTAAATCTGGTAATACTCTTTTTGTGTGAACGGATCGTATTTGTGATCGTGACAGCGGCTGCATTCGACCGTCAGCCCGAGAAACGCGGTTCCAAAAGTGTGAGTTCGGTCAGCGACGTATTCGACACGAAATTCTTCCGGCGTACTCCCGCCTTCAACTTTCTGGGGATGCAGCCGGCTAAAGGTGGTCGCGAGAATCTGGGCCTGGGACGCGTTCGGAAGAAGATCCCCCGCCAATTGCCAAGTCACAAACTGGTCATACGGCATATTATCATTGAAAGCGCGGACAACCCAGTCTCTCCAGGGCCACACAAACCGATCCCGATCCACTTGATATCCAAAACTGTCGGAATACCGGGCCACGTCCAACCACTCCACCGCCATCTGCTCTCCGTACTCGGGTTTTGCCAACAATCGGTCAACAAGAATCTCATATGCGCCAGGAGATCTGTCCGAAACGAAGGCATCAACCTCCGCCAAAGTTGGAGGCAGACCCGTCAAATCGAAACTGAGGCGCCGGACCAATAGCTCATCAATGGCAGCTGCCGAAGGGGCCAACGACTCTCGCTGCAGCCTCTTCAAGACGAAATGGTCGATTGGATTGAGCGGCCAGGAGGCGTCATTCACCTCTGGAACGGCAACTTCCGCCAGAGGGATGAAGGACCAATGACTCTGCCACGCGGCGCCCTCATCAATCCATCGCTTGATCAATGCAGTTTCTTCGCGGCTCAACGACAATTTCGAATCCGGTGGCGGCATTTGTTCATCCGGATCTTTCGAACTGATCCGGTGATACAACTCACTCTGCCCCGCCTCACCGGGGCTTATAACATGCCTCCCGTTCTTGAGTTCAGCCTTCGCGGATTCCTCGAGATCCAGACGCAGTTTTGCTTTGCGCGTCTTCGAATCGGGACCGTGACACTTGTAACAGCGATCGGAAAGAATGGGTTTGATCTGGAGGTTGTAATTAACCGGCGCCACGGTCGCTCCACCGGCACTCAAGCGGTTTCCGCCGCCATCGATCAAAAGCCATACAAAAGCCAGTGCGTATATTCGCCTGTCCGTAAACATTGCTAAATCCTTCCATCAAGCGAGTAAATTGCCAAGAACGAAGCGGCAGACCAGACCCAAACCCGTGCATCCAATTTCCTCAAGAACCTTTAACGCACATTCCCCGACCGCAATGTTTCGAGCGAATAAAACGTCTCTCGCCAGCGGATGCCCCCTTGGCGGAGTGTCACGAACGTTGAGTTGAGGATGGCATACAGGAATACGGGCAACATGAACGGCATGCAGACCGAGCAATGCCACGACCAACCCAGCCGCCGCGCCAGGACCGCTCCGGGCAGGATGAGCGTAAGTGGTGAGAGTCCGGCGGCAAGTCCGGCCAGGGTTCCCGATATCAGACCGAGGAAAAGTATGGAAAAGACGAGAATCGCAAACAGGCTGCCCGCCAGCACCAGCTCGAGTCGATAGTCCAACACCGCGAAATAGTTCTTCTCCATAATCTTGACCATGCTCCCGACCGTCGAGCCCCAGTGGCACTCGACGTCATCCACACCGAGAAAGGCGCGTGTCCGCTTGCCCGCCCGGCGCAGTAGCAGGCCGAGTTTGACGTCATCCACCACCGTAAGGCGCAGCGCCTCGTAACCGCCGCATTGCCGATAGGCCGCGGCGCGTACCAGATTGAACGCGCCGATGCCGAGATACGACCTGGGCCTGTTCCGATTCACTCCGGAAAACCAATTCGAAAGGCTTGTCAGAAACAGGAGATACCATGCACGAGCGCCCTGCCTTTCGATCAAGGTCCCAGGAGACATCGTCACATGATCGGCTCTATCGCGTTCCGCTAGGCGCACGGCCCGCAAGATGACGTCGGGTTTCAACCAGCAATCCGCATCCGTAAAAAGTATCCAATCGCCCGTAGCCGCGCTGGCGCCAATGTGGCATGCGTGACACTTGCCCAACCAGCCGTCCGGCAAACTCTCCACACGTTTGACCTGAACCCGCGGATCCTCCTGCGCCAGCCGCAGAAGGATTTCGCTCGTCCGATCAGTGGATCGATCATCCACAACGATGAACTCGCCGTCTAACCCGCGCTGCGCGAGCAAATAACGAATCGTCTGTTCAATCCGAGATTCTTCATCCCGCGCGGCGATGACTACGGAACATCGGACACGCTCCTCCGCAGAGGACACTAGCGGGTCTGGCTCCGCGCAGGTCTCCAGTGCCGGCAACCGCCGCACCCATCGCAAATGCCACAACGTCGATAAAGCCATGGCCAGGAATGCCAAAGTCGTCCCGATGAAGAAAGTATGAACCCACATGATCTAGAATGACCTTGAGCATCACCGATCTCCTAGAACATGCAATCCGCATCTCGCTCGCTTTGAGTCGCACGGTGCATCTCCGGGTTGTTGGTGGTGTAGAATCGGCGCACGACCGCGGCTCGTCCCAAGCCTCAGCGTTCCCGATCCAATGAATACATCCGCTTGTTTCCGATGCGAGGAATTCTTCCCGAGTGCCGCGGGCCGGGACAGCCCGCAGTCCATTTTCGGTTCGGACCGCGGTTTGTCTCAAACCGCTGCGCCCCCGACTTCGCGAGAACCTTCGGATATTTGTTCCACACTCTCCGCTCTTCCAAAGCGCTGCGGGCTGGGACAGCCCGCGGTCCAACGATTGTTCCAACAACCCGGAGATGCGCGGGTTTACTGAAGTCACCCGGGAAACTCAACCACACTCGTTTACACTTCCTTGACTACCGTCCGCCGCAATGAGATAAGCGCCCGATGAACCATTCACCATTCACGCTGCACTCTGGCCTGATGGTCTGTCATTGTGCGGGTCAACTGCCCAACTGAAGGAGACAAATGCATGAAAAATATTCTGACACGACGCAGCTTCTTCCATCGCGCGGCGACCGGTTCAGCCGCTCTAACTTGGCTTAGCTCCCGCCAGATACCAACAGTGTTCGCCGCTGACGACGCCAAACCGGCTCTGCTCGGAGGCGAGCCCGTGCATTCCGGAGGCTGGTCCGAATGGCCGATCTGGCGCGAGTCCTGGGAACCTGCGATCATCAAGGTTCTGCGCAGCGGAAAGTGGTATCGCGGCGCCGGCGGGCACGTGGCGGAGTTCGAAAAGAGTTACGCGAAACTCATCGACGCTAAACGCTGCCTTGCCACAGCCAGCGGCACCACTTCGTTGATGGTCAGCTTGCACGTCATGGACGTGGACGCCGGCGACGAGGTGATCGTGTCACCCTACACGTTCATCGCCACCTATAATGCAATCCTGATTAACAAAGCCCTGCCCGTGTTCGCCGACACCGACCCGGAAACGCTCACGATGGATTCCGCTTCGATCGAAAGCAGGATCAATGAACGAACGCGCGCCATCGTGCCCGTGCATATCTACGGCATGCCTTGCGACATGGACCCAATCAACACGATCGCCCGCAAACACAGGCTCGCCGTCATAGAAGATGCCTGCCAGGCATGGCTGGCTGAGTACAAAGGCCGCAAGTGCGGAACGCTCGGCGACCTGGGCTGTTTCAGTTTCCAAAACTCCAAGCATATTCCCTCCGGTGAAGGCGGCGCTGTCACAGGCAATAGTGATGACTTACTGGACCGCTGCCAATCCTTTCACAATGTCGGCAACGGGTTTGGAAACTTCAAAGGCGAGAGGCCCTTTTTCAGCCGCGGCAGCAACTACCGGATGCAGCAGTTCCAGGCCGTCATGCTTTTGCAGCAATTTGACAAGCTGATTCTGGAGACGGCGCGCCGCCGCGAAAACGCGGACTACCTGACTTCAAACCTGAAGGAAATTCCCGGCATTCAGCCCGCGCGTTTGCCGGAAAACAGCCGGGCAGTCTGGCATCTCTATCCATTCCGATACGATGCGTCCCAGTTCAGCGGACTGTCTCGCGACAAATTCATCCGCGCTCTCAGCGCCGAAGGCATTCCCAGCAGCGGCGGTTACCACGAACAGTACTTCGACGGTCTGCTCGACGAGGCGATCCAATCGCGCGGGTTCAAGCGCCTGTTTAGCGCGGAGCGCCTGAAGAATTATCGCGAAAGCTTCCACGAACTGAAAGGAAACCGCCAAGTCTGCGCTTCAACGGTCGCGATTCCCCAAAACCTGCTGCTCGCCGAACGGCGCGACTTAGACCATATTATTGAAGCCATTCGGAAGATACAGAAGCACAGCGCCCAGTTGGCAAAGGCGACGGCGTAAAGCATGCTCCCGTCGCATCGCCTCCCGCGACTTCTCAGACAACCCTAAACGCGATCGTGCCAAATACACGGGCCTTCGACGGGTTTCTTACGATGCGCGCTGCAAAATTCGAACAAAACAGGACTTGCAATTGAATCCCGTTTCGTTAGTTTTTGACCGTCTTCTTGGATGCGAGCGTAGCTCAGTCTGGTAGAGCGCAACCTTGCCAAGGTTGATGTCGAGGGTTCGAATCCCTTCGCTCGCTCCATTTTCTTATCAGGCACTTGCACCTGCAAATCGCCCCATTTTCTTTTGTTGTATCCCGCCCGCAGAAGCGTAGTGTCATCCTCGAATACAAGAACGCGATCAAGCAACGCATTGACAACCTCATTTTGGAGCGCGGTGGCCAGTGGTTCTGGCAACCCCAGCCAACGCCGTGGCTGACCACTGCGCGCCCTATTCCTTTCAATTCTAGACGGATATCGTTCATCGGCCTGAACAGCCGCGATCACTTATTATGACTCTGACTTTAGAAGATCTTGTGCAGTACCTCCGCAAGAATGTTCCGCAACCTAAAGCTATCAAACACATGGTCGCCGATGATAAAGCCAAAGTGATCACCTTCGAATGGCAATCGAGAAAATTCGCAGTGCAAACATCTCTCCAGATTTTCGAGCTGAAAGGAACAGGTCTCTTTATTACGGGAGCGTCAAGTTTGCTGCAACTGATACTCACGAGTAAAACGAGGAATCTAACCGTCATCGGGGAAGTTTACGATACACTCTCTGAATCGATGAATCTGCTGAATGGCGATCAGAAAAAGGGTCTATCACTCTTGCAATCGGTGAAGACCAGTTTGACGAGGATGGTAGGAAAACAGGTGCAGAAGAAAACGCCTGCCCAGAGCTGAAGATTTACGCCGATGACAACAAGGACACGATTGTGGAAGTTCGGTCAAGGGGCCGGGTGCGATAGACGCAGGAAACAATGCGAAAGGTGAAAGTGCTATTTCTTTGCACTGGAAATTCCTGTCGGAGCCAGATGGCAGAAGGTTGGGCGCGGCACCTCAAATCCGAGTGGATCGAACCTTTCTCGGCAGGGATTGCGGTACACGGGCTGAACCCGCACGCGGTCCAGGTGATGTCGGGCGCAGGTGCGGACATATCGAAACAAGGGTCCAAGACACTCGCGGAACATTCCTGAAGCGCAGTCGAAGTCCGATTTTACCCGCTTCCAGGCTTGAACTTGTGTTGCTCGGAACAGGATCGAAACGATTTCAAATCTCAAATTCCAAATATGAAATCTAAAGGTGCCGCTATGGCAAGCGGGACTGCGCTATCATTTGCTCGGGGATAAAATTATTCGCCAATGTTTGCATCGCTGCTCTTGCATCGCTTACCACGAACTGTAACTCCTTCTCCAAGGGTTCGTCCAGACTACGGCTGAAAGCCATCAGTTTTTCGCGATTCGCGAGAGTCAGAACGGGAGCGAACGCCTCGGCAGGGTCCACAAGGTTTTGTCCAACCAAAACATCCGCGTCAGTTGAATTTTCTAGATTCGGAAGGAACCGGATACTTAGCGCAACCAACAGCAACACTGCGGCGGCGATACCTGTCAGCCATACGTGTCGAAACGACCGAGGAGCGGGCGCCATTCCTTCCCGGCGAACGGCTGCCATAATCTTGCCACGCAAAAACGAAGGCGATTCCTGCCGCTGAATCGGAACATCCGCGATAAG
>JAQBVM010000389.1 GCA_027623095.1 Verrucomicrobiota bacterium
CGAACCCTGGAATCCAAACAAGAATGGGTTCGGCGGGAGCCTCACCCTCCCAGAGGAACGCATCCGCAGGGTTGCCGAATGCAGGCCCATTGTCGTCCGAAGCGGTGTTCCGTAAGACTGGGGAATCCATGAAAATAAGACTGAAGATAAGCCGCTCGTTGCGGCAATTGTCATGGCTCTATTCGGCGATGGGATAATCGCACCTGGGGATGATCAACCGCAATGGGGACACGCACGGACCGGCAACATGATCTCCGAAGAACGTGATCTCCCGGACTCATTCGACCCGAAAAGGGGACAGAATATTAAATGGTCCGCGGCTCTCGGATCTGAGACGCACTCCACACCGGTGATAGCCTCCGGCCGAGTATTCATCGGTACTAATAATGACGAACCACGCGATCCCCGGCTTTCTGGCTACGATATCAGTTCCCGAAGAACTTCACCATGCACATCGGTCAAGCGCATGTCGCGTCCGCTGTGCCGGAAGGTTAAGCGAGTGTGATCAACCCCAAGCAAGTGGAGCATCGTTGCGTGCAGGTCGTGAATCTCGACCCGATTCTCAATGACTTTATAACCGTAGTCGTCGGTGGCGCCATAGACGGCTCCTCCTTTTATCCCGCCTCCCGCCATCCAGATCGAAAATCCAAAAGGATTATGGTCGCGCCCATCCGATCCCTGCGCGAACGGGGTTCTTCCGAACTCTCCAGCCCATATCACCAATGTCTGGTCAAGCAACCCTCGCGACTTGAGATCCTTGAGGAGCGCCGCAATCGGTTGATCAACGGCGCGCGCGTTGTTCTCATGCCCCTTTCGAAGGCCGCCATGCTGATCCCATCGGTCGCCTCCGGAAGAAGGGCAGGTTAACTCGACAAAGCGCACTCCACGCTCGACCAAACGCCTCGCCACCAGACACTCCATGCCAAAGATACGAGTCGGCTCGTATGACGAATCCAGCCCGTACATCTTCCGAGTTGTCTCGGTTTCCGATTCCACCCGCGTCAATTCCGGCACCGCGCTCTGCATTCGATACGCCAGCTCATAGTTCGCGATTGCCGACTCCAACGCGTCCACATCTCCGTAATTCTCGAGCACATGCCGGTCAAGACGGCGCATTAAAGAAAACTTGCTCTTCTGAAGCTCCGGATCGGGATCGTTGGGGTGAATGTTCGCGACCGGATTCGGTCCGGGCCGAAAGATGGAACCTTGATACGTCGCGGGCAAAAAACCGCTACCAAAGTTTTCCAGGCCTCCCGGAGGAATCAGGCCGCCATTGAGAACCACAAATCCAGGAAGATTCTGGTTTTCACTGCCCAACCCATATCCAGTCCAAGCGCCCATGCTCGGCCTGCCGGAAAGCCCGAGACCCGTGTGCAGGAAATAGTTTGCATTCGTATGCTCAGAAAAATTCGAAACCATCGATCGAATAACGCAGAGGTCATCCGCACACTCTCCAATGTTCGGAAACAGATCGCTCACCGGAATTCCGCTTGCGCCGTAGGGCTTGAATGCCCACGGGCACCCGAGCGTGTTTCCGTTGTTGTTGAACTGGGTTGGCTCCATCTTCATCTTGAACGGCTGGCCATGCTCCCGGTTCAACAGAGGTTTTGGATCAAATGTGTCCACTTGTGAAGGACCTCCATCCATGTAGAGGAAAATGACGCTCCGGGCAGTCTGCGTGTGGTGCGGGGCGCGAGCCGCCATGGAGTCAGTACTCTTCGCGTTCGCCGCCTGAGGATGGAATCCCTTGTCCGCCAGGAGGGTCGTTAGCGCGACCGCCCCAAACCCGTTGGCGCAACGGTTCAGCATCTCGCGGCGCGTCATCGGCCGCCTCAAAAATCTTCCACAGTGGTATTTCGGCATCTCTTTCGTCAGATCACTATCGGTTCAGCCTTCCATCCATTCCAATCAATTGACAAACACGAACTCTTTGACATTGAACAGCACGTGACAAAGATCCGCCCACGCACCCGAATCGTCTCCGGATGCGCGGCTCGTGTCGAGCAAACCAGTTTGTCGATCCAGAAATTCTAGAGCTCCGTCCAACTCATCCGAAGTCGGGGGCCTGGCAAAGGCAGTCAAATAGAGTCGCTCGACACGTTCCGCGCGCGGAATATCCCGATCGGCTGCAGCAGACTGTGCCCAAGCCTTGGCCTGATCAGTCACGAACGAATCGTTCATCAGGATGAGCGACTGCGCCGGAACATTCGAAACAGTTCGCCTGCCCGCTGTTGAGAACGGCACGGGCGCATCAAAAGTACGCATCATTGGAGACAAAAAGTTTCGGCGCACTTCCAAATAAATGCTGCGCCTTCCGTCTCCGTTAAGTGGACCGCTTTTCTCGGGGCGGCCTCTGCCATCCATAAACTCGTTCAGATAAACGGGCACGGACGGTCCCATCATCGAATCGTCAAGCGTTCCCGCCACGGACAAAATCGCATCACGAATGATCTCGCCCTCAAGACGCCGGATCGGCATTCGGTGAAGCCAGATGTTTTCAGGGTCACTCCGTTCGCCCTGGGCATTCGACGGTTTGCTGGACATCTGATAGGTCCGCGAAGTGACGAGCAGACGAATGAGTCTCTTGACGGACCATTGAGCCTCGTCTTGAAAGAATGCAGCAAGCCAATCCAACAGCTCAGGATGAGTCGGTCGTTGACCCAGCACGCCGAAATCATCCGGTGTTGCCACGATCCCGCGGCCGAAGAGATGGTGCCAGACACGGTTGACCATTACTCGCGCCAAGAACGGATTGGACGGGTCCGTGATTCGACGAGCCAAATCGATGCGTCCGCTTCCGTCATTGAAACCGCGTGGTTCGGAACCATCGATCGCCTCAAGAAACCGGCGCGGAACAATGTCTCCCAAAGTTCCAGGGTTTCCTCGAATAAACACTTTTTCATTCGATCCGGTCCCATCGGCCATTGCGGGAGTGCGCACCGGATTGGGTAAGGACATTTCGGTCCCCCGATAGCTTCGAATCAGAGAAGCCAGCGCCCCCTCGTCCGGAGAACCAGAATTCTCAAAATCCGCTTCGAGCAGGCCATGCTCCGAAAGCCAGTTTAGGAGATGAATTTGAACGGAATCGCGGCCGCTACCTCCGGTGAACCGATGATTCACCCAGGCATCGACAGCATCGGAGATCATCTTAAGATAGGCGTTCGCAAGTTCCTCAATCGAATCTACAGAATCCACGCACGACGCCAGCAACGACAGAAAGGATTCATCATCACCTGGAGGCTTTCCCTGATCGGAGAACACGATTCGGCTCACGGCCACATAGCCGTCAGGCGCGTACCCTTTCCTGGATCCGCCGCCCGCCAGATCCGGTGTGGGAATATCACTGAACTCAATGAACGCCTGGTGCCCCTTCCACATCTCAAGATCGATGCTAAGCCATTTCCATTTTCCATCGTCCAGGGTCTGCCTCAGAGCCCCGTAGATCGGTGCTTGAATTAACGCGAAGTTATCAACAAACACATTGATCCGGCTCGATCGCCCGGAAACGTGAATCTGCAAATAACGGTTCGTGATCGTAAAAGTTTGGGAACGCAAGACACCCTGAAGCCGACTCGATATCGAGCCACTGTGGGCGGCTCCAAACGGAAGAAGTTGAACTGCGGAACTGTCGCGATCGGAGAATGTAAGTTCTCCAGGAAGGTTCGGTTTTGGCCCGAATGCACTCCCTTCGACAAACCAATTCTTGAAACTGTCTTTCCGAAAATCAGCGAATACGACGTCCGTTTCATTTGATTGGGAAAAACGGGGCTTCGCCGACGGTCTCGCATTAGCAACAAGCGCGTTCCATCGATCGCGGAAGTTTAGGTCGGGAGCGCTCCCGCTGCTTTTCATCAAATCCTTCCAAACATGGAGAGGCTGATCTGAACGAGTTGAAGCATCGTCCTTCAAGACCGTGATCCAGCGCTTTAAATAAAGCGGGTCCAGCGAACGCGCTCCGGCGAACTGCCCTCCCGGCGGGGAGAAGTCTGCCGGCGTGGCTCGGTTCTCGATCACTTCGCGGGCAGCCAAAAGATAATCCGCAACGCGAGAGGTTTGCCGAAGCCACGACGCACCGACCAAGTTTTGGATTTTCTCTTTCATCAAGCCCAACTGCTCTCGGGCATCCTCGGTCTCAACCGGCGAATCGATCGTCCGTTGCGCATAACGCGAACTCTCCATGATGCCGTAGAGTGAATAATAATCACGCGTCGAGATCGCATCGAATTTATGATCATGGCAGCGCGCGCACGCCACCGTCAAACCAAGGAAAGTTTTCGTCAGCACGTCGATCTGATTTTCGATGACATCTGCCTGGTTTCGCCGCACATCCACCGGAGAATGCGTTTGTTGTCCGAACCAATAGAATCCCGTTCCAATGATGGACTCATCGAATCCCTCGGTTGGATGATGTCGTGGATCCGGCAGCAGATCACCTGCGATATGTTCCATGACAAATCGATTGTATGGAACGTCACTGTTTAACGCGCGTATCACATAATCCCGATAACGCCACGCGTTCGGCATCGAGTAATCAAACTCGTGACCGAGTGTTTCCGCGTACCTCACAAGATCCAGCCAGTGCCGCGCCCATCGTTCACCGAACTGCGGCATTCCCAGCAGATGATCCACAACACTCACATACGCGTCGGAAGACGTGTCGGACAGAAACGCATTCACGGCTTCCGGAGACGGTGGCAAGCCGATCAGATCGAAATAGACACGCCGTATCAACGAGCGTTTTTCAGCCGTGCCAGCGGGTGCAAGACTCCTCCCGTCGAGGCTGTGGAGGACGAAATGATCGACTGGATTCAACGGCCAATTTGAGTCGTGAACCGAAGGAAGAGGTTGCGGAACAATCGGGTTCCAGGACCAATGTGTTCTGCGGCGGTGATCGAGATCAAATCCATCCGTGTCGGGAGCTAGTTTCGCCTTGGATTCCTCGGGCCACAGAGCCCCCATTTTCACCCAGAATGTCATATCCGCAATTTGATCGTCCGACAGCTTCGCTTTCGGGGGCATCTGTAGATCCGGATTTTGGTACTGGATCGCCTCAATCAGCAGACTTCCATCAGGTTCACCCGGAATCACCGCTGCCCGCAGCGATTCACCGCCTTGCAAGATTCCGACGCGGGAGTCCAGGCGCAATCCACCTTTCAGCTTCTTGCTCTCGGCGCTGTGGCATCCGTGGCATCGTTCAACTAGAACGGGGCGAATCCGCCGTTCAAAGAACTCCATGTCGTCAGCCGGCAACGGACCTCCGCACAGGGGAAGAACGAAGGCGGACATTACAAGGCACAGAGCCAGAGACCTTGATTTTGCAACTTTTAGACAGTTTTCACCCATGGAATCCACGTTTAAACTGCGACTGATCCGAGACCAGCTCTCACGCATGACCTCGTAACGAGAAGGAACTCTATCGCCGCGCCGCGTTGGAGCGCAAGCTTCCAGAGATGCCGGTTCGAATCACTAGCCCTGATTCAAGCGTGATATAAGTGCGAAATAATAAAAGAAAGCTCGAAATGCCCGTCGTTAT
>JAQBVM010000390.1 GCA_027623095.1 Verrucomicrobiota bacterium
GTGCGGACATCGTAATCCAGGCAGCGGCAACTACTTCCGGCGCGAAGGATATCGTCTCCCGTCCTCACATTCACGTCACGGACAATGCAGTGATGAATTCGCTGCTTTTCCGGTCGGCTTTTGAGCATAAGGTTCGCCGGTTCCTGTTTTTCAGTTGCACGACGATGTACCAGTCGTCGGCCACACCTCAGAAAGAGGACGATTTCGTCGAAAACGAGCCGTTTAACGAAAAGTATTTCGGCTCGGGCTGGACGAAGGTCTACTTGGAAAAGATGTGCGAGTTTTTCAGCAGCATCTCGGAAACGCACTTCACCGTGATCCGTCATTCCAACATCTACGGTCCTCACGACAAATACGACCTGGAGCGATCCCATGTATTCGGAGCGACAGTGACCAAGGTGATGACCAGCACTGACGACCGCGTTGTCGTATGGGGGCGCGGCGAGGAAGCGCGCGATCTTCTTTACATCTCCGATCTCATAGATTTTGTCCGATTGGCGGTCGAAAACGACATTGCGCCCTATCGTATCTACAACGTGGGCTCCGGTGCCGCGGTCAAGATCAAGGAACTTGTGAAGCGCATTGTCGAGGCATCAGGTCGGCCACTCCGTATCGAGCACGACCTGTCGAAGCCCACAATAGAAACGTCTCTCAGCCTTGATACAACCCGGGCGAGCGAGGAGCTCGGCTGGCAGCCTCGGGTGCCGCTCGACGAGGGCATTGAAATGACCCTCGACTGGTATCGGGAAACCTTCCGCGGCGAGTTACCGGAATAGGCAGGGGCGTCGGCTGAATTATGGATTTAATCTGGTACGCCGCCGTATGTTCGCTTTGCGGCGCTGTGTTTTCAATACTTCACATCGTGATATTCCGAACAAGAAAAGTTCGCTCGATCAACCGTACATGCGGTGTCCTGGCCATTGCCGCCGGCATTGTCGGCGGCGCGACTGGCTGGATTTTGTTGGTGTCTCTATATTCCTCGCCCGAAACGGCACTCCTCGGGAGCGTGGCCGGATCCTTGACGTTCGTCGGGTTCGCCGGCGTCTACACCCTAATCGTCCCGGTCAGCGCCGACCGTTCGATTTCTGCCCATATGGTCATGCGCTTTCTTGATGAACCGTCCCGCACGCTGTCGGAAGAGGAGCTTGCTCGCCGCTATCCGCCGCAGGAAGTTTTTCGGAAGCGCATTGGAGAATGCGTCGACATTGGCGTGTTGGCGAACGAGAGCGGTCGCTACAGGCTGACGCGCAAGGGGATTCGGATTGCGCGTTTCTTTCGTTCCGTAGCCTCCTTGCTGAGGATCGAGATCATTGGCTGAACGACTAAACCGCGGTGTAGCAATGCTGGGGCATGCTGCAACGGCGAGATTCGGTGACCGGTTTACGCTAATTCACTGCGTACTTTTCGGCGCCGGGCTATATTATTTCCTTGTGCGCCTTTTATATGCGGCGATTGCCTTGCCGTTGCACCAGGGCATGACACCGAACGCTGGCATTGAGACCCATCCGCATCTCGTCGGCTTTCCGGTTCTGCTTAAACTTCTGCGCCTTGACGATGCAACTGCTTATATCGCCTATCCTGTCTTGCTCGCATTGTCGCTGTTGGCGCTCTGGGCATATCTCACACTTCGGTATCGTGTGCCGCTGTTGATTGCGACTTGCCTCTGCCTTTCCGCGCTCAAGCTTCCGATCATCAGCCATGTGACCCTTACGCCGAACACCGATCTGCTGGCAACGTGGTTTGTCATGGTTGTGTTCTTCGTCGTGGCGATCCGGCCACGGGCGCGAGGCTGGCACTTCGTCCTGTTTATGGCGGCCATGCTATGTCACCAGAGGTCGCTCGTACTCGCACCCGGGCTCGTGATGTTTGGCGTAATGCTCTGCCGCCCTGAACAGCCTAATCCGTTCAGAATTCCCATGCGGGACTACGTTATTGCCGCGGTGCCCTATATTGCTGCTGCGATCGGGTTTTTTCTGTTCAAGGAGATCTACTTCCAATTGTTCCCAGCAACGGGAGTGGCGCGGGAGATCACCTTTACTGAACAGTTCAACCGGATATTCCGCCCTGAAAATGCGATCGACAAGATGCAAGGCGGGCCGTTTACGTTCGTGTTCAGTTTCGAAAACATTGTTCAGAACGGGCTGTTCTATTTCACGTTCGTCGTCGCCTGTGCCGGCGCGCTCAAATTACGCAATTACAGTGCGGCATCAGTTCCCTTGCTGTTGCATCTCGGAACCGTCAGCCAGCTCGTGGTGGCTGAAGACGTCCATCGCCTCACCGGTTTCATCTTCGTAATAGCGACGCTGCTTGCAATCTGGGCCGGCCGCCGGGATTGGCCCTGGCCGCGTATCACAGTCGCGTTCTTCGCACTCGGGGCGATTACCGTGTACGCACGCAATTTCGGAAAGGCGTTCACCCTAATTACCGGAGCAACTGGATGAACGCGGCACCTTCCGGAAGCGTCACGCTCCTCGTTCCAGTCCTTAACGAGATTGACGGGCTAAGGGCGGTAATTCCGCAGGTCGACCGCTCGCTTTTTCACGAAATCCTCGTCGTTGACGGTGGGTCGATCGATGGGACGGCGGTGCTGGCCGAGGAGATGGGATTGTCGGTTTATCGCCAGAAACGGCCCGGCCTCGGCTTTGGCGTTCTCGAGGGCGTCCGGCTGGCAAAGTCGGAGTACGTGATCGAGTTCAGCCCTGACGGAAATTGTCTCGCTGAGGATCTGCCGGCGCTGGTTGCCAAGCTCCGCGAAGGCTATGACGTCGTCGTGATGTCGCGCTACCTGCCGCCGGCGAAGTCGCATGACGATACATGGATCACCGCTTTGGGAAACTGGATGTTCTCCCAGATGATCGCGGCTCTATCGCGGGCGCATCTGACCGATGCGCTTACGATGTACCGCGGGTTCAGGCGCGAACTGTTCGTGTCGGCTGAGTTCGAGCGTTACGTGGTGGGGCCTGTATTCGAACCGCTGATCTCGGGCTGGGCCAGTTTGCACCGGATGAAGATGACGGAACTGCCGAGCGACGAGCCGCCGCGGCTCGCTGGCGAGAAGAAAATGCGCATCCTCTATAACGGTGGATGCGTTCTGTGGATGGTGCTGCGCCTTTATCTCCTCCGCATCAACCGTTTACGTCGCAGCATCCGCGTCAAGATCGCTTAAACCGCTGTTTCCGATCAGCAATCTTGCGCTAAACGCTCGTCTCTTTGGCTAGAACGGCCTCGATCGAGTATTCCCCGTCGCTGTGGCGGAATGGATCGCGAATTGTCAGGCCATAATCGCATATTTTGGCATATTCCATCCGGTAGTCAGACAATGTGCGTTCGATCAGCGGGAGTAATCCGACGGTGTCGGGCGGATCGTCCGCGTCCAGCAAAAAGAAATGTTTGTGATCGAGACTAAAGCGTGACGGCAGTTCCTTTTTCTTCTCAAACAGATCGCGTTCGGGAAGATACAGGATGAGAAATCCTCCCGGCTTGAGAATTCGCCACCAGTTCTGTAGTGCACGCTCAATGTCCTCAAGATGTTCAAGGCAATGTGAAGAATAAACAAAATCGTATGTTTCGTTTTCCACCCCTGCCATTAGATGTGCATCGCCATCCTCGATGTCCCATCCCCGTACATCGGGTGTGATTGGATCGCCGCCCCAACCAATGTCGATACCCTTTCCCTGGCAGTACCTCTCAAAAAAGCCTTCGGCCTCGCGGCGCGGCCGGCTGTGGGCCGATTGTTGAGGCAGGATAGGTCGCTTCATAAATTTGAATCGCCAGCGATTGGACGCATAGTAGAGCGGTGTGACGCGCTTGATGACGGCGAACGGGAGAATTGCCCGGGCACAAGAATGAACGAAATGCTCTACGTTTGCGTATTTTTTCATGGGCCTGTATTGCGATGAGGGGTTCGGCAGCGGATCGCGAACTGGCGAGTAAAGGCGCCGATGGTCAAACGCTGTCTATCATGCGGCGGAATCGCGTAGCAAACGGAAAGTGCGGACGCGCGCGCGCCGCGGTGCGGTGGCCTCTCTCCACCGGCTGCTCGATCGATTTCTTCAAATTAGGGCGAGCAACAATATGCCAGTAACGATTGAACGCGATCTGCAATACGTAGACCCCGAATCCCTGATCGAGGAATTCAAGGGGATGGGAAAGGGAATGGCGGTTACCCACGGATTTTACGAACTCGAGTGTGAGGCTGCGGTAAACGATCTTGACTGGAACCATATGGATCCCCACCACTGTCCGTTCATACACCGTACTTATGGCGAAGCATCCCGCCTCGCCTGCGGCCGGAATTTCCAGCTTTCACTTACGCATTACCCGTCCTCACCCTTGTTCGTTGCCGTCACTGACGTGCGGCTTAAACCGGGCCTCTTCTATCAGTGTTTTTCGGTTTTCAATCTGGTGTTCGTCATGTCGGTAATCCGGTCCTTGCCTTGTGATACAGGAAGTCAGCAGCGGATCGACTGGTACATAGTTTCCAGGCGCTTTTGGTCGTTTCTGCACCCGATGCTTAATCGCAAAATGAAAAAACTGAACGTCGTTCAGAACGCGGAAGATGCGCCGATACGCCAACGGCGCAGAGAGCTCAGGAATGCCGGTTTCCGTTTTAAATCAGACATTCCAGACTACATCGTCGCGAGTGCGCTGGACAATCATACCATTCCGCCTGCGCTGACTATTGTACAGGACATCGCCCTTGTGGAGACAGGCCCGTCGCAGCCGACGCCCTTCAGAATAGAGGCGCTGGACTTTCTCTACCTTTTTCAGAACGGCGTCATTTCGTTGTGGCCCGGCGCCTGTCCACACGAGGGCGGGCCGCTATGCGATGGCCGGCTGGAGGACGGGGGAATTGTCTGCCCTTGGCACGGACTCAGGTTTCCGCCGCTGCGTTTGACGGGCGATGTGCCCGAAGGGGTGATCGGAGGTGTCCGGTTTGTGTTGGGGGAGGACGTGCTGAATGCCGCGCCCGCAACGTTAGACGCGTAGGGAAGGGCTGCCGATGAAACCTGCAGCCTGGCGCCGTTATCGGCAGGTCGCGTTATATGCGCTAAAACTCGGCATTACGCTTGTTCTGTTCTATTTCATCCTGTCGCCGTTGGATCAGGTTCGGCTCTGGACGATCTTGGGTGGGCTAGATTTCTTGAGTATTGCGCTCGCCCTTTCAATTCTCGGGCTGCAGACGCTAGTGACCTCCATCCGCTGGAAGCACATACTTCAACCGCTTGGCGCCCGGTTGAGTTTTGTTTCTATTTTTCGTCTCCTGCTCATCGGTGCCTATTTCAATCAGGGCTTGCCATCGGCAATTGGCGGCGACGCCGTGCGAGTACTCTATGTACAGCGTGCAGGTCTGTCTTTGTCACATGCAATGACGTCGGTGGTGCTGGACCGGCTGGCTGCCATGATGTGGTTGTTGATTATGACAGCGGCCGGATTTCCCATATTGCTTGATCTTGCTGATGGGAGCCAGAGAGCATGGTCGATCGGGTTTCTCACATTGATGGGCCTGGCGGCATTTGGGGTTCTTGC
>JAQBVM010000391.1 GCA_027623095.1 Verrucomicrobiota bacterium
TGTCAGCACAATCCCCAAATCCCTTTCCAAGCCCTCGTCAAGCACCGCTCCAAATAAAAAGACCGTGCAGGACAAGAAGGTCACCTTCTCGAATCACGACCCTCCGGGCCATTCCAGGCATGCGCTGGCCGCGACGGATCAACCCTAGAATCGCGGCCTCCTGTTCCTGCGCCAAATCATCCAATTCGCTGCCGCCTGCATGTCAACGGGCATCAATAGAGCGAGCGCGGCCACATGATTCATCGCCGCGGAAAACGCGGCGCCAATTGCCGACATCAGGGCGATATGCGAGCCGAGTTTCCGTGAACTGTCCACAACATGGCGCGCCACAAGATCAATCGCGCCCCCGAGTTTGACAACCCCCGGCTCACAATCAAGACCAAGGCTATGACAACGGTCGCGGGATGTCCAAAACCTGAAAACGCCAGTTCCGCGGGCACGACTCCCATCACGACACCCGCGAGCAGTGCTGTGAATGCAACCAAATCGTAACGCCAGCGTCCCCAGATCAGAAACACAAAGACCAACAACAAAAGTGTGAATAAAATGGTTTGATCGGTGCTCACGGTGAATTGATCTGCGTGATTTCGGTCAATCCGGCCTCGACCTCGGCACGAGACAAATCTCCCGCATCGAGTTCCTGGTCATCCAAAGCCTGCAATCGTTCGTAAAAAGCAATCCCCATTTGAATCGCCTCGGCATGGCCGGGCGCGCCTTCCAGCATGGCAAACAATGCGTTCTCGGCTTTCGCGAACATCCCCGTTTGCTCGAAATAAACCATGAGCGCTCCGTTGGTTCGCGGCGGCAACTCGAAGGGTTTCAACGATTCAACAAGTTCCTCAATCGCGGGTGTGTATTCAGCCAGCGGAACGGTCTCGTCGCGCAACTTAAACCCGAGGACCAAATGGAGAGACTTGAGAAAACAGTCCCGGCTCATCTCCGGGCGCAATTGTGCGGCACACACAACTCCGAGCTGATTGAGCAGTGCCGCCATGATCATGCACTTGTCATCCACGGACGGGCCGTAGCCTCCCAAGGTGAGGCGCGCCATGATTTCGCCCTCCGTCAAGCTCGTGACCGAATCGGACCCAACTTCCAAAAGTGTTCGAAGCGCCATATCGATCCGCCGGATCGCCGCCTCGTAATCCCGAGCCTGCGCCAAACCGGTAATTTCGGCGATCCAACGCACATAGCGCTTGATCCACTCGAGAATATAGTCGTGGCGTATCATTCAATCTTCGCTCGTAAACGCGGGAAACGCGTTGCCAGAGAAAAGATACGGTGATTCTTCCGTTTTGTTCAAGTCTCACCGGATTTTGATTGCGCGGCGAATCGGGAGTTCTCTAATCTTAGCGCACCGAAATCTCCCGCGAATGATCAAAACCTGGCTCACCATCATGACTGAAAGATTTTCACACTCCACACTTTGGATCGCGGTCGCACTATCGGCTGCCGCAACATCGTTCTCACAGGAGCAAACGTATGCCGAAAAACTCGGATGGCCCAAAGGCACAAGGGCCTTAATTCTTCATATCGACGACGCGGGGATGTCTTATGACTCGGATCTCGGCGTCAAACGCGCCATTGGGGAAGGCGTCGCAAATTCTCTCAGCGTCATGATGCCCTGCCCGTGGGTGCCTCACATTGTCAAATGGATCAAACAGACCGGCGCCGACGCCGGCTTGCACCTGACACTCACGTCGGAATGGAGCGATTACCGATGGGGTCCGCTGGCCGGGAAACAAAAAGTTCCAGGACTCGCTGATAAAGAGGGCTGCCTTTGGGACAATGTGTCGCTTGTTGTCCAGAACGCCACCGCCGACGAAGTCGAAGCGGAGATTCGCGCACAGTTAGATCGGGCCCGAACTATGGGTTTCGAACCCACCCACCTTGATTCGCACATGGGAACCCTGTTCGCCACGGAGGCGTTTCTGGAGCGATATATTAAAGTCGGGATTGAAACAGGGATTCCGGTGATGTTTCCGGGTGGACATGGTTTTTTCATCAATCAACAGACCACCGGACGCGCGGAGAAGCTCCGCGAGATCGGCGCGATGATCTGGGCATCCGGTTTGCCCGTCATTGATGATCTTCACAACTTTAGCTATGGGTGGAAGACAACGGACAAAACAAAGAATTACATCGACGCGGTCCGAAATCTAAAGCCGGGAGTGACGATGATGATCATGCACTGCACCGATCCAACCGAAGTTTTTGAACATATCTCCAGTTCCGGTGCCACGCGACTTGGCGACCTTAACGCAATGATTGATCCGAGCCTGAAAGCCGCCATCGAGAAAGAAGGCATCGTGCTCACAACCTGGCGTGCGCTGAAGCAGCGCCGAAATGCGGTTGGGAAATGAATTGCGCCGCTGCGAACGACTTCTCAATCCCTATAAGGAAGTGGTTGAACACAGCGCCGAAGTCGCTATTTTGTGAAGAGCTAATCACCAACCACAAGCCAAATCCGAAATCCTCCACCCAGAAATCTCAGATGAAACTCCTTTCGAACTCTCGACTGATCGTTCTCATCGCGGCTGCGGTCGTCGCATTCCGCGTCTCCGCATTGGCTGACACATTTGAGATCCCCGAAATCTCAATGCCGGGTCAAGGCGCTTACATTACAGGCGAACTGATTTACTCCCTCGAAGACAAACCGACGCCGCAATGCCACGCTTCCACAATCGTAGAGACTTCGTCCGGCCTTGTCGCCGCGTGGTTTGGAGGCACTCGGGAGAATCATCCCGACGTCGGCATCTGGGTCTCGCGCTGGGAATCGGGCAAGTGGACCAACCCAATCGAAGCCGCCAACGGCGTGCAATCAGCAGAACTGCGGCATCCCTGCTGGAACCCGGTGCTATTTCAGCCAAAGGGCGGCCCCTTGCTTCTCTTCTATAAAGTCGGCCCTTCACCGAGCAGTTGGTGGGGAATGCTCATTTCCTCCAACGATTCGGGAAAGACTTGGTCCGAACCGCGCAAACTTGGCGATGGCCCGCTCGGGCATTTGCTGGGACCTGTGAAGAACAAACCGATCCAATTGAAGGACGGCGCAATTCTCTGTCCGACGAGCACGGAACATGATGGCTGGCGTGTGCACTTCGAGGTAACCAGAGACTATGGCAAGACGTTCGAAATCATCGGCCCCATCAATGACGGCAAAGAGTTTGGAGCGATTCAGCCGAGTATTCTGACTTACGCAGACGGTCGGATGCAAATCTTGTGCCGCAGCCGTCAAAATGTCATTACACAGAGCTGGTCGAAAGACGGCGGGAAAAGCTGGAGCGAAATGACAGCTACTCCTCTGCCCAATCCGAGCTCTGGGACGGATGCCGTCACCTTAACGGATGGACGACAGTTGCTGATTTACAATCATACCACTCGCAATCAACCGTTTCCGGCAGGCCGCAACATGCTGAACATCGCGCTATCGGACGACGGTTCGAATTGGAAACCCGTGCTCACACTCGAACGTTCGCAGGGTGAATTCTCATACCCGGCTATCATTCAGGCATCCGACGGAAAAGTGCATGCCACTTACACTTTTCAACGCAGGTCGGTAAAACATGTCGTTCTGGACCCAAATCAAATCCGTTAACCATTGAACACTATGAAAACTATCAATCGTCGGTCTTTCATCCAAGAAACCGCGAAAGCAAGCGCCGCAGCGATGCTGGTTTCGGGTTTTCCGCTCGGTCACTCGGCCGCCGCCAAGCGAACCAAGATGACAATCAACCTAGTTTGCGGGGCGATTGGGGTGTCGGCAAGGACTCAAGCGGATGTCAACGCTCTGGCCGTCAAACACGGCTTTGAATCCGTAGAAGCGCGAGGGACAGAACTGGCAGTTATGTCGCAGGGCCAAATCGATGATCTGCTGGGTGACATGAAGGAAAAGAACATCACTTTTGGGGCTTCGGGCTTTCCCGTCGATTTCCGAGGAAGCGACGCCCAATTCAGCGGAGGAATCAAGGAGTTCCCTAACTTCGCAAAAGGAATACGACGCGCAGGAGTCGATCGCGTCAGCACTTGGATTTCTCCAGGAAGCGGGAGCATGCCATATGTCCAGAATTTCAGACAGCACGCGGCACGTTTGCGGGAAGTCGCCAAAGTCCTTAAGGATCACGGCCATCGTCTCGGTCTGGAATACGTCGGAACCCACACGTCGTTGATTCGCAGCAAATATCCATTCGTCCACACAATGGCTGAAATGAAGGAGCTCATCGCGGAAATCGGCACCGGAAACGTGGGATTCGTGATGGATAGCTGGCATTGGTGGCAAGCGCAGGATTCCGAAGGCGATATTCTGACCTTGACCAATCATGACATTGTTGCCGCCGATCTAAACGACGCGCCTGCTGGGAAAAAGAGAGAAGAACAACTCGACAACCAACGAGAGCTGCCGATGGCAACCGGGGTGATTGACCTCGCAGCATTCCTGAACGCAATGAACAAGATCGGCTACGACGGCCCTGTCCGTGCCGAACCCTTCAACGCCCCCCTTCGTCAATTGGACAAGGACGCCGCCTGCGCCGCGACAAGCGCGGCCATGAAAAAAGCATTTGCGCTCATCACTTGATCCGTCCACAGGACGTCCCACCTATCGAGACCTCATCGCAACAGTTTGGAGTTTTTCTTCAACCACCTTTCTGAAACAGCGTAATCCGGACAGACTCGAGCCACTTCCAGCCAGAACCGAGGAGAATGGTTCATTTCCCGCATGTGAGCGAGTTCATGCAGGATTATGTAATCGCGAACGGACTCTGGCGTTTGAACGAGCCGCCAGTTCAAAGAAATTGTGCCGCGAACCGAACAAGAGCCCCAGCGCGACCGCTGATTCCGAACAGTCACTTTTCGAACGGGGAAATTGTGTTGCCGGGCCAGCTCCATCACACGGGCCGGAAGCTCTAAGAACGCGATCTTTTGAAGATGCTGTTCCACACTCCTACGCAGGTCGGCGTTCGTTTCTTTAATACGCAGCCGTTGATCACCGAAACGGACCCATCCGCATCCGGAAACCTCGTCCTCTTCCGCTTCCAGTCGGACGAGTGTGCCTCGGTAATAGATTTCGTCCCCGGTTTTCCAGGTCCTTGGTTGTTTGATCCGCTCGATTTGGCGCTGGAGCTGGCGCTGAATCCATAAAACGTTGCGACCGGCAAAACGAGCCGCTTCGGCGGTCGATCCCCCCCTCGGAATCGTCACCCGTGCGATTCCATCTGGGAGCAAGCGCAGAATATACCGGCGGGCACGTGGATTCCGCACGAACTGGACAGGCACTTCGCGCGCGCCAATTGAAAGGATGTTCCCGTCCGATCGGAACGGCCCCTTCAGGAATGATAAGATATCCATCGGAAGAGAGATTACGATCACCCATGCGCAGGCTGCAAACCTGATTCGCACGAGACGCAGGACAAAATTCTTGCCCCCCATTCCCATCAACTATGCGGCCTGACCAGATAGGCGGGGTCCCCGGAAACGGCGAAACGCCGTTTCCGAA
>JAQBVM010000392.1 GCA_027623095.1 Verrucomicrobiota bacterium
TTGCTACACTTTTTGACAAAACCCCAACAAAGTTGATGTTTTGTCTCTTTTCTCCGGGAACTTAGGTTAATTCTTGCGAATCCGGATTTTGATGCGGACGAACCGATCAGCACCATCCCAAAAAACCAGATCAAGAGCCGTGATCGCGGTGCCTCCGCCATGCCCGAGGACATTATTAAACTGATCTCAAAAAGCGACCTGCGCGATCTTGTCGAGTTCCTGGCAAGCCTAACTGCGGAGTCAAAGCAGTAGTCACGGACTGCCAGGCGGCGTGTATAAAACTGCCGTTCTTAGGATCAATCTCGATCTCATATAGCGCCTGCCGGTCGATGTCCTCCAACTCGATCCGGTAATTGCGTGGTGCGGAAACCCTCACGTTCGCAGTCACCCAGGAAGAGAGATCAAAGTCACCCGCGACAGGAATCCGTTTTCCGCTCTCGAATTCAATTACCTCGGTATTCCACAGCCCCCGGCCGTCCATCGACAACGAATAATCCCAATTCCCAAGCAAGGCGTGAAAAAGTTGCAGGTTGGCAATCAATTGTTCATCGAACTTCGCATCCGTCAACGCGGCTATTTCCTCTTCGTCTAGTGCGCGTCCGCTCAACCGCTCAGCGACAACCTCAATGTGATCGAGGATTAGGGCGTCGCGGTCAACGCGCCATCCGGCAGCCATCACGCCATCGCTTGCAGTCGTATCGCGGTATTCAATTCGCGCGCGGCGCACACGCGGCGCAATAAATCCCATGGGAGGAATAATCCCATCCGGGATTCCCGCAAATGCCAGATCAAAGTGTGTTTGAAACGGACCCGTCAGCGTCCATTCCAATAGCGCAGGAGACGAGAAAATGCTGTCCGTTTCACGGGTTTGATAGAACATCGAATTCCTCGCCAAGTCCGGAACAAATGGACTGCTCGCACCCGAAACATCGTGCCACGGTCCGTTGATTGACTCCGCCGACTGGAGTGTGCCCGAGAAATTGATCTTTGCACCAGGGCGGTCGCGACTGATCGCGATAGCGGATCTGCCAGTGGAACTCTTTTTTCGCTGATCAGCCAGCAAGGCTTCAGATGGACGGAAAGACTCTGCCAAACACGCAGAAATTCCAAACATCGACAGGATCGATATCGGTAACCATCTCATTCTTGAACCAGCCGAATTCACGCCGCCCACTCTATACTCCAATCGAACCCATTGCTCGGCGAATTCAAGGGTTCGGCTGGAGCCTCACCCTCCCGCTCTCTGGGTAACGGACGGAAAGATGTTAACCGCCAACTTCCGCGCGCGCCTCGGCAGCCAGCGGCGTGCTGAGATAGCGTTCACCGGTCGAGCATGCGATCGTGACGATCATCTTACCCTTGTTCTCCGGTTTCTTGGCGATTTCAATGGCGGCGCAAACATTCGCTCCCGTGGAAATCCCGACCAGCATCCCTTCTTCCTTTGCCAACCGGCGCGCCATTGCGAACGAGTCATCGTTGCTCACTTGAACGCACTGCGTAATTTGCGCATTTCCGTTTTGATCCTTGAGATGGAGGTTTTTCGGAACAAAACCAGCCCCGGTGCCCTGAATCTTATGGGGACCTGGTTTCAGGGGTTCGCCCGCGATCGTTTGGGAAATGACGGGCGAATCTTTGGGTTCGACAGCGATCGCCTCGAACGAGGGTTTTCGGGGCTTAATCACTTCGTAGCATCCAGTGATGGTTCCTCCAGTTCCAACGGCTGCAACGACAATATCAACTTTGCCGTCGGTATCATTCCAAATCTCTTCGGCGGTAGTTTTCCTGTGAATCTCGGGATTTGCCGGATTGTCAAATTGTTGAGGAATCCATGAGTTCGGAGTTTCTTTTGCGATCTGTTCGGCGCGGCTTATGGCACCTTTCATTCCTTCGGAACCAGGAGTCAGAACAAGTTTCGCTCCAAGCAAGGCAAGCAAGGTGCGTCTTTCGACAGACATTGTCTCGGGCATCGTAAGCGTCACTTTGTATCCTTTTGCGGCTGCCACAAATGCAAGCGCGATGCCGGTATTCCCGCTTGTCGGCTCAATAATGACGGTATCCTTGTTGATCACACCCCGCTTCTCGGCGTCCTCGATCATCGCCAGTCCAATCCGGTCCTTGACACTGCCAAGCGGATTGAAGAATTCGCACTTCAACAAGATGGTGGCATCAACCCCCGCCGTGACACGATTCAGCTTAACCAGGGGCGTTCGCCCGATTGTTTCGACGATGTTATTGTAGATTTTTCCCATAGATAACAAAAGATTTGATCCGTTAGCGAAAGTGGAAACAAGCCCGGGAATTCATGTCTTGCAGGGCTCAAAAACTGAACCCCGGGTGTAGTTGATGAGGCAAACCCCTCTTAAATCCGTCGAATCTCAGCTCTTGGCGGTCTTCGTCTTTGCTTTGTCGTTCTCGTTTTTGCGTTTGAGGTAGCGAACTCGGCGTTTGCGTTTCTCCATCTTGTTATGCTGTTTTCCCATAAGAGTCTTTACTTTGCTGACACGTTTCTATTGTTTAGCCCCGAATATGAAGATTTGGATTGCCAGGTTCAATATCTATTTGCTGATAGTTGCTGCCGGGCTTCAAACCGGTTGCAAAACCACCGAAGAAAAGCAGCGAAACAAGGAAGCTGCCACTCTTCGTTTTCACCTTGAGATCAACGCGGATGGAACCGAGAGGAATCGTGGTGTGCCAATCTACCGCGACCGACCCGTCTTGGTAAACGTGGTTCGCGATCCCTTTTTGACGGAAGGCGATATCCTAACGGCGTCGGTGGTCGATGTTTTAGGAGGATTCTCCATTCAGATCAAGTTTGATCAGCACGGAACGCTTGTTCTTGATATGGTATCCGCCGCAAACAAAGGCAAGAGAATCGGAATACAAAGCCTCTTTGTGGAATCGCGCTGGCTTGCCGCGCCGATTATCACTCGCCGCATCCAGGACGGAGTTCTGATTTTTACGCCCGACGCAAGCCGCGAAGAGGCCGAGCGAATTGTGCGGGGGGTCAATAACGTTGTTAAGAAACTAAAGAAGAAATTCACGTTTTAGTTCTGTTGCTGATCACTCACAATGTGAGCCGTAAATCTGATTTACTAGCCCTGATGTGCCTCGCACTCGGTCTCGTATCGCCGATCCTCGGAGAAACATTCACGTTTCCAACTGCGAACAAGTTCCTTCTCACACCGGAACGAGAAGCGGATTTCTTCACCGCTACATCCGGAAAACCCTGGTCGAGCGGCACTTACGGATGCGTGCGCTCAGAGGGTTGGCAGCTTCACGAGGGTCTCGATATCAAATGTCTCGAGCGCGATGATCGGGGCGAACCAATCGATCCGGTCATGGCATCGGCGGAAGGCTTCGTTGAGTATGCCAACCGTAATCCCGCGCTCTCGAATTACGGAAACTACGTGATTCTCAAGCATCGAATTGATGGACTCGAAGTTTTTTCGCTTTACGCTCACTTGAGCCTTGTGTGCGAAGACCTTGCGAAAGGCGATTTGATTCGGAAGGGGGACGTGATCGGAATTATGGGTAGGACGTCAAATACACAGGAATCCATTTCCCTAGCTCGGGCCCACGTTCATTTCGAGGTGGCGCTGCAACTCAACGAGCGCTTTCCGGAATGGCACGAAAAGAATTTCCCGGACCAACGGAATGATCACGATCGATGGAACGGCCAGAATTTTATCGGGGTTGACCCGAGCGTCCTGTTGCGCGCTTCGCCCCAGGCCGGAATGGAATTCAGTTTACGCCGTTATCTCAGGGGCCAAACGGAACTTTGCAGAGTGTTGGTCCTCGAAACAGACTTCCCGTGGTTGCGCCAATACACGAGGCTGATCCGGCGCAACCCGGTTTCAGACGCGGAAGGCGTTGCGGGCTACGAATTGGCCCTGAATTTCGCAGGGCTTCCATTTGAACTGATTCCAAGGGCGCCCAGCGAAATCGATTTTGGCGAACGCGTGCAACTGCTTACCGTTAACAAAGCGGAAAAAGATGCGAATCCCTGTGGTAGAATTCTGAATCAAGAGGAAGGCAAATGGCGCCTGACAAATAAAGGAATGCGTTTGATTGATCTGTTGACGTACTGAACCGGGACCAATTCACCTTGCACTCCCCTGCCCTCTCCGATAATTGTTTCGGGCTAGATTATGAACTACTCAATCTCCCGGAGGGCGGCCTCTTTGGCGCCTTCTCTTACGCTAGCGATCGACGCGAAAGCCAAGCAGATGAAGGCCGACGGTTTGGATGTCGTCGGCTTTGGAGCGGGAGAACCAGACTTCGACACACCGCAGCATATCAAAGATGCCGCCGTGAAAGCGCTCGCCGACGGCTTCACCAAGTACACACCGAGCAGTGGAATCCCGGACCTCAGAAAAGCCATCTCGGACAAATTCCAACGCGACGGCGGCCTAACTTACAAACCCTCCCAAGTCATTGTTTCGTGCGGAGGCAAACACTCTTGTTACAATGTCATCATCGCCACTTGCCAGGAGGGCGACGAAGTCATTATCCCCGCCCCATACTGGTTGAGCTATCCGGAGATGGTGAAACTCGCGTCCGCCACGCCAGTGATTCTGGAGACCTCGGACAAGACGGAATTCAAAGTCACACCAGATCAGTTGCGCGCGGCGATTACGCCTCGAACGCGGCTGTTCATTCTCAATTCACCGAGCAACCCGACGGGATCGCTCTACACCGGCGCAGAGATCAAGGCTCTGGGAGACATTTGTGTCGAGAAAGGCGTCTTGATCATGAGCGACGAAATTTACGAGAAACTCGTCTATGACGGCGCGCACCATACCAGTATTGCGAGTCTGTCCCAATCCCATTACGATCACACGATTATTGTGCATGGTTTCGCCAAGGCGTACTCGATGACTGGCTGGCGTCTGGGTTACCTCGCGGCGCCGGAACCGATTTCCAAAGCCATCGACGCAATCCAGAGCCATAGCACGAGCAACCCCACGTCCTTTGCCCAAAAAGGAGCGGTCGCGGCGCTCAACGGTCCGCAAGATCACTTAAAAACATGGTTGGCGGAGTACTCGAAGCGGCGAAGTTATGCGCATCAAAAACTGAACAGCATTCCGGGGATCACCTGTGTGAACGCCAAAGGCGCATTCTATCTTTTCCCAAACATTTCGAAGCTCGGCCTCAAATCAGCAGAGTTTTGCCAGAGATTATTGGACCAGGAAAAAGTTGCCGCTGTCCCGGGCATCGCGTTCGGGGCGGACGACTATATGCGAATCAGTTACGCGACGAGTATGGCGAATATCGAGAAAGGACTCGACCGGATCGAGAAGTTCGCCCGAACGCTGGAAGTGTAGCCAGCCGACGTGTGTTCGGTGTGGATTTCTCTCTGTGGTAGTCAGCAATTCTCATTTTGACTTGCTTGGCGCGCGGCCTTCCAGGCCGCAGCGGCACTGGAAAGCAAAAGCGCTGGAGAATACCCTGCAGCGTTCGGTTTCCTCTGCCC
>JAQBVM010000393.1 GCA_027623095.1 Verrucomicrobiota bacterium
GATTCATGACGTGGTAGATCGCCCCCGAATACTCCAGGCGCAGTTTCCGTGGCATGCCAAACTGCTTACATTGGTCGCAGAAGTGTGTCAATAGTGAGGACTGACACGTGCATGCCGTCAGTTCGTCCTTCAAGCGGGCATTCAAGAACCGCATTGCGGGCCGCAAACGGCTGGAGGAAAAATTCTGGAAGCGTGTGGAAATTTTCCGGGACGACCCGCACGACGCGCGACTTCGCACGCACAAGCTTTCCAGCGACCTACAGGAGTACTGGAGTTTCAGCGTCGAACACGACGTCCGGGTCGTGTTTCAATTCGCCGCCAAAAACCGGGCGGTCTTCCAGGACATCGGCAGCCACGACGAGGTCTATTGAGAACTGCCGATGACGCGGCATCGAATTGTGCAACGGCTTCGGGCGGGTCGTTCTTCGCAGGTCGTGGCGCGGAAACTCAGAGACGACGAATCCGAGAGCGATACACATCTCCGAATCTGTTCAAAAGAACCCGTTCAATCGCTACGTATTAAGTATGTCTTCCCAGCCCTTGCGGTACTCGGGCCGCTGGATGAATGGGGCGGCTTCCGGCGCGTTGGTGGCACGCAGGTTCTTGTAGTCCCACTCGATCTTCTTTCCAGTCCGGAAGGACACGTTGCCGAGGTGGTTCGCTTCAGTCGTCCAGCCCGAGTACTGGAAGTTCGAGCCGGGCACTGGACCGTTCCCCTTGGCGTAGTTGACCCACTCGACCCAATGGCCGGGCGAACGGGGCAGCGTCGCGGGCGGCATCTGGAAGTCCTTGAATCGCTCCTCGGGCAGCAGCTTCCCATTGCCGAGCAGCATGCCTTTTTCGCCCATGAACAAACACGATCGTCCGCCCCATGCCGGCACCCAGCCCGGTGGTTTGCTGTCGCCCTGGTGCCAGACGAGCTTGAGCGCCGGCTGCGAGCCTACCGCGGCGAATTCATAGGTCGCCATCAGCGTCGCGGGCGCGAGTTCCTGGTGCGGCACCGGAACATTGTGTGAAATCGCTTCAATCGTCAGCGGAGCCAGCGCCCGCCCGCTCTTCGCATCCGGACGCCAAAGATCCAGCACCGTGTACGGCACGTCGTTGTCATGGCTTCCGAGGTCGCTCATCGTGCCGTTGCCGAAATCCCACCACCGGTACCACCGCGGGCCGGGGAAGTACGTGGCATGGAACGGACGGACCGGCGCGGGGCCGAGCCACAGGTCCCAGTGGATGTTCGGCGGGATCGGCATCTCCTCCTTGAACCGGTCAACGATCTGAATGCCGTTGTAGAATCCATGAGGCTTGTCGAATCGCTCGGCGGACGCGGCGTCCTGCAGCCCCCAGGCGCGGTCTGCCCAGACGTGGACTTCATGGACCGGGCCGATGACGCCGGTGTCGAGGATTTCTTTCATCGTTTGCCGTGCGGCCGAGGCGTGCCCCTGATTTCCCATCTGCGTGGACAACTTCGGATACTTGGCGGCGGTCTCGCGGATGAGGCGGGTCTCCCAAATGTTGTAGGCGAGTGGCTTCTCGCAATAGACGTGCTTGCCGTGGGTCAGCGCCAGGTAGGTGGCGAATGCGTGTGTGTGCTCCGCCGTGGACACCACGACTGCGTCAAATTCGTTCGGGCTGTCGAAGACACGCCGGAGGTCGGTGAACTTTTTGGCTTGCGGGTATCGCTGCGACGCGGAGTCCACCGCCATCTGGTTCACGTCGCAGAGAACAACGACGTTCTCGTCCGGATGCGGCGCCGACGGCCCTTCGGCGGCGGCACCGGCACGGCCTCGCCGGCCTGGGGCGCCACCGCGGCCCGGCACGACGGTGAGTTCGCCCAAGCTTGCGTTGGCGCGGCCACCGCAGGCGATGAACGCGATGTTCAACTTGTTGTTCAGATTCTGGCCCCGCAGAATCGCGGGCGCTCCGGTGATGACCCCGGCCGCTGCCAAGGCCTGGCCGACAAACTCGCGTCGCGTCAACTGAAGCGATCGCGTCTTTTTCGTGGTCTTTTTCATGGTTTTTATAACGGATTGAATTTCGGATTCGGTAAAATCCAAGCTCTTCCGATTGTTCCAGGGTTTAAGATTCCGGCAACCCTGAATTCAGCGTCGGCCTGCGAGAGCAGTTCTTCCCTCATTGGCCAAGTGCTTTATCCACGTTCTACTCTTTAAACTGGCGGATTTCAAACTGGCGGTTGCTCGATTCAGGAACCCGTTTGTGAGAGAGGCCTGGGGCGTTTTTCCTTTCGCCGCCAGCCGCGTTCGACCTGCTTCGCCCGGGACCGCAGCAGCGCCTCGGCCGACCAGCCGCGTGTTTGGGCGTATCGGGTCAATTCAAACAGGTTATTCGCGACCTGTGATTTGGAAAGAGGTTTTCCAGCGGGCTTGCCGTTTGACTGAATCGCAAGCCCCGCCTTGCGCGCTTTTTTGACCAGTTTCTCTGCCCGCAGCAAGCCCGGAAGATGCTTGGGTATTCCATCCAATGCGGACGCGCGTTCGTGTTTCGTGCCTTTCTTCTCAGCCCTTTTGATCTTTTCCCATTGCGTCCAGACCGCCTCCACGTTCTTGACCTCTTTCTGGGCGAAGACATGCGGATGCCGGTGGATCAGCTTCTCTGTGATCCGTTCGCAAACCTTTTCAAAATCAAAAGCCTTACGCTCTCGCGCGAGCTGGCAATGGAACACGACTTGAAGCAACAAGTCGCCTAGTTCTTCGCACATCTCGACGTCATCACCCGCCTCGATCGCGTCCATCAGTTCATAAACCTCTTCCACAGCGTGAAATCGGAGGCTCATATGGTCTTGTTGCCGGTCCCATGGACAACCGTTCGGCGAACGCAGCCTCGCCATTACCTCCAGCAAGTTTTTGATATTCGATTTTTGTTTCATGATACTTCGGGTCAAATCAGAGTGGGTTTTACAGAATGACCATGTTGTCGCGATGCACGACCTCCCTCGAAGCAACTTCCCGGGATTCGATTGCGGATGCCCCCGATTCGGCGATTCCGCGCGCGAATTCATTGCCTTCGCTATCGCATATTCTCACGATGTCTCCCGCGATAAACCGCCCTTCGCACCGGGTAATTCCCGGGAGGAGCAGACTTTTCCCATCTTCCCGCAGAGCTTTCTTGGCGCCCTCATCGACAATCAAGGATCCCTTCGGGTGGTGGAAGAAAGCGATCCAACGTTTGCGTCCCTTTAACTTGGTAGGATTGGGCACAAAGATCGTTCCTTCCTCGTCCCCGTTGACAACACGCTGCAGTACATCGTGGTTTCGTCCGCACGCGATCACCAGCGGAATTCCGGATCGGACCACGATTTTGCCGGCCTGGATTTTCGTCGCCATTCCACCAACCGCGGTGGCACTGGTTGTTCCGCTGGCGAGTTCTTCAACTTTCGCGTCGATCTGGTTGATTGTGGCCAATATCCTGGATCCGGCCTTACCGAAGTTCTGGATTAGGCCGTCCACGGAGGTGAGAATCACAAGCAAGTCCGCAGGCAACAGGCAGGCCACGAGAGCGGAGAGCTTGTCGTTATCGCCAAATTTCAGTTCGGTAAACGATACGGCATCGTTCTCGTTAATGATCGGAACCACACCGTGGTCCAGCAGCGAAATCAGAGTATTCCGGGCATTGAGATGCCGTTCATGATGCTGCAGATCCGCGTGCGTCAGCAAGACTTGAGCGGTGTGAAGACCGAAGCTCTCGAATAGTTTCTCGTAGGTTGCCATCAAGCGCGATTGTCCGACTGCGGCGCATGCCTGGAGTTCCGCCAGCTCGGAGGGGCGTTTTTCATATCCGAGGATACCCATTCCCGAACCCACCGCTCCCGAGGATACAAGCACAATCTCCCTGCCAGTTTTCCGCAAGCCGGAAATCTGTTTCACGAGTTGTTCCATCTGAACCAGATCCGGTCGCTTCTTCTCATCGGTCAGAACGCCGGTTCCTAGTTTCACAACAATGCGGCTAACGTTTTTGAGCAGCTCCAAACGCATGGGTGAAGAAAAGAGGAAACGCCGGGATTGAAAAGGAAAAAGCTTTTGCGGTGGGTATTGATCGTTTAGCGTCGAGCGCATGCGCGAATCCTCCCTTAGGTTCCTGAAGAAGCTGATTGCCACTCCAAGCCCTCCGGGCCACGAGGCGCGCGCTCAACGCGTCTGGCTGGATTACGTCGGCGAGTTCGCTGATGAAACCTATACCGACGCTTACGGGAATGCGGTGGCAGTTTTGAACAAGGGCGGAGAACCCCGATTAATGGTTGCCGGTCACGCGGACGAAATCGCGATGGCGGTGAACTATGTCGATGAAAACGGCTTCATCTATGTCCGCCGTTTGGGGGGCGTGGATCCGGCGATTACCCGCGCGCAGCGGATTGTGATTCACACTCGGAGGGGAGAAGTGAGGGGCGTGGTCGGGAATTTGGCGCCGCACTTGACAAAGGATGATTCCGAGCCGAAACCGCCAAAAATCCACGATCTGTTCATTGATATTGGGGCGCGGAATCGCAAGGAAACGCTCAGATTGGTGAGGGTCGGAGACCCGATCACGCTCGTGGATGAGTTCGAGTTGCTTCGAAACGACCTGGCGATCGCGCGCGCATTCGACAATCGGATCGGGAATTTTGCCGTCGCTGAGAGCCTCCGGCTTTTGGCGCGCAACGGGGGAAAACTCGCTCCTGAAGTTTCCGCCGTTTCGAACATCATGGAGGAAGTGGGACTATTCGGAGCCCGTCAAATCGCTTACTCGCTGAAACCGGACGTTGCTTTGGTTGTCGATGTGACCCACGCCACCGACTATCCCGGGGTTAGCAAAATTCAACACGGTGACATTGCTGTTGGGAAGGGCCCGACCCTGACCCATGGAGGATGCAATCACAAGGACGTTGTGACACGGTTGGAGACTGTGGCGCGGCAGATGCGCATTCCAATCCAGCACGAGGCGATTTCCGCGACTTCCGGCACGGACACGGACGTTATTTTCTGGACGCGGGGAGGCATTCCCAGCGCACTGATCAGTCTTCCGAACCGCTACATGCATTCACCCGTCGAAATTGTGAGTTTGAAAGACCTGGCGCAAATTCCGGAGCTCATCGCCGCGTTTGCGGGTTCCCTGAAGGCAGGCGAGAGATTCAAAGTGAAGATTTGACACACGAATCAAGAAATTCGGCAGTACTCGGTCCCGGCATCTGACACTACGGCGACACTTGTAAAACCGGCCCGCGGCCTTCCAGGCCGCAGCACACAAAAACATGGAAAAAACCGCAGACCAGATCGAGCGTGTCGCACAAACAAACGTGCTGCGGCCTGGAAGCTGCTCCTTACACGCATCTACGAGATCGCACCTTTGGTAGTCTTCGGTTCCCCCTCACCCCGGCCCCACTGCCATTGAATTAAGCGTATGTGGTTCAAAACACGATTTTTTTGACGTTTCTCTGAAAGTG
>JAQBVM010000038.1 GCA_027623095.1 Verrucomicrobiota bacterium
TTGCACCGGTCAGTCTTTCCGGCGGTTTACCCCTGTTTTTTTGAGGTCTGACCACGGATCACCCAGTGCGGCGAAACCCCAACCAAAATCCAAAATCCGAATCTCGAAATCCGAATGAGGAAACTCACACCCAGCGAAGCGCGCCGGTCCGTTTCAGATTTGTGTTTTTTTGAAATTCGAATTTGTTTCGGGTTTCGGGTTTCGGATTTCGAAATTGAAAATCTTCGAAGAAAACAAAGACTTCTTCTTATCGTGTTACGGATGACACGGATATGAAAATCATCCTGGGAAATCTTTTTCATCCGTGCCGATCCGTGGTTAAAATTCTTCTCATACAAACAACATTTGTTCCGGTGGGGAGACACTCCGTGGAGCCCCGCTTTCTACACAATGCCAGAGAGTGTCAGGGCTTCACGGAGTGTCGCCCCACCGAGTTTGGTCGCGGCTTTGCCGCGCTGAGTATTTCATACCGGTCGATTCAATACGCCATCACGATCACTCGGAAATGCAGTCCCAGATCCTGCGCGTCGTTATCGCTCGCTTGCACGAAGTCACGGAAGGGATGGCCCCAGTAGAGCTCGGCGTGGATCTTCGGCGTCGGGTCAAACAATAAACCGAAGCCGGCGCTCATGAGATCCCGGGGGCGCGCGCTCTGCTCTCGATTCCAGCCCGCGCCGTAATCAAAGAACGGCGCCAAATGAAGGATGGGACCGCCGCTTTTGCCGTACCAGATCGGCACGCGAAATTCGAGGGTGGCATTCACCGCCGAATCGCGGACCAACTGATTCTCGCGATAGCCGCGCGCCGTGCGCGCGCCGCCCAAACTGAATTGCTCGAGCGAAAGAAGCGGGGCGCCCGCCCACTGCGCGCTTGTGCCCAGGATCAATTGATTGGGCGTGTCCCACAGCCGCCGCACGTATTGCGCCTGTCCCAGCCAGGACAAGAATTTCCCGTCCCGGTCCGTCCCGTCGTCCGTGGACCCCAGCACGTCCATGCCCAGGCTGAAGGTCGAGCGCAGCGCAATGACGCGCGACTGGTTGCGATCGACGAATTCCTGCGCGAACCGCAGCGCGCTGACGGTGGCTTGCCCGTTCACGGCTCCCGGCGAGAAGCTGAAGGGTTCGCCGAGCAAATAACTTTCGCTATGCCGCCGTTCGCCAACCAAAGCCAGTGCAAACTCTCTCTGGATGGTTCGATAGAGCGGCTGCCGGATGCCGATGGAATAGACGTCAGATTGGCTTTGAATATTGAGCGCCGAAAAAGGTTCCTCAATCAGCGCATAATCGGCTCGCGTGTAGGACAGCAGCAGGGTGCTGTCATACGGGGTGAAGGGGAGTTGATAGCCGGCCCCAAAATTATCCGCGCCGGAGAAATCCGCCCCGTGTTTTTTATCCCGTTGCAAAAGCCCGTAACGCAGATCCAGCGCGTCGCTGTTGCCGGTGACATTGAGGTGCGAGGCCAGGACCTCCAGTACTTCGGCCCCGACGCTCGGCGGCCGGTCATTCCGCACTTGCAAACCCAGGCGGAGGGCATTGGCCTCTCCGACATGCACTTCCAGCCGGCTTTCGCCCCGTTCCGCACCGGGCTTCAGCTCTGCGTTTATCTGCTGGATGTTTGGGTTATCCTTGATCAGCCGCAGCTTTTGCTGAAGGTCGTTGACATTGAGCGGAGGACCGGCGGCCCGGAGAATGCGAGACTCGATATAAAACGGCCGCAGCCGCAAGGGACTTTGGACTTTGGGACTTTGCAAACAACGCGTTCAACAGGCAGGTGACAGTCGTTGGTCTCGGAACTTACTGTTTCTCTTTGAGTCCTCCGCGTTTTGCGGTTGAACTGGTTTTTCTAGGCTGAAGTGTTACACTCGCCGCAACGGCCAGCCCAGCACTTCAAGTCTTTCCGCGAAATGAAGAGCGTCCGGAATCGGCGGGAGCTCAATGCCCAGAGGTTCTGCCATTGTATTCAACGCAACGTCGGCACCGGCCAGGCGGAGGGGCCACGGCAAATGGTGGATTTCGCAACATGCCAACCGGCCGCTTCCATCAACGGTGAAAAAACAGTACCGCTCCGTCAGCCAATGTTCCAGGCTTCCCGGCAGGGACTGTGACGATTCGGACTGGGGCCAGTAAACAGCGCGAAACTCGACGCCGAGCGCGCCGCGATGCGTTCGGCGGCTTGAATACTCTGTTCGGCTCGACTTGGGTTTCGCACTCATCGATGCGTCAAAGTAGGGCAAGTGAAAGAATCGACGCGCTGCGCGCACCGCAAGGCGGCTCGCGGCGTCCAAACTAAAGAACCACACCCCTCGCTTGCCATTCAGAGTCACGTAGGTGCGGACGTTCAGTTCGAGAAACGACGAGACCCCGGGGATCGGCGGCAGGCCTCTCAGCCGCGTGTCACACATCCGAAACGGGACAATGCCAAGCCAGGCTTCGTTGTCGAAGCGGTCCAAGTCCAATTCGGGCGGGATTTGAGAACGGAGAAGGTCTGGCGGCACGCGCCAATGCGCAAACAGCAGATTCTCCCAGCGCATTTGCATCACCCATGGCCTTTCAGGAAGCGGCCATGGACGATGCGCGATTTCATTCAAGAAGTCGAAACGCACACGAACAAAGGAGCCTAAGTGATCTTGTTAACCAGACTTTACAGGACGATTCCTGAAATAGGCTCGTCCCGAGGCACAGCTCTGATCGCCCGCGAGCGCCAGATGTAAAAAATGGCTGGATAGACCATCAGTTCCATGAGCAAAGAAGTGGCCACGCCGCCGATCATGGGCACCGCGATGCGTTTCATCACGTCGGCGCCGGTGCCAGTACTCCACATGATCGGCACCAGGGCAATGAAGGTGGTTGCGACGGTCATAATCTTGGGCCGGACACGCTTGACCGCGCCATGGTAGATAGCGTCTCGCAAGTCGGTGACATTGCGCATGCGGCCTTCCTTTTGCCATTTCTCGTAGGCGATATCGAGGTAGAGCAGCATGACCATGCCGGTTTCGGCATCCAGGCCCGCCAATGCGATCAGCCCGATCCACACCGCAACGCTCATGTTGTAGTCGAGCAAATAGATGAGCCAGAATGCTCCCACCACTGAAAAGGGCACAGCCAGGAGGACGATGCCCGTTTTCACGAAGGACTGGGTGCTGAGATAGATGAGCAGCGCCACGATCAACAATGTTACCGGAACGACGACCAGCAGCCGCTCCTTCGCCCGAAGCATATATTCGTATTGGCCGCTCCAGAAGATGCTGTAGCCCTCGGGCAACTTGATGCTTCCTTCGGCGATGGCTTCGTTGACGGCGCGCATCGCCTGCCGAACGTAGGTGCCGACATCAATTCCTTTCACCTCCACGTATATCCAGGCGTTTGGCACGGCGGCTTCGCTCTTGATGGCCATCGGAGCATTCACGATGCGCAGGTCGGCCAACTGGCCCAGCGGCACCTGCGCGCCGGTGGGCGTTGGAATCACGATGTCGTTCCGGAGGGCTTCGAGGTTCGAACGAAAATCGCGGTCGTAGCGGAGGTTGATGGTGTACCGCTCCAACCCTTCGACCGTGGTGGCGATCGGCATGCCGCCCAGGGCCACGGCCAACACTTCCTGCACCTCGCCCAGCGTGAGACCGTAGCGAGCGATCTCATCGCGATTAATGTCAAATTCTATGTAGCGACCGCCAATTACCCGCTCGGAAAAGGCGCTCGTCGTGCCCGGCACCTGCTTGACCACGGCTTCGACTTCCGAGCCGATTCGTTCCAATTCCGCCAGGCTGGGGCCGGCGATTTTGATGCCGACCGGGGTTTTGATGCCGGTGGCGAGCATGTCAGTGCGCGTCTTGATGGGCATGGTCCAGGCGTTGGCCAGGCCCGGGAATTGAATGGCGCTGTTGAGCGCGTCCACCAGTTCGTCGGCGGTGCGGCGGCGGTGGGCAATCACGTTTCCGCTTTCGTCTTTGATGTCCACTTCCGGCCATTCTTTTTCATCCTTGAGCATGATGGTGGTTTCGATCATGTCGAAGGGCGCGGGGTCGGTGGCGGTTTCAGCGCGGCCAACTTTGCCGAAGACGTGATGCACTTCCAGGAAGGTGCGGATGATTTTATCGGTTTGCTGGAGGAGTTCACGCGCCTTGGTCGAAGAGATGCCAGGGAAGGTGGTGGGCATGTAGAGGAGGTCGCCTTCGTAAAGCGGCGGCATGAACTCGGAACCGATGTTCTGATAGGGGAAGATTTTCCCGACCTTTTCCGCCACGGTCCTGAGCGGTCCCTCCGGCAGATGTTTCACGACCAACATATTCCAGGGAAAGAACACCCAGATGACGACGCCGACCGCGACGGTGATGACCGTCCAGCGCCACTTGATCACGTAATCAATGACCGGGTGGTAGAGCCAGATCAGGAAGCGGCTGATGGGGTTTTTCTCCTCGGGCATGTGTTTGCCGCGAATGAAGAATCCCGCCAAAATCGGGCCGAGTGTGATGGCGAGGATTGCCGCTGCGGCCATCGAGTATGTCTTGGTGAACGCCAGCGGTTTGAACAAGCGGCCTTCCTGTTCCTGCAAAGTGAATACCGGCAGGAACGAAACCGTCACCACCAGAAGCGCGAAGAAAATCGTCGGCCCAACTTCAACGGAAGCGTCGCGCACGATTTCCCAGTGCGACTTCCGGTGTTCATCCAGCTCGAAATGCTTGTGGACGTTCTCCACGAGGATGATGACGCCGTCCACCAGCACGCCAATGGCGATGGCGATGCCGCCCAACGACATGATGTTCATGCTGATGCCCTGGAGATGCATGATGAGAATCGAAACCAGCACCGCAATGGGGAGGATGACAATGGGGACCAACGCGGTTCTGAAGTGTAGCAGGAAGATGATGATGACGATCGCCACCACCACGCTTTCCTCCAGCAGGGTGTGCTGGAGCGTCTTTACCGCGCGATCAATCAGCGCGCTGCGGTCGTAGGTAATGGTGTACGACACCTCGGACGGCAGGGCTTTCATCGCGGCGTCGAGCTTTTGCTTCACGTCCTGGATGACCTTGCGTGCGTTCGCCCCGTAGCGGACCACGACGATGCCGCCCACGGTTTCGCCTTCGCCGTTCAACTCGGCGATGCCCCGGCGCATCTCCGGTCCGAGTTGGACGGTCGCCACGTCCCGCAGCAGGATCGGGACGCCGCTGGGGCCAACGCCGACGGCGACTTTGCGGAGCGACTCCACGTCCTGGATGTAGCCTTTGACCCGGACAATGAATTCCTTTTCGGCCATTTCGATGGAGCGGCCGCCCACTTCGCCGTTGCTCATCTGGATGGCCATGCGCACTTTCGACAGCGGCAGGTCGTAGGCGCGCAATTTCACCGGGTCCACCGTCACCTGATATTGCTTTTGGAAACCGCCGATGGAAGCGACTTCCGACACTCCGTCCACCGCGGTCAGTTGGTAACGCAGATGCCAGTCCTGCATGGAACGTAGTTCCTGGAGGCTGTGATTAGTGGAGTTGATGGCATACATGAAGGCCCAGCCTACCCCCGTGGCATCCGGGCCGAGGGAGGGCGTGACGCCTGTGGGCATCTCGCTGCTGAGCTGGCTCAGATACTCCAGCACCCGGCTGCGCGCCCAATAGGGGTCGGTGCCGTCCTCGAAGATGACATAGACGAACGAATAGCCGTAAAACGAGTAACCGCGCACCACCTTTTTGTAAGGCACGGAAAGCATCTTGGTGGTGAGTGGGTACGTCACCTGGTCCTGCACAATTTGTGGCGCCTGGCCCGGGTATTCGGTGAAGATGATGACCTGCACGTCGGACAGGTCAGGAATGGCGTCGATCGGGATGTTTTTGACGGAATAAACGCCGCCCATGACCAGCGCCAAGGCACCCAGCAGGACGATGAACCTGTTCTTCAGCGAGAAGTCTATGATGCCTTTGAGCATGGGAATTTCTTCGGGTTGCGGGTCAGGGCTGGAGTTGAGGCTCGGCGTTCATGTGGGCCGGGGTCGGATGTTGCTTGCGCCAGTTCTCCTCGGCCTGTGGGGCATGCTTTACCTTGGTGGTTTCCACCAGCTTCATCTCGCACTTCGGGCACTGGCCCGGCTTGTCGGAAACCACATCCGCGTGTTCTTCCATCGGGCAGGTGTAGAGCGGGGATGGCAATGCGGCCATGGCACTGTGTCCGGCGTGTGATTTCGCTGGCGGCGCGGGCTCGGGCATCACGGGAATCAGCGTCATCCCGCACTTGGGGCACTTGCCGAATTTGTCGAGTTTCACGTCGATGTGCTCCGGCATCGGGCAGGTGTAATACTCCACCTTGCCGCCGGGCTGCATTTTGGCCAGCGCCGCCGCCGAAACGGGAACCAAGGTCATCTCGCACAACGGGCACTTGCCCGGATGTTGATACTCAATGGAGACGTGCTCTGGCATCGGGCAGACATAGGCGTGCGGATTAGCGGCTGCTGCGGTGGCGCTTGCCGCCGCTGGCGTCGGGGATTGCATTTCGTGGCCGGCGTGAGCGGCGGCTTCGGCCTCGCCGGGCTTTTTTGGGTGAAGCATTTTCTGGATGGCCTCGCGCAACTGGCTTTCCGAATCGAGCATGAATTGGCCGCTAGTCACGACGCGCTCGCCTTCGTTCAGGCCGCTCAAGACCTGATACATGTCGTCCTCGGCGCGCGAACCGAGTGTGATGGTGCGCGGGTCGAACTTGCCGCCGTCGAGCGCCACGAAGACCGTGTTTTTCTCGCCGCTGCGCAGGATGGCCATGTCCGGCACGAGCAGCGCGGAGGGCGCAAGTTCGGCCTGCAACTCCACGCTGGCGAACATGCCCGGTTTCAGCAGATAGCCCGGATTGTGAAACTCCATACGCACCTTGGCCGTCCGGGTTTTCTCGTCCACGGTTGGATAGATGTACGTGACGCGCCCTCGGAATTTCCGGTCCTGCAAATAGGAAAGCGTGACGGCGGCCTCCTGTCCCAGTTTCAGATAACCCATATCCTTTTCATAGACTTGGCACTGCACCCACACCAAAGAAAGATTCGCCAGTTTATAGAGCGTCATGCCCGCCTCCACCATTTGTCCCTCGACGATCATCTTCTCGACCACAAACCCATCAATCGGCGCGAAAACTTGCAGCGTTTTTTTAGGTTTGCCGGTTTTCTCCAGTTCGGCAATCTGTTCGTCCGAAATATCCAAATATCGTAATTTCAAGCGCGCGCTCTCTAGCAGTGCCTCCGCGCCGGATCCGGCATTCGCTCCTTGTCTGATCGCGAGCAGATACTCCACCTGAGCGCTGTACAATTCCGGGGAATAGATTTCAAACAGCGGTTCGCCTCGATGCACATGGCTGCCGGTTGCATCGACATAAAGCTTCTCAATCCAACCCTTGAACTTGGTCGTGACTTGGGCCAATCCGGTTTCGTCAAAGTCTATCACACCGACTGTTCGAACGGTTCGCCTCAAGGGTCCCATCGTTACTCTCTCCGTCCGGATCGCCATGTTCTGAATGGTTACGGGATCAATGGCGATGGTGGCGGATTCAGCCGCGGATTCCTCGTAAACGGGAACCATATCCATGCCCATGCTGTCTTTCCCGGGCGACTGGCTGACTTCGCCTGGATTCATGGTCGATTTGTAGTATTTGATTTGACGTTCACCGGCCCCGCCCGGCTGTTTGCGGACGGGCGTTAGTTTCATGGCGCAGATGGGACAAGTGCCCGGCTTGTTTTGAATCACCTGCGGGTGCATTCCGCAGGTGTAGAGTTGCTCGACCTTGGGCGCGGACGCGCCGGAGTGATCGTGACCGGATCGTGTCCCAAACCAGAATGCTCCTGCCAGCGCGACAAAAACTAGAATGATGCCGATGAGGGAAGTCAGCAGCGAGAACCCAGCCGTGAGCGAGTTCATGGAAGATGAAAAACTCCGAAAATCGGAAGGGAATTGAGGCCATGAACCTTCTTCTGGGTGGGGCGACACTCTGTGGAGCTCTGTTATTCTCTGGCGCTCGAAACGAGTCAGGGCTCCACGGAGTGGCGCCCCACCTTGATTCATGGGAAGGAGCACGTCGCATTTCAAATCCATTTGGCTAGATTTCAGAAGTTTCATTTTGAGGCCCTATTCAGTTATTCAGGGATGTGTTCAACTTGTTCGATCCTCTCAGCAAAGGAGCGTTGGGCGGAGGTGATCCCAGGATTAGCAGAGAGAGATCCGCGAGGACCAGTTCTCGTTGTGTCCGCGCATCGACTTCAGCCAATCGAAACTCGAGCCAGGTGCGTTCGGCATCGAGCAAGTTGAAAAAGTCGATCCGGCCGGCCAAATAGCCCCCGCGGGCGACGTCAAGCGACTGCCGTGCCTTGGGAATCAGACGATTGCGCAACAATTCCAAGTTCCGCCCGCTTTCACGGTAACCGAACATCTGATCCGCGAAAGCGACTGCCAGGGCGATCTGTTCAGCCGAAAGACGGGCCGAGGCAGCCTCTTTGCGCGCCTGGGCGGCCGCGATGTCAGCCGCGATCTTGTCCCGCCAGATCGGCAGTGTCATTCCCGCTTGTGGCATCCAGATCGCAGGACTCGCCTTTAGATTTGACTCGATTCCAACGTTAAAGTCCGGGACCCGAGCCTTCCGCGCGAGCTGAATTCCGGCTTGCGCCATGCGGACGTCGGCCTCCATCGCCTTGAGCTGCGGGTTCAGCCTCAGCGCGGTCGCAAACAGTTGGTCCGAGTTCAGATCCAGAAATGTGCTTTCGAACTCCTTTGGCATGGGTGGATTCGTAGCCTCGACGCTCATACCCAGAGCCGCTTTCATTTGAGCCAGCAAAGGGTTACGCGAATCCTCCAGATTTGCTATTTCTGTTTTAAGGCGTTCCTGTTCGATTTGAGCGCGCAAGACATCCTGAAGCGTGACTTTACCGACTTCATTTTGTGTGCGGGCGAGCAGCTCCAGGTCCGACAACAGAGTTAGCATCTCGCGATTGATGCCGATCTTGTCCTCGAGAAAAAAGAGCATGTAGTAGGACTTTTTAACTTCGAAGGCCGCCTGAAGAACTTGGGATTCGAACTGGAAGTATTTCACCGAACTCTCTGCCGATGCCTGATCCGCGCGCAACCCCAGTTTTCCCGGCCCCGGCAATTCCTGCATCAAACCGGGCATCAGTGCCATCACCACGCTTTGAATGTCCGTTTGAAACATCAATCGCGGATCGGGCAAGGAGCGCGCCGAAGTGATTTGTTCCACTGCGGCAACCCAATCGTAGTAGGCGGCCTCCACGGACGGCTGGTTCAGCATTGCGTAAGTCAGGAAGGCCGGCAGCGGAGAATCCTCAGTTAAAGCAGGGAGAGCGGGAGGGCGCGCTTCGGGTCGGTAGCGTTCGCGAATAGCCTCCAAATCCGAGCGGGCCTGGCGTTCGGTTTTTCTTGAAATTCCCTTGCAGCCGGCCAAGAGCAAACTTACCGCCAGAAGCCCGCCGATCGATTTTGAATAGGTCAACATGTCAGACTGTTCCGCGACTTCGTGCCGCCCGTTGTTCTCACTCTCTCCATTGTCTAAGCTTTTGCGGGAGCGATGTCAGCTTTTGACTTTGCAGCAGTTCCCGCTTTTTCCACCGCTGATGGTGCATGTGTGGGTCGCGACAGATTCTATATTTGTTGATGGAAATTGTTTCCACCGTTTCGGCTTCTAATACGACGGCAGAATATGTATCCCTCATGAAATCTTTCACAAAGTCTCCATGCCGGGTCTCGCTCGAATGCCAAACATGAACTTCGGAATTCTCTGAGGGGTTGGGGAAGGAAGAACGTATTACCAACAGTTCCGGTAAGCGGCGGGCTGTCAAACCGCCGTCAATTCGAAATGTCGCAGTGCGCGAAAAACAACGGTTACCCGCAAGGCGAATGCGCCAATCTCAAAACCTTTGAGATTGCGCCTTTGTAATAAAGAATGCAGGTTCGACACGGGACGCGGGTTCTTGCGGTCCAGCGTCCACGTCTGCCCATGAATTCAGAAGATCCAATCGAAATCGGCAAACGATTGAATCAACTCCTTCGCCTGGACGGGAGAGTTGACGCGAAGCTGCAGCCTGATTTCCAAAAACGAGTTTGGCAGCGAATTGTTCGGGCGGAAGCGGCAAACGGTCAGCCATCGTTTTGGAGAAGCGTTGGCTTTGCGATCGAGCACCTGTTCCCCCGCCCGTCGGCAGCGTATGCTTACATTCTGCTCCTTCTATTGACTGGTCTGACAGCGGGCTGGATGCAAGCCCGGGAGAAATCAGAGCGCTTGAACGCTCAACTCGGCCATCGATATGTTCAGTCTGTCGATCCGTATCAGAATCCACTACACTAAGTTTTGAAACGAGCGATTGTGATTTTGGCTGCCGGGGCTGTGCTGGCAATTGCCGCTTATGCAGGACTCTATTTTGTCTGCACGGCACCGGATCGCGCGTTGCTCGAATGTGAGGCGCCCGAACTAGCATGGCTGAAGAAGGAGTTCAATCTGAATGACGAAGAATTCAGACGGGTTTCCGAAATCCATGAGGCGTATGTTCCAGAGTGCATGGAACGTTGCCTTCGTATTGGCGCCAAAAACGCCGAGTTATCGGTGTTGCTGGGAACAGCGGACGGGCTGACGGCGGAGATTGAGGAGAAGCTCGAAGAAGCCGCGCAGATCCGGGTCGAGTGCCAGAAAGCCATGGTGAAGCATTTTGTTGAGGTAAGCCGCATGATGCCTCCCGAACAGGGAAAACGTTACATTGCCTGGGTTCAGGAACTGACACTCAATCAAGATTCCGCGATGAGAATGCGCGATTCGCATTGATCAAACCCCTGCGGTTCGATGCATCTTGGTCCCGTCTTGTGCCACGACTCGTTCTCGTTTCAGATCGTTGCGATGCCCTCCGCGGTCGCGACGTGTTACCCTTGATTGGGTGAGATGCCGATCTCCAACAGCGCCCGCCCCGTATGGCTTTGGCCGCAGCCGGCGACTTTTTCGGGAGTTCCTTGGACAACGATTTGCCCTCCCTGATCCCCGGCTTCCGGCCCGAGGTCGATCACCCAGTCGGCGCACTTAATAACATCGAGATTGTGTTCAACCACCAAGACGGTATGGCCCGCATCGACGAGCCGCTGAAAAACTTTCAAAAGAACCGCCACGTCGTCGAAATGCAATCCTGTGGTCGGCTCGTCGAACACCAGGAGTGTAGGGCTTGGTTCCCCGGATTCTGTTCGCGCGAACTCGGCGAGGTGACTCACGAGTTTGATGCGCTGGCTCTCGCCGCCGGAGAGGGTGTTAATGGGCTGTCCGGCGCGAAGGTATCCCAAGCCCACCTCTTGTAGGAGCTCGAGACTTTGAATCGCTCGGGCGGCGTGATTCGATTCCGTGAAAAGGCGCAGGAATCGAACGACTTCATCCACTGTGGCATCAAGCAGGTCCGCAATGTTCCAGCCAGAATGATCTCGATCGCCCGTGGATCGCGATTTCAGTTGGGTTTTTCTCGCCTTCGAGACAGGAGGGTCCCCGGAGGCTGGCTTTGATCGCGATGAGTCGCTTGATTTCTCCGTCGATTGAGGCGGCGCGAGTTTGATCTCCAGAATGTGCGAACGATAGCGCCGTCCGTTGCAGGCTGAACATCGAATAAAAACGTCGCTCAGGAATTGCATTTCGATCTTCTCGAAACCGGCGCCACGGCATGCCTCGCACTGGCCTTGAGCGGAGTTAAAACTGAATGAACTGGCTTTCAAGCCTCTCTGCTTGGAAAGCTCCGTTCGCGCAAATAGTTCGCGGATAGAATCAAACGCTCCGATATAGACAGACGGGTTTGAACGCGGTGTTTTGCCGAGCGCGGACTGATCAACCATAATCGCGCGGTGGTTGCGATCATTACCGGTCAATTGGGCTTGAAAACGCTCGGAACCTCCGGGTTTTCGCGCGGTGTTTGTGTCGCCTCCGTTCTCCTCGTCGTGATCGTTGCCGACGTCGATTTGCCGGTTCGTTCGGATGGTTTCGAGCGCCGGCATAAGCACTCCGCGAACCAGGCTGGTTTTGCCGGATCCGCTGACACCGGTCACACACACAAACCGATTCAGTGGAAACTCGACAGTCAGATTCTTAAGATTGTGGAGAGAAACGTTCGAAAGCCGAAGATTATGACCTCGCTTATCGATCGGCCTCCGCTGCGGCACTTCGATTCGTTTCTTGTTGCAGAGGTATTGTCCCGTAAGTGAATCGGGTGAACGGATTAGTTCTTTTCCGTTTCCTTGAAAAACGACATGCCCCCCGGATTCACCGCGTCCGGGACCGAGATCCACCACATGGTCGGCGATTCGAATCACGTGCGGGTCGTGCTCCACCACAACGACGGTGTTTCCAACATCACGGAGTTGTTGAAGGATTCCGACGAGGCGCGCCGTGTCGCGAGCGTGCAGTCCGACGCTCGGTTCATCGAGAACAAACAGGGTGTTCACCAATCGAGTTCCAAGGCACGTCGTCAGGTTGACACGTTCCGTTTCGCCGCCCGATAACGTGCGCGTGGCCCGATCGAGGGTCAAGTAACCCAACCCCACCTCACTGAGATAACGGAGTCGCGATCGCACTTCGTCGATGACGATCTCCAGCGCGTCGCCTTTTTGGGACGAGCTGGAACGTGCGCCAAACTCGTCGAGCAATGGAAGCGCTGATGATACCGGCAACGTGTAGAAATCGGCGATTGTCCAGAGTCGTCCAGTTCGATCGTGGATTTTGTGCCAGAGTGGCTCGGGACGAAAGCGCCTTCCCGCACAGTCGCGGCATGGCTCGTAAACGCGGTAGCGGGAGAGAAGCACCCTTACATGCATCTTGTATGACTTCGACTCGAGCCATCGAAAATAGCCTTTAACACCATACCAAGCTTTTGGCCATTCGTGTTTGGGATCTTTGCCGTATTCGGGGTCGCCGTCGATCACCCAGGACTGCCACTTGGAAGGCAAATCTCGAAATGGGATGTTCACAGGCACTTTTCGAATCCTGCAGAATTTCAGCATGTCCCGTTGGCATTCAGCCGAGACCCCGGTTTGCCAAGGTTTGACAGCGCCTTCCGACAACGACAGTGAGTGGTCGGGAATCGCTTGATCATAATTAATGGCGATCGTCCGTCCGAAACCGCGGCATGTCGGGCAGGCACCGAGAGGATGATTAAAGCTAAAGAGAGCCGGAGAGGGCTCGCGGTACTCGATATCGCATTGCGAGCAATGCAATCGATTCGAATAGCGGTGCAACCGCTGTTTGGCTGGATACCAGATCTGAAGCTTTCCCTTTCCAAAGTGATATGCGTGTTCGCATGCTTCTATGAACCGGGAGCGTTTTGCGGTTCTCAGTTGAATCCGATCTTGAATGATCGTCAACCGCGTTGGACTAGATTCGCCAAACAATGATGCCGCGTCGTCAATCCGCACAATTCTAGGATCGCATTCAGGCAGGGCGGAAGTATCCATTTGCGTGCCCACCAGCAGGCGTTGATACCCCTGTTTCGCAATTAACGCGAGTGACTCGGACATCGAGAGCCTTTCCGAAATAGGAAGTTCAAATACCACCCAGGCCTCGGGTTCGTCCGATGCGCACTCGGCTTCGTTCCGCACGTTTTTCCAGACTTCGGGCGGTTCATCTTTCCGCACGGGCTCGCCGCACTGGTGGCAGTGGAGTTGGGAAAGGTGGGACCATACTATTTTCATATGATCGCAAATTTCCGTCATGGTACCGACGGTCGATCGCGTCGAACGAACACTGTTCCGCTGTTCAAGAGCTATGGCGGGAGGAATGCCCTCGATGGAATCGACCTGCGGTTTATCCATGCGGTCGAAGAACTGTCGTGCGTACGGAGAGAATGTTTCAATGTAGCGCCGCTGGCCTTCGGCGTAGAGAGTATCGAACGCGAGCGAACTCTTGCCCGAACCGCTCAATCCCGTGATCAGGATTAGCCGCCCGAGCGGCAGGCTGAGATCGAAGTTCTTAAGATTATTTTGCCGGACGCCCTTGAGGCGGATGGCATTAGGTTCCGACCGCTTTCCCATAGTGCGAATGTTCAGGCGCAAGCATCTTACTTAGAGTTTGCTTCCCGGGAAATCGAGGCGTTTCCGCCTATGGCTACAGGGCGGCGTTCCTGATGGAGGAATCGATCCGTTACAAACCCAGCCTTTTTATTAACTATTGCCCCAGACCGGGAGACGCTACTCCAGGTCCCTTTTCCGACTCGGATCGGGATTCCGGAGGCTTTTGAGAATTCCGGTCTCCCTCGGTGTGCCGGCGTTTGTTGCCGAAATTATTAAAGACTTCCTGGTATTTGATTGCCTGCTCATTCGTCAATTCAGCGAGGATCAGCGATCGAACCTTTTTAAACTCTTCGTCAGCTTCTGGAGAGACCGACTCCCACAGTTTCCTCATCCGCTCCCGGCTTTCCTTCAGAATCTGATCAATCCGTTCCCGCTGCTCAGATGAAAGGTTAAGCTCCTGCTGCATTCGATCGATCAGCTCGGGCCGCTGTTTTGAACGCGAGACGCTTTGTGAATTCCTTTCGGGAGGAGAGCCAGAGAAAGGTGCGAGCTGGACAGTCAGCCTTCCGGTGACGATCCCGGCGCCAAAAATAACAAGAGCCGCGAAAATGACCTTCCAGACATTCACCATGAGGAATCTCTCAGACTGGCAAACGGTGCCAAAACCGCTTGTTCGAGATCGGCGGCGAGGTTCTCTGCCGAAGTCCTTCGATTGTTCGAGAAAACTGCCCAAAGACTCATAGCAAGCATGATGGCGACACACGGACCGGCGGCTCGCCATAGTCTGGCGCTCCAAATCGTCCAGATGTCAACAATTGCTTCACTCTTGATACGGGCAATGATTCTTTTTTCGAAGGCATAAGGAACTGCGGCGCTGGGAGTGGCTTTCCGCGCTGCCGTAATTATTTTCTTCTGCAACTCCGCCGTGCTCATATTGCCTCAGGTAGTCTCAGACGATCACTCATCTTACAGGGTTACAGGTACTTTCCACGGTCCATTCGCTCCAAAATCCGGCGCATTTCTGAGCGCGCCCGAAACGCCCGAACTTTAACGAGTGAGACGGACCAACCGGTTAATTCGGCAATCTCTTTAACAGATCTCTCCTCGATTTCCAAGAGCGTTATTACAAGCCGCGCGGCAGGCGAGAGTTTTGACATGACCTTTTCGACGATCGCGCGCGCGGCGTTCACCGCTTCGTTGTCCCGGGTGGGCGATGCAATAAACTGATCCAGCCAGTCCGTTTCCTGAAGGGTGATATCCGCAAAGGGAGTTTCGCGATTTCTCTGGTGTGATCGAAGATAATCGTAACACGTTCGAACCGCGAGACGCATTAACCAGTGTTCAAAAGGAGCCTCCCTCCGAAAGCTTGCAAGCTTTTGAAATGCTTTAATGAAAACTTCCTGGACGATATCTTCGACTTCGCTCTCCCTCCGCGCGTACCGGCGAGCCGAAGCGAAGACCCTGGGTTGATACTTCTGAATCAATAATTCGAAACTCGCGGTATCTCCATCTAATACCGCCGCAATAAGTTCGGTATCAGTTCGCTCCATTGCAACGCAATCTGTAATGGACTTTGCCACGCTAAAAAACAAAAACCTATACAAGAAACTTTTGAGTTCCAAAAGATTCTTAAGACATTAAATACAAATCATTTATTTACTTGTGCAACGCCGCAGACGAGCCCAATTGCGGTGAGGGTTCTGCGATTGCGACGAATCCGGATCGACCGGATCATGTTTGCGTTGGACGAAACCAGCCAGCCTGTTTGTTCACTGGTTTACGAAAATTGAATGATCTGCCCTCAATTCGAATTACTTATAAATGTCTATGAATGAGTTACCTAGGTCCATGATAAAGTTGAAAACCGCCAAACGGTCGAAATCGTGTAGAATAGAGCGGTCGTTATCGAATTGTTGCTTAAATAGAGGTTGGCCCAGACTCGATGAATTTGGCAAGAATTCGAATGTTTTCGCTGATTTTGTTGGTTGACACGAGCATTGGGCAAAACTAATCTGAGCGAGATTTAGAGAGCATGGCCCGTGGAAATCTGTCTAGTTCCCGTGCCGGAAAAAACGTGGAGAGGAAGTGAGGAAACTTTGACTGAGATAAAATTGAAAAAGGGAGAATCGGTGGAGAAAGCTCTGCGCCGATTGAAGAAACGAATTGATCGCGAGGGTGTTTTGAAAGAGGTGCGAAATCACCGCCATTTTGAAAAGCCGAGCGAAAAAAAGCGGCGGAAAATGAAAGTTGCCCGGTTCTCCGCTATGCTTAGCGCGCGATACGCTGATTTGTAATCGTTTTAGTTTTCGGGGCCGAGTGCTGTTCACGCTTTGAGAAGGCACTCGGCCTTTTTCGTTGCCATGTATTCTCTATCCTCGTGTTGGAACTCCCATCGCCACACAGACGGTCGGGCAATGCTGGGCGAGATTCGCGACCTAGGATTTGAATTCGCCGAATTATCGCACGGTATTCGCATCAGCCTGCTTCCAGGCGTGATTGAAGCTGTGGAGGCCGGTGAGATCAAGATTTCGACGGTCCACAATTTCTGTCCTCTACCGATTGGCGTCACGCACGCCGCGCCAAATCTGTTCAAGTTCACGTCGAGCGATGCGCGCGAGCGCGAAAACGCTTTCCGGCATTCGCAGAAGACAATTGAGACGGCTGTACGGTTGAAAGCGAGATTAGTCGTCCTTCACATGGGCTGCATCGAGATGAAGGATTATACAGAAAAGCTGACTGCAATGGTTGAAAGCGGCGATCGGGAGCACCCAAAGTTTCGAAAGCTTTGCGAAGAAGTCGAAGCAAAACGGGAACAGAAAAAGGAACGTCCGGTGGAGCTTGCAAACGCCATGTTGCGACGGTTGATCGAAGAGTCGCAACCGCACGGACTGCTTTTGGGAGTCGAGAATCGCGAGGCGTTGGAGGAAATTCCGTTTGAGAGCGATCTGAATTTTTTCTTCAACGAGTTTTCTGGTACGAATGTCCGCTATTGGCATGACACAGGCCATGCCCAAATAAAGGAGAATTTGGGGTTTATTCACCACGCAATGCATCTTGAATCGATGTCCGAGAACTTGGCGGGTTTTCATATTCACGATGTGCAGCCTCCCGCGCGGGATCACTGCGCGCCCGGTACGGGCATGATAGACTTTGCCGCTCTAAAGCCGTTTGTAAGACCGGAACATATCAAAGTCTTCGAATTTGGTCCTCGCGTACCTTTAGAGGAATTGAAGGCCGGCGTGGCGCACGTGAAGTCGATTTGGGGCGACACGTGAAATCGCGGCGGGCGATTGGGGGTGTCGGCATGCGTTTGCTGGTCGGAGGTTTTCTTTTTGTTTGGATTCTTCACACGATATTCATTCTGGAAGGACGTCAAACGTGGGAGCAGGATGGAAACTCGTGGAGCAGTCTCTCGTTTTTCAGCCAATGGGTGGTTGCGTGGTCTTACGGTCCGCCGGAGCTTTGGGGAACCATCCGGAAGGTGAACCTCACGGCGCTTGCGCTGTCACTCATTTTCATGGGGATGACGATTCTGCTGGGAATGATTCGATGGCAAATTGTCCTGCGCGCACAAGGTCTGAAACTTTCGAGAACCCGCACAGTCGAAATCTCGCTGGTGGCGCATTTCTTTAACTCGTTTCTCCTTGGGTCCACCGGTGGAGATCTGCTGAAAGCGTATTACGCGGCGCGTGAGACGCAGCACAAAAAAGCAGAAGCTGTCATGACGGTCTTGATTGACCGATTGGTCGGGCTATTCTCGATGCTCTTGTTCGCATGCCTGATGATGATTCCGAACTATGGGGTGCTTTCTGGGAATCGGGCGATCACGGCTGCCGCAGTCTCGGTTGTAGCCATGTTTGGGGGATGCACAATCGTTGTGGGCCTATCATTCTGGGGCGGACTATCCCGCCGATGGCCGGGATGCCGGGATTGGCTGCGCAAATTGCCGAAGGGCGATATTGCGGAGCGGGCATTGGAGGCAGCTCGAAAGCTCGGAAAAACTCCTGTGTTTTTCTTGCGCACGATCGGGATATCAATGGTCCTGAATGCTTTCTGTGTCCTCCAAATCCTCACTCTTGCTTGGGGCCTGAATGTTCACGTCCCAATAATGTCGTGGCTTGTAATCGTTCCAATCATCGTTTGTTTGTCTGCACTGCCGATTGCTCCGAGCGGACTTGGTGTGCGGGAGAATCTTTATGTGCTCATGCTCGGAGCGGGAGGGGCTGCCGTCGAGGCGAAGGCGGCTCTTTCCCTGTCGCTGCTGGCGTTTGCAGGAAGCCTCGTCTGGAGTGTCATCGGCGGGATTGTTTACATTGGGAAGCGGGAGAGAGACCGTCTGTCTGAAATTGCAAACGCCCAGGAGGTACAGGGTGATTCGTAACACGCAGAGCCTAATCCTGATGATCACGAAATTTGTCATTGGGCTCTTCGTTTCGAGAAACAAAGTTCCAATCTGAATAAAATTCGGTATCGTACGATTCAATGACCTCTCGCGCACAGCGGTCTCCGTCTGATTTCTGATTATGGACAAGCTCCTATTGATCGATGATGAAGCGGATGTTCAATACTCGTTTCGTCGCATATTTGACTCACCCACTGTTCGGCTTGCCACCGCGTCGAGCGGCGAGGAGGGGCTGGCGGTTGTTCCTTCGTTCGAACCGGATCTTGTGATTATGGATGTTCGCATGGGAGGAATGAGCGGATTGGAGACCCTTCGAAAACTCCTGCAATTAGACGCCAAGCTGCCTGTGATCATGATGACCGCATACGGGACGACACAAACTGCCATCGAGGCGATGAAGCTCGGTGCCTACGACTATTTGCTCAAACCGTTCGATGTTCCAAAGCTGAAAAGGATCGTGGCTGCCGCGCTGGAAACAGCGCGCGCGATGAAGCAAGTCGTGTCCTATCAACCTCTCCTCGAATCGGAAGATTACGATTTGGGCATTGTCGGGCGAAGCGACGGAATGCAAGCCGTTTTTAAGCTGATTGGTCAGTTGGCCGGAGCTGATGCTACAGCGCTCATAACAGGCGAGAGCGGAACCGGCAAGGAGCTCGTGGCGCGCGCAATCTATAGTCACGGTCAACGTTCGAAACAAGCGTTCATCGCAATCAACTGTGCCGCGATTCCAGAGAACTTGCTGGAGAGTGAGTTATTCGGACACGAAAAAGGTGCGTTTACGGGCGCCACAGCTCAGCGGATTGGCAAGTTTGAACAATGCAACCGCGGCACCATTTTTCTCGATGAGATTGGCGACATGAGTCTCTCGACACAAACGAAGATTCTGCGAGTTCTTCAGTCGGGAACATTCGAGCGAGTCGGCGGAAATCAACCGGTCAAAGTAGATGTCAGAATCATCGCAGCGACCAACAAGCCTCTCGAAAAAGCTGTCGCTGAACGCGAGTTCCGCGAGGACCTGTTTTACCGGCTGAATGTCGTGCGAATCGAAATCCCCCCTCTTCGCGAGCGGCGATCCGACATTCCGCTTCTTGTGAATTACTTCCTGAAGACGATCGCTCAATGTCAAAATCAGGCGCCGAAATCGATCGCACCTGAGGCTGTCTATGCCTTGGAGCAGTATCGCTGGACGGGAAATGTTCGCGAACTCGAGAATGTTATTCGCCGCGCGATCGTAGTGGCCAAAGGAGAGGTAATTCTGTCAACCGACTTGCCCGGAGAAGTCACTTCACCGGTCAGCCGGGCTGCGACTCCATCCGCGCATAGCGCGATTCAAACCGAGGAATCACCTTCATCACAAACCGGAGATATGCGGTCGCTTGCCCGCGCGCTTTTTGATTGGGCTCGCAAAGAAGCCAAATTGAAGATCATACCCGCAGTCGAACGAGAGTTGATCATTCATGCTTTGAACGAAACTAAAGGAAATCAGCTCCAAGCATCCAAGCTTCTCGGAATCACGCGAGCGACGCTGCGAAAACGAATCGAGAAGCATCAAATCAAGCAGGCGCTTTCGATTCAATGAGGTGGACCAAGGCTTATTCGTTTTCCCGCGCCAAATCCTTCCGAGATTCCAAAAATTGCTGAAGGGTTTCAGGAAAGCTTTCGAAAAACTGGGCCAAGTCGGCGAGGACGTCGACCGTTTCGGGGCTCAGATGATGTTCAATTCCCTCAATGTCTCGCTTCTGAGTTTCTGAATCGAGATCCAAGAGCGAGAAGAACCGGGACAATGTTTCGTGGCGCTTTTTAACAACGCACGCCACCGTGCGGCCTTTCTGGGTTAGAATGAGACCCCGATACTTCTCGTAGTTGAGATACCCCATTTCACCAAGCTTCTGAACCATACTGGTTACCGAAGCCTGTTTGACCTGCAACGAAGAGGCAATGTCAACGACACGCGCATATCCCTTTTCCTCGATCAGTTCATGAATCCGTTCGAGATAGTCTTCCGCGCTTTGGCTTGGCGACGATGGCATAGTGTCGAGCAGTGAGTTAATTAACCACAACTCTATTTGCCTAGGCAAGCCCCTGCCCGAAGAATCCCTTGATGATGACATTTGGGCAAAACGATGCGCCGGTGTGATCGAATGAAGAAACGGTGCGCGTCTTAAGCGATGGAGACCGGTTTTGCTCGCGTCGGAACAATACAAGGCCATTGTAAGGTGGGTGCTTTCGATTGCGAAAAAAACGCTTGTGAGAAATTTCACAATCAGGCAACGTGATCGGACTTTCGACCGAGTTGTGCTTTCCGTGAAAAGTCACGCAGGCCTCGAGGTGTGTAGAGATTCGCTTTTATGCTTGTTGCGAGAACTGTCCTAACAATTTGCCTCTTCTTCGCTCTTTCGGGTGGAGTTGTTGCTGCTGAAGCTGCTCATAACCAAGACGAAACATCCGCAGTGCATGAAGTGCAGGCTTCTCACACTTTGACTCCCTATGCGATCGAGATCGCAAATATAAAAGGATTTCGCATCACCAATTCCATGCTGGTGACGTGGATTGTCGCTGCAGGTTTGATAGTTTTTGCGCAATTGGCCACTCGAAACATTCGGCAGGTGCCGGAAGGCGCCCAGAACTTCTGGGAGTGGATGGTTGAGAGCCTCCACGAATTTCTGGAGGGAATCATTGGCCCGGAACTAGTCAAAAGAACGTTTTGGTTTTTTGCGACGCTCTTTATCTTTATTCTCTTTAGTAACTGGCTTGGGCTGATTCCGGGTGTCGGCACCATAGGATGGGGGACAACAGGGGAACACGGATTCCACGTTGCCGATCCGCTGTTGCGGGGCGCGAACGCCGATCTCAACATGACCCTCGCAATGGCGATGGTTTTTTTTGCCTGTTGGACGGTGTGGGCGCTCCAAGTAAATGGACCAGGGGGATTCATCATGCATATCTTCGGTCCGAAGGGCGATACGACTGGAGCGCTCAAACTCCTGATGATTGTTGTGTTTCTGGCGGTCGGCCTCCTGGAGGTTGTTTCCATTCTGTTTCGGCCTGTGTCTCTGAGTTTCCGATTGTATGGAAATATTTTTGCCGGAGAAAACATGCTGGAATCGATGTCCCGCCTTGTGCCGGGTTGGATTGGTTCCGTCGTCATTCCAATCCCATTCTATTTTCTAGAGGTCTTGGTCGGTCTGGTCCAGGCGCTGGTATTTATGCTTTTGACAGCGGTCTTTACACTCCTGATCTGCACGCATGAGGAAGGGCATGCGGAGGGCCACCACTAAATTGATATTCGTGGATCCCTTCGTTCTGGAACGCGTTTGATCACGAACACTTAACTTATCGATTTGACGGTTTGACCGTGTTCAATCGCGGGAGCCGTTAAGCAACAGAAAGGAACAGTATGTTAATGCCTATGCTGGCAGAGATGACGGGTAATATTCATGTCGGTTTGGCGGCGCTCGGCGCGGCTATCGGCGTCGGTCTCATCGGTGCGAAGGCTTCGGAAGCGGTGGGGCGAAATCCCGGCGCGGCCACGAAGGTTCTTGTGCAGTCTATCCTGGCAATTGCATTTGCGGAAGGTATCGTTTTTTTTGCGATCTTCCTTGCAACTGCCAAGTGGCCGGCCCAATAAGACGGTTTGGCAAACAAAGGCGCGGAGCCTTCAAACGTTCCGCGCCACCCAATTGATACGGTTATGGATCACATGTTTTTCGCAGATATTGTCAGCAGCACCGCCAAGCAGTTTGGCGTGGACGGCCCGCACTTTATTTCGCAGGTGATCAGCTTTGGGATTGTCGCGTTTCTTTTAAACCGATTCGCGTACAAACCAATCCTGCGGGTGCTGGATGAGCGCCGAACTCGGATTGCTGAGGGTCTCGCGAACGCGGAACGGATTAAGGAAGAGCTCGCGAAAACAGAAGCGGCACGGCAAGAGGTTCTTAACCAGGCAAATGTTCAGGCCAACAAGCTAATCGAAGAGGCTAGAGCGGCGGCGGCAAGGGTGCAAGATGTGGAGACGCAGAAAGCGATTGCCGCTGCCGAGCAGATCCTTACCAAAGCGCGAGAGGCAGCGGCGCTGGATCATGCACAAATGATGGCGGACATCAGGCGAGAGGTTGGCCATCTCGTGGTGCAGACGACCGCAACAATCATCGGCAAAGTAATTACTCCGGAGGATCAAAAACGACTCGCCGAAGAAGCGAGCCGCGAATTGGCCGCGTAGAGACGGAACAGTTCTTAGAAAACGAGTTTTTGGGTCCAGCACTGACATGAAGATCTCCAAACAATCACGGCGAACCGCAAAACAGTTGCTGAGAGGTTGCGTTCAGGAAAGTGGATTGGATGAGGATCGCGTTCGACGGACTGTTTCGGCTGTGATCGAAAAGAAGCCGCGCGGTTACTTTGGGATACTGTCACATTTTCATCGTTTGGTGAAACTTGAGGTTGAGAAACGGACCGCTCGAGTTGAGAGCGCCGCTGATCTCGCTCCGGAGTTTCAATCCACCCTGCAATCCAGCTTGAACCGAAAATACGGCGCCGGCCTCCACATCACGTTTGTGACAAATCCAGATCTGCTGGGGGGCCTTCGAATCCAGGTGGGAAGCGATGTTTACGACGGGAGTTTGCAGGGACGCTTGAATAGACTCCGGGAGAGCTTTTGAAACAGGCATCGGATAGGGAAGAGAATTTTCGATTAAGTTATGAGCACTTTATTACAGGAAATTGAGGCCCAGATTTCTGGCGCAAAGACCACGATTGAGAAGCAGAACATCGGTGTCGTTCGCGAGATCTCGGACGGCGTCGCCAAGGTTGAGGGTCTTGCTGACGCGATGCTGAACGAGATGTTGGACTTCGGCAATGGCGTCATGGGACTGGCTTTAAACCTCGAAGAAACCGAAGTGGGCGCCATTATCCTGGGCGACTACTTGCTGGTGCATGAAGGGTCCGAAGTGCGGACGACCGGAAAGCTGTTGTCTGTCCCCGTCGGCAAGGGACTCTTGGGCCGCGTCGTGGATACGCTTGGAAGCCCGGTGGACGGCAAGGGCCCGATCAAAGAAGACGCGTTCTATCCTGTCGAGAAGATTGCCCCTGGGATCGTTAAGCGCAAATCCGTGAGTCAACCGCTGCAGACAGGAATCATGGCGATTGACGCGATGATTCCGATAGGCCGAGGTCAGCGCGAGTTGATTATTGGCGATCGTTCCACAGGTAAGACGACAATCGGCGTGGATACGATGATCAACCAGGCTCGCATGAACAAAGTCGGTCGCGAGTCCGGCGATCCAGGTTTCAGACCGGTTTACAGCATCTACGTGGCGGTTGGCCAAAAACAGTCGAACATCGCCCGTGTGATCGCCGAGTTGGAGAGGACCGACTCTTTGGCGGACACAATCGTTGTTGCCTCGGGGGCCGATTCTCCAGCGGCGGCGCAGTACCTCGCACCGTTCGCGGGCGCCGCGATTGGGGAATGGTTCATGGACAACGGAATGGACGCTTTGATCATCTACGATGATCTTTCGAAGCAAGCCGTTGCGTACCGGCAGGTTTCCTTGGTTCTGAAACGCCCATCCGGACGAGAGGCGTATCCAGGAGATGTATTTTATCTGCATAGCCGACTTTTGGAGCGAAGCGCTCGCGTGAATGAGCAGAACGGAAACGGTTCGCTGACCGCGCTGCCTATTATTGAGACGCAGGCGGGCGATGTTTCAGCTTACATTCCCACAAACGTCATTTCGATCACAGACGGCCAGATTTATCTTGAAACAGATCTGTTTTATCAGGGAATACGTCCGGCAATTTCCGTCGGTCTTTCCGTTTCACGCGTCGGTTCCGCAGCGCAGGTTAAAGCAATGAAACAGGTTGCCGGACGAATTAAGCTCGAACTGGCGCAGTATCGCGAACTGGCCGCATTTGCTCAGTTCGGGTCAGATCTCGACGCTAAAACCCAGGCGACCTTGGAAAGGGGAAAGAGGATAGTCGAGCTCTTCAAGCAGATTCAGTACAACCCGATACTGGTCGAAATGCAGGTTTCCATCCTTTGGGCGATGCAGAACAATTACCTCGACGATGTGCCTGTGGAAAAAATCAAATCATTCCAAGACGGGTTGACGGACTACATGACCACGCGCAAGTCCGCTCTGCTAGAAAAGGTTCGCCGTGAGAAAGCGATCAGCGAAGCGCTGGCCGCTGAGCTGAAGGAAGCGGTCACCGAGTTCAAGCGCACTTACAAATAGCCCTCCATGCCGAGCACGCGAGACATACGCCGGCGAATCAAGTCGGTCAAGAACACGGCTCAGATAACGAAGGCCATGCAAATGGTCGCTTCGTCGAAAATGCGGCGGGCGCAACTTGCCGCGCTGGCGGGGCGCCCGTACGCATTGTTGATGAATGATGTGCTCGCCGAAGTAAGCGCCGGGGCGGGAGATTTCAGCCATCCACTGATGGAAGTGCGGGAAATCAAAAAACGCGCCGTAATCCTATTAACCACGGACAAGGGGTTGTGCGGCGCGTTGAATGCAAACCTCCTGCGCGAGGCGGCTCGGTTTGACAAAGAGACAACGGTCTTCATTTGCGCTGGAAGAAAAGGCTCCCAGTTTGTGGCGCGCACCAAGAGGTCGCTTGCGGCAGAATTCACTTACAAGGATACGCCTCTTTTCTCCGAAGCACGGGCCATTTCAAAATTCGCGCAGGATTTATTTCTCAAGAGAGAGGTTGACCATGTGGATGTGCTTTACACGAACTTCATTAATACACTTACGCAGAAACCCGAATCGCATACGCTGTTGCCGCTGGGCGATATCAAAGCGTTGGACGCGGATTTGACTGCGGAGGGAAAGACCGATTTGCAGACGCGAGGGAAAGAATTTCTTTTTGAGCCGAATCCAGGCACTGTGTTTGGCAACTTGCTTCCGCACTACCTGAACTATCAGATGTACCAGTTTTTGCACGAAGCCAAAGCCTCTGAGCAGAGCGCTCGAATGGTCGCCATGAAGAATGCGACCGATAACGCACAACAAATCATCAAGGACCTGACGCTTGAATACAACAAGCTGCGCCAGGCAAATATCACAAAAGAACTTTTGGAAATCACCACCGCCCAGATGGCACTGGGTTAATCTTCAACAAGCATGAACAAAGGCAAAATAGTCCAGATCATCGGTCCCGTTGTGGACGCCGAGTTTTCCGAGAAGCTTCCGGCTATCTACAACGCGGTGACCGTCGAATACCACTTGCCCGGCCAGGGCTCCACCAAGCTGACTCTCGAAGTTCAGCAGCACCTCGGCGACAATTGGGTTCGCACGGTCGCGATGAGCACGACCGAGGGACTCAAACGCGGAATGGAACTGGTGGATACCGGAGCGCCAATCTCGATGCCCGTCGGTGAAGGCGTGATGGGGCGTGTGTTCAATGTGACCGGAGATGCTGTGGATGAACAAGGTCCATTTAAGGCGGATAAGTACAACCCGATTCACCGCAGTGCCCCACCGCTTGTGGATCAGTCCACGAATCCTCAGATTCTCACAACCGGAATCAAAGTTATCGACCTGATCTGTCCATTCCTGAAGGGAGGCAAGGTTGGCGCGTTTGGCGGCGCCGGAGTGGGAAAGACCGTCGTCATCATGGAGTTGATCAATAACATCGCGAAGTTGCACGGTGGGGTCTCCATGTTCGCGGGAGTCGGAGAACGGACCCGTGAAGGCAACGATCTCTACTATGAAATGATCGAGGCCGGTGTCATCAAGACTGAGAAAGATGAGAAAGGCCACCCAAAAATCGGCGCAAACGGTCTGCCGGTGCTGGCCAAGGGGTCGAAGATCGGTCTTGTTTATGGCCAAATGAACGAGCCCCCAGGAGCTCGTCTTCGAGTGGCTCTTTCCGCGCTTACGGTCACCGAATACTTTCGTGATGAACATAACCAGGATGTTCTCCTGTTCGTGGACAATATTTTTCGTTTCTCCCAGGCAGGTTCGGAGGTTTCAGCGCTTCTTGGACGCACCCCGTCAGCGGTCGGTTACCAGCCCACTCTGGCTGCGGAGATGGGCAACCTCCAAGAGCGGATCACTTCGACCAAGAAAGGTTCAATCACTTCATTCCAAGCTGTCTATGTTCCCGCGGACGATTTGACCGACCCAGCGCCCGCCACGACATTCGCCCATTTGGACGCGACAATTGTCTTGGAACGTTCCATCGCCGAGCTTGGGATTTATCCTGCGGTCGATCCGCTAGCCTCAAACTCGCGTGCTCTCGCTCCCGAGATCGTCGGCGAGGAACATTACAGCGTCGCGCGCGGTGTGCAAAAGGTGTTGCAACGTTACAAGGATTTGCAGGACATCATCGCGATTCTCGGAATGGACGAATTGAATCCGGACGACAGGTTGACGGTGTTTCGCGCTCGGAAAATCCAGAAATTCTTAAGCCAGCCATTCTCCGTGGCTGAAGTATTTACGGGACGTTCTGGAAAACAAGTGCCCGTTGCGGACACTGTTCGCGGATTTAAGGAGATCCTTGAGGGCAAGCACGACGAAACCGGTGAGAATGATTTCTATATGAAGGGCGGTATCGATGAAATCCACGAGGATTAGCTTTCGGTGCATCGCTGAACGGACTGAACGCAACCATTCGTATTCATGGCCAATCTACTGAAACTGGAAATTGTTACGCCGGAAGCAAAGACTTTTTCGGGCGATGTTGAGATGGTCACATTGCCCGGGGCTGAGGGAGAGATGGGGATCTTTCCGATGCACGTTCCCCTCATGACTGAAATTGTCGCCGGAGAAGTTTTGGTTCGAAAAGACGGCAAGGACCGTTCATTTGCGGTCGGAGATGGTTTTGTGGAAATCACGGCGGAGCGTGTCGCAGTCCTTACCGATATGGCGGTTGACGAAGACGACATCGACGAGGCCAAAGCGGAGGAAGCGAGAAAACAGGCTGAAGCGCGCTTAAGAGAGCAGCTCAATGAAGAAGAGATCGCCACCGTCAATGCTGCTTTGGCTCACTCCATGGCGCTTCTTAAAGTGAAGCGGAGGAAATCAAATTGATCTTTGCATAGATCGGAGATTCTCTTCCAAAGTACGGAACAGCGCTTCCGAATTCGGTTGGTGATTGTAAATTCCGGAGTCTGTCACGATTCCAAATCCAGCTCCGTAAGCAGGTCCGTTGACAACGCACGCGTTTGTTCGATTCTCTGAAATCTGTTGTTTTCCTTGATCGATTGCGGAATTTCGGGTGCCATCGATCTCATATTTCCACCCTACCAGCCGAGTTTCAGAGAAAAGGGCACGGAGATGTTTGATAATCTTCGGAGTGGGGTTCAGTTCCACAAGAAGCCCCGCTTGGCGCGATGGAAGCTTTTTCGCCGGGACCTCCTTCATTTCTCCTGTCGGTGAACGTATCCAAGCCTTGCCAAACTCAAAATCTCCGACCGCAGCCGCATGGTAAACCGCATCGACGGAATCTCCGGAGAGAGAAGCGAAACGATTCAGCAGATCCTCGGGAGTTGTGAACTCGATAACCTGACTGCAATTCGGTCGTTCCCTGAAAATAGAGTAGTAACCTCGTAACAGTGTTACGCGATGACTTTGCGACGCCAAATAAGCCGCCAATTCAGTCCCAAGTTTCCCGGTCGAGAAATTGGTCAGCCTTCTGACATCGTCCACCGGCTGGTAAGTTGGACCGGCCGAGACGATACAATGCATGCTGGATCTAGCGGGCGGATGCGCGCGCTCCCTTCTCCTTCACAGCGGTCGCGCTCTTTCCGATTCGTTTTCGCAGGTAGGTCAGCTTCGCCCGTCGGACGGTGCCTTTGCGCTCGACAACCACCTTCTCGACGCGCGGGGAATGCACGGGAAATACCCGTTCGACGCCTTCGCCGTAGCTGATCCGGCGGACTGTGAATGTGGAATTCAAACCTCTGCCCCGCCGTCCAATCACAATCCCGGAGAAAACCTGAATTCTCTCCTTTTCTCCTTCAACAACCCGCGTGTGAACTTTCACAGTGTCACCCACCGCGAAAATCGCCGGTTCTTTCCGAAACTGCTCGGATTCTATTTTTTCAAATATCGCTTGGCTCATAACTTATACTTAATTCTGTGGCGTTGCATTCGCCATATTCCGTCTGCTTAACAAATCAGGCCTGCGCTCTGCGGTTCGCAGTTGCGCTTGTTCTCGGCGCCACTTTGTGATTTCTGCGTGATGCCCGGACAGTAGAACATCCGGAACTTTCATTCCTCGAAATTCGGCGGGCCGTGTGTATTGCGGATACTCGAGCACGCCGAAACTGAACGATTCGTCCGAGGCGCTTTCCTGATCGCCAAGCGCCCCCGGAAGCAACCGTGTCACCGCGTCAATCGTGATCATTGCTGGCAGAGCTCCGTTCGTCAAAACATAGTCTCCCACCGATATTTCATCGTCCGCTAACGATTCACGAATACGTTCGTCGAATCCCTCGTAGCTTCCGCACACCAGCAGAATATGTGAAAGCGCGGACAATTCCCTGACCAGCTCCTGGTTCAACTTCCGACCAGCAGGTGTCAGCAGGATCACATGCGTGTCGTCACTCGCTAGGTCTTCGATTGCTTCAAAGATCGGTTCCGGCTTCAGTAACATCCCCGGGCCGCCTCCAAAAGGTTTATCATCCACCGTTCTGTGGCGATCATGGGTGTAATCCCGGAGATTGTGGATGCTAAGTTCCAGCAGCTTTCGCTCTCGCGCCCGTTTGATAATGCTTTCATCAAGCGGGCCGAAAAACATTCCAGGAAATAGAGTTAAAACGTCGATTTTCATGGCTGCCACGCATCAAGAAAGCCGCGTTCAATCTAATTCCAACCCAAGCTTTCCAATCCGGGCCAATCTATGGGGAGTCCGATCCTTCTTCCGGTCTTTCTTCCACAATCTCAATCGTGCAACGCAAACCTTTCTTTGCGCCACCCACTTGGAGAAGTGACCGTATAGCATGAATCGTCGCGCCTTTGCGACCAATGATCTTGCCAATGTCCGTCGGATGCAGCCGCAACTGAAGCACGGTCATTCCATCACGCTCCACCGGAGTGATCGTAACCGCGTCCGCGCGTTCGACAAGTCCCTTAACTACATAATCCAAAAATGCTTGCATACACGGGAATGCACTGTCACGCAGCTCCCGCGACTCGCTTCAGTCTGCGCAAATAACTCGCAACAGTCTCCGAAGGTTGCGCTCCCTTGCTAAGCCAGTAATCAGCTCGTTCTTGATTGATTGCGAACTTGTTTTCCTTCTTGATTGGCTGATAGGTGCCGATTTCTTCAATAAATTTGCCATCTCGCGGACCCTTGCTATGGGTCACGACAACACGATATGCTGGAGAGTTTTTTGCTCCGACTCGCTTCAAACGGATTCGAACTGACATAAATTAACTCTGTTCCAAAATCCTCCGGAAAATAGCACGCTCTCGCGCCGCCCTCTTCCAGAGACGGTTAAAAAGGACGGGCAGGTTAGTCACCCCCCTCTGACTTGGCAAGCCCCGTTTTTCGTCGATTAACGCGCGCGTGGGCTTCACCTGCCGCGCGGCTGCCGCAAGCATAAGCACCGGCGTTGGGAACTTCTGCCCGGAGCATTTGTGCAGGCAGCGCAACTGATTGGACTTGAGATCAACCTTGTGCACCCCCGCGGAGAATCTCCCTTGGGGAAGGGATTCGCCCCATATGTTTCGACAATGCGAGACACCGAGCCCTTCTCCAGGTTTGGTGCAGTTACGAAGTCCGCCATTGCTTATACCTCGTCTCTCGATTAACAAACAGCTCTGCCATGAAAGAAAAGCTTTCCTTACGGTTGTTTCGCCTACCCAAAACAAGTGTTATTCTTGCCACAGCGTTTTCGGTAGCTGTCGCTTTTGTCCAAGCCGCTGAGGTTCCGCCAAAACCACTCTTCTTGGACGCCAATCCGGTGTGCCCCTGCGAAAGTCTGACCGAAGTTACGCTTCCCAACACCACGATTGATTCCACGACGATCGACCCCTCGGACGGTTCGTGCCGCGTCACGGCCACGGTCACGCACCCGCCGTCTGGAGATCGTATCAAGGTGTTCATTGCCTTGCCCGTCAAGGGCTGGAACGGAAGGTTTCGAGGCAACGGCGGCGGCGGATTTTCGGGAGGGAGCGCCAGCAGTCTTCGCGGATCGGTGGCTCAGGGTTTTGCGGCAGGCGCCACCGACACCGGCCATGAGGGGGGGAGCGGCAGCTTCGCGCTCGACGCGAACGGACGGCTCAATTGGCAGGCGATTCAAGACAACGCCTACCTTGGCATCCACGAAATGACCGTGGTGGGCCAGGCGCTGACGCGGGCTTTCTATGGCAAGGCTCCGAAGTATTCCTATTTCGTGGGCAGCTCGACGGGCGGACGCCAGGGATTGATGGAGGCGCAACGCTACCCCAATGACTATAACGGGATCATATCCGCGTGTCCGGCGATCAACTGGCACCGGTTTTTGCCCGCTGATCTCTGGCCTCAGGTGGTGATGGTTGCCGCCCAGAATTTCGTCCCGAAGGCCAAGCTTGATGCGGCGACAGCCGCGGCGGTGGCAGCCTGCGATCCGTTGGACGGGGTTACAGATGACGTGATCGATGAACCGACGCGATGTGACTACGACCCTGGAGCGCTGGTGGGGACGAACGTTAACGACAGCACGTTTACGGAAGCCGACGCCGAAGTAGTTCGGAAGATATGGGAGGGACCGCGGGGACTAAGCGGAAACTTTCTTTGGCATGGCCTGGCGCGCGGAACGGACCTCTTTGCTCTCGCCAACACAAGTGGTTCGCCATTGACGGGAAAGCCATTCATAATCCCTCTGGAATGGTTCCGATTCTTCCTGATTCAGGATCCACAGTGGGACTGGACAACGCTGACGCCGGCGGGTTTTGAGTTTTATTGGAGGCAATCAGTCGAGCAGTACGGCGCGGTCATCGGCACTGATGACCCGAACCTTGAGCCCTTTCGAGAGCGGGGCGGGAAGGTGATTATTCTTCACGGGCTGGCCGACCAACTCATTCCGGCGCAGGGGACCATCGACTACTACAAACGTGTTCAGCAACGAATGGGCGGCGTGGAGAAAACAGCAGAGTTTGCGCGATTGTTCCTGGCACCGGGCGTCGATCACGGTTTCCGTGGCGCCGGTCCGACGCCAACCGGGCAATTGGAGGCGATCCTTCGTTGGGTGGAGGAAGGCACGGTGCCGGAGAAACTCATCGCCGAAGGCCGGGATCAGAACGGTAAAATCGTTCGAACACGTCCGTTGTTCCCCTATCCACAGATGGCAAAGTACAAGGGCAGTGGAAGCACGGACGAAGCCGCGAATTTCGTGAGCGTCGAAATCGGAAAGTAATGCACGCCGAAAGCCGACAGAAGTGTTGCCAACAAACGAACGTGATTCTTCATAACTGGATTCGCAACTGTAAACTCAGATCCTCTGAATCCAGCCTTACTCTAACGAGAAAACGTTCGTTGTATCGCTCCTCCCACGGTTGTCGATTAACCTCGTTTTTGGCTGGCCCGCTCACCTATCAGGTTTGATGGGGCGATCCGCTTCAAGCTCATCGTCGTTTCTTCGCTCAAATCCAGCGCCAGTGTGATTCTTCCGGGATCTCCTTAGGCGTACCAAAAGCTCGTTTTCCTCCCACTTCAACTTCTTTAAGCCAGCGCTCACCATCCTCTCGGCTTTCTCTTGCCGGTCTCTTGTCGATCGGGCTCCGTAATGATGAGGCCCCACTCGATCGAGTTTCCAGATAAGATTCGGTCAATGTCGGCAGAAACTTATCCCGATCTTGTTCGTCTCTGAAAATGTCTTCCCACCCATCTCCTCGATTCATGACGTGGCAGATCGCCCCCGAATACTCCATGCGCAGTTTCCGTGGCACGCCGAACTGCTTACATTGTTCGCAGAAATGTGTCAATAGTGAGGACTGACACTCGCACGTCATTCGATGTTCGGCGTTGGACGTTGAATGTTCGGTGTTCACGGCCACAAAGCGCGCGAGTTTTCAAATGGGGCTACCCCAAGGGCCACGGTCTTTTTATTTGGAGCGGTGCTTGACGAGGGCTTGGAAAGGGATTTGGGGATTGTGCTGAC